>NZ_CP036501.1:908119-1210825 GCF_026230195.1 Candidatus Paraluminiphilus aquimaris | reverse complement strand
TACTTTAACGATGCCGCGCATGTTGTTAACAACCAGTGTCGCCAATGCTTCGCCTTCAACGTCTTCCGCAATAATCACGAGCGGGCGCGATGCCTTGGCTACTTGCTCAAGAACAGGAAGAAGCTCGCGAATGTTAGAGATCTTCTTGTCAACTAGCAGTACGAAGGGGTCTTCGACTTCAGCTGACATGTTGTCTTGGTTGTTGATGAAGTAGGGGGACAGGTAACCACGATCGAACTGCATACCCTCGACTACGTCGAGTTCGTTCTCAAGACCTGAACCTTCTTCAACCGTAATGACACCCTCTTTGCCGACTTTCTCCATCGCCTCAGCAATGATTTCGCCTACAGACGTATCGCTGTTCGCTGAGATAGTGCCGACCTGAGCAATTGCTTTGTTGTCTTCACAAGCTGATGCCATGCCACCAACCGCGTCAACGGCTGCCGCAACAGCTTTGTCGATGCCACGCTTGAGGTCCATGGGGTTCATACCCGCCGCAACCGCTTTAAGGCCTTCGTTTACAATCGATTGAGCGAGAACGGTTGCAGTGGTTGTACCGTCGCCAGCGACGTCAGATGCCTGCGAAGCTACTTCCTTCACCATCTGTGCACCCATGTTCTCGAAACGATCCGCCAATTCGATTTCTTTAGCGACTGAGACACCGTCTTTGGTGACAGTCGGCGCGCCGAATGACTTCTCGAGAATTACATTACGGCCCTTTGGACCAAGTGTTGCTTTAACGGCATCAGCCAGTGTGTTCACACCAACCAGCATGCGCTGGCGAGCAGAATCACCAAAAAATACGTCTTTAGCTGCCATGTCTAAATTCCTTAACTTTCGTTGGTCTGAATTACTTAGTCGATAACGGCGTAAATTTCGCCTTCGCTCATCAGGATCAGCTCTTCACCATTTACTTCGATGGTGTTGCTGCCTGCGTACTGCCCGAACACGATTTGATCGCCAACTTGCACGGTCAAAGGGCGCTGCTCACCGTTGTCCAATACCTTTCCGGCACCAACTGCGACAACTTCACCCTGATTAGGCTTCTCTTGTGCAGAACCAGGCAGGACGATACCACCAGCCGAAGTCTGCTCTTCTTCCTTACGACGCACGACAACACGGTCGTACAACGGACGAATATTCATGGGTTTCAATCTCCAAAATGACGATTATTTTTTATCCCCCACTGAGGGCTGAGGGAATAATGGGGACTCCAAAAACAATTTCAAGCCTTTTTTAGCACTCAAGAGGTGAGAGTGCTAAAAAGCATTAAAAAAAAACAGAAATAACCGCGCTTTAATCGTCTTCAACGCGCGAATAATCACCCTCGAGCGTAATGGGGCCGCGATCGGTGGGGATATCTGGCGTGCGATCAGGAATGTCTCGCTCAGGTGCCGCGGAACGTGAACTTGTGCGTGAACTCACCCCACCAAACACAGCTTTTACAGCCGCCCTCAAAAAAACGTAGAGGGCGAGGAAATCAGAGATTAACCCGGGGATCATTAACAGCACGGCACCGAAGGCCACGCTTATCTCTCCAGCAAAGAGCTGGCCACGAATAGCCGCGGCCGAAGGGAATCGTCCTGCAGTGAGTAGTGCAGAACGTCCTGCTAATTGAAGTAGCCAATAGCCTAGGGTGATCATGAGTAGGATGTAACCGACGGTAGCGAGTGCACCGGCTTGAGCGCTGAGCTCAAGTAATGACCAAAACTCCAAAAACGGATATGCAATCAGCAAAAACGGCATAAGGTTTTCCTCGCCCACGCATCTGTACCCAGTGTACGTCGTTCCATTGCGCCGCGATATGTTAGGTAATGTGGGTTTTTAGCGCTCATTTCAAGGGAGACAGCCGATGCAGGCCGTGAATGCTCCCATCAGGGTTGAGAGACAGCACGCGTTCATCGTCAAGCATCCAGACCTCAGCGCATGACCAATCAGACTGATTTCCTGTGCTAAACGTCACGCATCGGAGGTCATTCTCGACTCGCCAACGACCCCTGACCTGCCGTTTTATCGGGTCACCATCGCCATTGGCTTCTCTGGTCCATTGGCTGACAAAGGTTCCATCTGCGTGCCAGCGTGTCTCTGCGGATATACCGCGCTGGTTCTGAACCTCGCCACGATCAATGACATCAGAAAATAGGTCGGTAATCTGAGCGGTTGTAAGTTGTGTCTTTCCCACGGGGCGGCTCGTTAATTCTTCTTCGCTACTGGACTCTGCCTCCATCCCAAGCGCTGAGGTTGCAAAGCAGATTAACAGGGTGAGACGTATCGCCCATCCAAGGGGCGGCCCATTAAGGTGTCTTGTTGCGACGAGAGCGTCTTTCTTGACGTTTTTCATCCCAGTCGGTGTATGTGCAGTCTTCGTGGTGCTATCTGTGAACTCTACGAAACTCACGGCTTGATCTCTTTCACGTAGCGATCAACAGCCCAAATTAAAACGAGGACCGGCACACCCATCATGGATGAGATGAGGAAAAAGCTTTCATAGCCCAGTGAGTCAACGATTGAGCCTGAATAGCCACCCAGTAATTTGGGGAATAGGGTCATCATTGAACTGAACATGGCGTATTGCATCGCAGTAAAAGACAGGTTTGTCAGGCTTGAGAGATAAGCAATGAAGGCAGCAGCCGCTAACCCGGCGGTGAGGTTATCTGCGCCGATGACGACATAGAGCAACGAGAGATTTCCGGGGTTATTGGCAAGGGGGATGAATAACAAATTCGTGATGACGGTCATCACAGCACCTAACATCAAGATCTTGAGCACACCGTATCGGATGGTGAGGAAACCCCCGACAAAGCCACCCAGAATAGTCATCCATAGACCGAACACTTTAGTGACGGTCGCGATCTGATTTTTACTGAACCCCATATCCACGTAGAAGACGTTGGAGATCACGCCCAACACAATATCGGAAACGCGATAGAAGCCAATGAGTAGCAACACCAAGAACGCCATCCTGCCGTAGCGGCCAAAAAACTCAGCAATCGGATTAACATAGGTTTCTTGCAGTGCCCGCCGATTAGCAATGTTTAACATCACCAGCATCCAACTCGTGACCGCCGCCATGGCAACAGTGGCCAGCAGCCAGATAGCCTCAGCCGAGAATGCCGCTAGTGACGCACCGAGGCCAAGGCCCTCAAGCCCTATCCGAAGTTCAGTAATGCCATCGGCAAGCAAAACGTAGCCACCCACAAGCGTGGAAACAAAACAGGCAAACAAAAGTAAGAATCGGAGGTAGTCACTGGTTGACTCAAGGAAACTTAACTCACTGCGACGACGCGGTTCTTCGATCATCAAGGTGGTGGCGACACCAACCAGCATGGTGCCCGCCATCGCTATGTAAGTGAGTTGCCATGACGAATAGACGTAGGCTTCTTTCGTGGTACCCAGCCCCGCGGCGAGATAGAGTGCGCCCGCACCCGCAGCAATCATCCCTATCCGGTAGCCTGCCACGTAAGAGGCTGACATTAACGCTTGTAATTTTTCTTCAACAGCTTCAATCCGGTAAGCGTCGATGACGATGTCTTGTGTGGCGGACGAGAAACCGAGCAAGACGGCCGCAAATGCCATGTACCGAAGGCCCTCAGTACTCGCCGGATCGCTCATAGCCATCCACAACATTGCTGAAATCACCATCAACTGCGATAGCAATAGCCAGCTTCGTCGCTTACCCAACCAATGTTCGAGAAGCGGCAAAGGCAATTTATCGACCAGTGGCGCCCAAACAAACTTGAACGAATAACCGAGCGCAGCCCAGCTGAAGTAGGTCACGGCACTGCGTTCAACACCCGCCTCGCTCAGCCAAATAGACAAGGTCGAGAAAATAAGTAACAACGGCAGCCCTGCCGAAAAGCCGAGAAACAACATGGCCAGCACGCGGGGATGCGTGTACGTAGACATTGAGTCAAGAAAACCTTGCATCTGAACTATCCAGCTTGATCTGTCATTCCCGGTAGGAGGCTGCTGAGAAGCAAGCATGCTGAAACCCAAGACGCTATCCCTTGGAACATGGCCCCCATCACTACAAGGACTGTACCCATAAACGAGCAGAAACAAAAAGCCCCGCAAGAACGGGGCTTAAAAAGTTAGGCTGGGAATTGATAGTCGTTGAACATTTCCCTGAGTTTCATCTTCTGAATTTTACCGGTAGCCGTATGAGGCATTTCCTCAATGTACTGCACATCGTCGGGGATCCACCACTTGGCAATCTTCCCGTCCAAGAAGGCTTTTAGCTCACTGGGCGAAACATCACCCTCACCATTTTTAACCACAATCAGAAGTGGCCGCTCACCCCATTTAGGGTGGATACGACCAATAACCGCGGCCTCGGCCACCATGGGGTGCCCTGTCGCACAGTTCTCGACTTCAATCGAAGAAATCCACTCACCACCGGACTTGATGACATCCTTGGTTCGGTCTGTGATCGATACATTGCCGCGGGAGTCGATACTCGCCACATCACCGGTCTCAAACCAGTCTCCGTCCTCATGTGCAGAGCTGCCGTCGAGCTTGAAGTAACTCGAGCAGATCCACGGTCCCCGCACTTTCAACGCACCAAACGCAACGCCATCCCAAGGGAGCTCTTTGTTGTCATCGTCGGTAATCTTTACTTCAACGCCAAAAATAGGCTGACCTACGTTGGTTCGCATGTTTGCAAACGTCTCAGCGTCGTACTGATGCCGGCGGGCGCCCGAAGAGTTTGAAGTGCCAAGCGGACTCATCTCAGTCATACCCCAGGCATGGCGAGTATCAACACCGTAGGTATCAAACTCCTCCATCACCGAGAGCGGGCAGGCGGAGCCGCCTACAACAACCCGCTGCAGCGTATCCACACGCTCACCAGTTGAGCGCAAATGCGCCAGGAGGTTCAGCCAAACAGTGGGCACACCCGCTGACATGGTGACACCTTCCTCGTTGATAAGCGCCGCAAGCGTCGGGCCATCGCCCATTTTATTGCCCGGCATGACCATCTTGGCGCCCGCCACTGGACAGGCATAGGGGTTACCCCAAGCGTTGACGTGGAACATAGGGACAATTGGCAGCACGACGTCGGCAGACGAAATATTCATCGAATCGGGCATCATGGTCGCGTACGTGTGAAGGACCGTTGAGCGGTGGCTGTAGAGAACACCCTTAGGGTTGCCGGTGGTACCCGAGGTATAGCAAAGCGCACAGGCTTCGTTCTCATCGATCGCAGGCCAATCGAAGCTGTCAGGCTGATTCGCTATCACATCCTCGTAGCAGTGAACGTTTGCCAAAGTTGTCTCGGGCATATGTTCCGCGGTTGTCATTACCACCCAGCCTTTGACACCGGGACACTGAGGCGCAACCTGCTCTATCAGCGGCCAAAAATCCGGATCTAAAAAGACAAACTGATCTTCAGCATGATTAATGATGTAGACGATTTGTTCCGGGAACAGGCGCGGGTTGATCGTGTGGCAGACATACCCTGAGCAGGCTGATGCGTAATAAGTCTCAAAGTGCCGATAATCGTTCCAAGCAAGCGTTGCAATGCGATCACTCGAAGCCATGCCCCACGCGTTCATCGCATTGGCTAGTTGGCGGACCCGCCCAAATGCGTCGGCATAGGTGTATCGGTGTCTTGGGTTATCTCGCGTTACGGATACGATCTCCTGCGCCCCATGAACACGCTCAGCGTGCTCCATGATTGACGTAATTGTTAATGGGAAATCCATCATCAAGCCTTGCATGAGCTACCTCTCTGTCTCGCTATTATCGTTAGTATATTTGCCTGACCGTCTGCTTTTACAACTAATGGGTGAGCGACCACACACCCGCCGCTTGTCTGGCTCGGCCTTCAATTTCTAGTTTTAGCAGATGAGCTAACAGCGACAGCTGCGCCCACCGATGCATTGTCTCAGGGACGTCATCGTATACGGATACTACAAGCGTTTCGATAGGGACAGCCCCCCCCCGCTCAAGATTTGCAACCACCTTAGCCTCTCGCATGAGTCGGTGCCGCACCAACTTTTCAACCTCGTCGCGGCAACCTTGAATCACCTCGCCGTGCCCTGGTGCAATCGCTTTAACGTCGTAATCGAGTAAGCGCTTTAGAGAGTCAATGTAATCTTTCATATTGCCGCCCGGCGGCACAATGACCACCGTGGAGCCATTCATAATGTGGTCACCTGCAAACACCATCCCCTCCTCCTCTAAAAGGAAGCAATAGTGATTGTCCACATGCCCCGGAGTATGAATTGCACGAATCGACCAATCCTGACCTGAGAATATCGCGTCTTGGGTCAGATGGACGTCTGGCTGAAACGTAAGATCTTGATGTTGATCATCTGCGGTCACCGCACCAATCATGGGCACGTCGAGCTTTCGCGCTAAATGCGCTGCCGCCGGCGAGTGATCAGGGTGTGTATGGGTACAGAGAATGCGTGTTATGCGGCCATCGCCTACTTTCAAAATGTGCTCAATGTGCTCGTCAATCGCCGGACCCGGATCAATTACCGCTAGATCATCCGTTCCTATGATGTAGGTATTGGTGCCAGGCCCTGTCATGACACTGGGATTCGGTGCCACTAAGCGCCGGATCCTTGGCGAGACTTGAACAGCTTCGTCGTAGGCCTGCATCTCAACTCACCACTTGCGCTATGGTGACCGCCGGATCGACATCCGCGTCGTAATCGACTCCCTCAACTTCGAAACCGAATAACTGAAGAAATTCCTCGCGATAGCCCGCAAAGTCAGACAACTCGTCGAGGTTATCGGTGCCTATCTGCGCCCACAGATCAGCCACCTCTGCTTGAACCTCCGGCAGCAGCTCCAGGTCGTCCACCCGCTGGCGACCCTCTTCATCTAATGCCTTATCGCCATACATAGCGTCGCGGAATAGGCGATCAATCTGCTCGATACAACCTTCATGTGTACCCCTCGATTTCATGACCTTAAATAAGATCGCCAAATAGATGGGCATGGCAGGAATCGCCGCTGAGGCCTGTGTTACGACCGCTTTCAAAACGGATACGCGGGCATCACCGCCCTTAGCAGCCAGGCGCTCTCGTATGGCGAGAACGCGTTTATCGAGATCCTTTTTCGCCGCACCAATGGTTCCGTGCCAATAAATGTCCCAGGTGATTTTTTCGCCAATATAAGTGTACGCCGTGGTCTTAGCGCCCGCGGCTAAGACACCAGCGTCATCCAGAGCATCGATCCACATCTCCCAATCCTCACCACCCATAACGGCAACGGTGTTATCGATCTCCTCTTGGGATGCAGGCTCCAAATGAAACTCTTGAATCAACCCTTTATCAGTGTTGATGCCTTTTTGAACAGCCGGAGCACCAATGGGCTTTAGTGTTGAGACGTGGACATCACCTGTGAGCGGATGCGTACGACGTGGCGCCGCAAGGCTGTAAACCACAAGGTCAACCTGTCCAAGATCTTCTTTAATCAAGTCGATAACACGATCTTTGAGCTCTGCCGAGAACGCATCTCCGTTGATACTTTTTGCGTAAAGACCCGCTTCATCTGCATAACGATGGAAGGCAGCGGAGTTGTACCAGCCAGCCGTTCCAGGTTTTTTCTCATTACCTTCTTTCTCGAAAAATACACCGATGGTCGAAGCGCCTGAGCCAAAAGCCGCCGTGATGCGAGAGGCTAGACCGTAACCAGTAGAGGATCCCAGCACCAGCACTCGCTTGGGCCCATCAGATATCTCGCCCTTTGACTTAACGTGATCAATCTGACGACGGACATTTTCATCGCATCCAACAGGATGCGTGGTAGTGCATAAAAATCCGCGGACTTTGGGTTTGATAACCATGGTAACGCTCTCACTCAAAATTTCGGTGCAAGAGTCTAGCATGCATCCAGCATTTCGTTAGACACTCTGGGCACGCGGTCGTATGCATGCCTCAGGCTGACAAGTGACTCGCGGACTATAAGATTAATAACGACACAGACGACAACAACGGAGATCAACAATGGAGACGCTTAATCCAATTCTCGGCGCTGCCGCCGTACTTGCACTTTGGTCAACACTTATGACCTTTATCCTAGTGGCACGACGCGTTGGCGGCGGGATGAAACTCGGAGACCTGCCACCCGGCATGCGAGGCGCTGACGGTGAGGCGTCAATGCCACAGGGTGCGAACTGGACCGCTCACAACTATACCCACCTGATGGAACAGCCCACGATCTTTTATGCGGCTGTTCTCATCTTGGCAATGGCGGGAGATACCTCCATCTACTCGCTCTATGCTGCCTGGACATACACCCTATCTCGCATTGTTCACAGCTTTTGGCAAATGTACGTCAACACAATTACGGTGCGATTTTTGTTGTTCCTAATCGGAACACTGGCACTTACGGTACTGACCGTTCACGCAGTCATGTTTACCGTTCAACTCTAATCTGACCTATGACGTCATGGCCGACCCGAAAGGGTCGGCCTTTTATTGACCTCACCGCTAAACCGACCACATGGACCTCACAACCAGCAAGACCGTCGCCGCGATTGAAGCAGGTGGCACCAAATTTGTGGTCGCGATCGGTCGCGGTGATCAGATAGGCGCACGGGTAACCATTCCCACGACTGATCCCAATACCACGCTCTCAGCCGTGGTCGATGCCATCAAAATCGAACTCGACGGCGATACGCTTAACGCAATTGGCATCGCAAGCTTTGGTCCCATAGACATTGATAAACAAAGCCAAACCTACGGAGAAATAGGCGCCACGCCCAAGGCCGGCTGGGCAGGCGTTAATTTGCAAAGCTATTTTTCACAGGCGTTTGACTGCCCTACTGGCATTGAGTCGGACGTAAACGGCGCCGCGCTGGCTGAAGCGCACTGGGGACGGCCAATCCCGATCAACCACCTGGCTTATGTCACGGTGGGCACCGGTATTGGGGTGGGCGTTATCCACAACGGAATTATTGCTAACGGTACTGGCCACCCAGAAATGGGCCACATCCGTGTACCGCCACATTCAAAGGACACTGCGTTCTCTGGCGTGTGTCCGTTCCATGGAAATTGTATAGAGGGCATGGCATCGGGCCCCGCCATTTTTGCGCGATGGCAGGCGACACTGTCTGATCTCGACACTGACCATATTGCGCATGAGATTGAAGCGTATTACCTCGGCCAGCTCGCCATGCATATTGTTCTTCATCATCGACCTGAGAGACTAATTCTCGGCGGTGGCGTTAACCAAACACCCCACCTACTTCCCCGAATTCGAGAGCAATTTCAAGTTGCGCTCGCCGGCTACCTACCCAACTTAGACAATGCTGACGCTGTTGCAGATTTAATCCAGCCAGCACGTCTCGGCCTAGATTCCGGCATCCGAGGGGCGTTTATGCTCGGTGCGGCGTCAGCTTAAGGCCCACGCGCGTAATAAAATTACAAAAATAGACGCATAATCTGTTTTTTATCGCCAATTATGTATTTTTATTACATAATGCGCGGCAGATTATTGGGGGACTGGAACCGCTATGCACGCTGAAATTGTGCGGGTAACGCGCGCTATCGAAGATCGCAGTAAAGATCTTCGTGATGAGTACTTGGGCGATGTAGAAGCCATGCGCACGGGAGCTCCCGATCGCAAGCAATTGAGCTGTGGCAACCTTGCTCACGGCATGGCCGCTTGTTCGAGCGATGACAAATCTGTCATCAAGTTGATGGATTCTGCCAACATTGCCATTGTGACTGCGCACAATGACATGCTGTCGGCGCACGAACCTTACAAGGACTACCCTGAACGCATTAAAGCTGCGGTAAGAAAAGTGGGTAGCACCGCCCAAATTGCCGGTGGTGTTCCCGCCATGTGCGACGGTGTCACACAGGGCCAACCCGGCATGGAATTGAGCCTATTCAGTCGAGATATTATCGCCCAAGCAACAGCGGTTTCACTGTCACATCAAATGTTTGATGCGGCACTCCTACTGGGTGTGTGTGACAAGATTATTCCGGGACTACTGATTGGCGCCCTGCAATTTGGACACCTTCCGGTGATGACCGTCCCTGCGGGACCCATGACGTCAGGGTTACCTAATAAGGAAAAGGTGCGCATTCGACAGCTTTTCGCTGAAGGCAAGATAGGGCGCGACGAGCTACTCGAGGCAGAAAGTCAGTCTTACCACTCGCCGGGAACCTGCACTTTTTATGGCACGGCTAATAGCAACCAAGTCATGGTTGAGGCTATGGGGCTTCAACTGCCCGGCAGCTCATTTGTTAATCCCGGCACGCCCTTGCGAGACGCGCTCACCGACTTTGCCGCTGAACACGTAACCCGAATAACGGCACAAAGCCGAGACTATCGCCCAATGGCGGACGTCGTGGATGCCCGGGCATTGGTTAATGCGCTCGTGGCCCTACTCGCTTCAGGCGGCTCCACCAACCACTGTATCCACCTCATTGCGATCGCTCGCGCGGCCGGCTACCGAATGAACTGGTCTGACTTCAACGCGGTTTCAGCGGTTACCCCACTTATTGCGCGGGTTTATCCCAATGGCTCGGCTGACGTGAATCACTTTCATGCGGCAGGTGGTACAGGCACGTTGTTCACAGCGCTTCTTGATGCAGGTCTCATGCATAATGATGCCAAAACGTGTTTTGGCGACAGTTTTGGCGATTTTTGCCAAGAGCCGGTGCTGACTGACAAGCAAATTAAATGGCGACCCGCGGCAAAAGAGAGCCTCGACTCTGAGATTCTCACCACAGCTTCTACACCTTTTGCAGCCAACGGCGGCGTGAAGTTGCTTGAAGGAAACCTGGGACGGAGCGTGATCAAAACGTCAGCGGTACAGGAAAAGCACTACATTATCGAAGCACCTGCCGTGGTAATCGATGATCAAGATGACCTGAAGCCGCTGTTTGAAGCCGGAGAACTTGATAAGGACTGCATTGTGGTTGTGCGTTTCCAGGGCCCAGCCGCCAACGGCATGCCAGAGCTCCATAAATTAACGCCAATGCTTGGTGTTCTGCAGGACAAAGGATACAAAATAGCGCTCGTTACAGATGGGCGCATGAGCGGTGCCTCGGGAAAAGTACCGGCTGCAATCCACTTGGTTCCCGAAGCCTCCCAAGGCGGCTTACTTGCTAAAATACATAATGGCGACGTGATTCGTCTTGATGCGACGACAGGCGTATTGTCCGCACTGGTTGATCAAGATGTTCTATCGAGCCGCGTTGCGGCAGTGGCGCCGGTTGTTCCCCGAACAATTGGTCGTCAGATGTTCGCTAATAACCGCAATGCCGTGAGCAGTGCAGAAGAGGGAGCGTCCTCGCTCTTTAGCTGAGTAACCCTATGACGACAGCAAATTCTGAGACAGACAAAGGGCATTACCTCGTTGGCGATATTGGGGGGACGAATGCACGTTTTGCATACGTTACACCTGAGTCGGCATCGCCATTACCGCTTGCAAAGTATCGTGTCGCCGATTTTGCTAGCTTTGCCGACGTACTCGCACACTTGACGGCAGACTGGCAGGCGCAAGGGCTGCCTACTTCCGGTCCCTCTCAGACCTGTCTCGCCGTCGCTGCGCCACCCCATTTGAACACCATTAGCTTCACTAATAGTCCGTGGCGCTTTGATCGCGCACTCCTTTCGGAGCACTTGGGAAACTCAGGCATTGAAATTATTAACGACTTTGCTGCCATTGCGAGAGCGTTACCGGCGCTTACCGCGAGCGATGTAGAGCAAATTGGCGCCGGTGAATCGAAAAGCCAGAAACCCATGGTCGCCCTTGGGCCAGGAACCGGCACAGGTGTTGCAACAGTCGTCTTTGACGAACGCGGAAGGTCGGTCGTTTTAGAGGGTGAAGGTGGACACGTCGATTTTGCACCTATCACTGATATGGAATTTGAATTACTGAAACGTCTGCGAGCGCGTTTCGGCCGCGTTTCGATCGAGCGACTGCTTTGCGGTGCTGGCATCGTCAACATTTATCAAGCGCTCGCCGAAATCAGAGGGCAGCATGCCGAATTTGAAGCGCCCGGTGATATCGGTGAAGCGGCCCAGCAAGGTAACCCCATTGCCAGCGAAGCGATGGCTATGTTCTTTGCGGTGCTCGGATCGTCGGCCGGGAATCTCGCACTGACCGCAGGCGCCATGGGTGGTGTCTTTATTGCTGGGGGCATTGCGCCGAGATACATCGACCTGCTTCGCCGAAGCGACTTTCGCGCACGATTTTTAGCAAAAGGTCGCTTTGCCGACTACACAACAAACATTGGCACCTATGTCATAACTCATGAAGATCCGGGGCTGCTCGGAGCCGCCTTGTGGCTGAGGGATAAAACTTAAATGACCGCTTCTTACGATTTTCTAAACGCATCACCTGTGATTCCGGTTATTGCGATTGAGTCACTTGAACATGCGATCCCACTTGCCGAAGCCTTAGTCGCCGGTGGCATCATTAACTTAGAGGTGACGCTTCGCACTCAGTACGGGTTGGACGCAATCCGACAAATCAGTGAGCATGTGCCGGCTGCGAACGTGGGTGTTGGTACCGTGTGCTCAGCTAAAGAATTTGATGCGGCGCTCGATGCAGGTGCGTCGTTTGTGGTGTCGCCGGGTCAATCTGATGAGCTATTTGAGCGTGCTTTACTGACTGATATACCGTTTTTACCCGGTGCTGTGACGGCCACTGAAGTGATGGCGGCGAAAACAGCAGGATTTTCTATTTTAAAATTTTTCCCAGCAGGAACATCGGGTGGCGCTGCTGCGATCAAAGCATTTAGCGGCCCTTTTGCGGACATTCAGTTTGTGCCAACAGGTGGCATCAAGCCTGATAACGCTCACGAATACCTCTCACTCTCCAACGTGCGAGCAGTGGGAGGGACCTGGCTGACCCCCAGTGAAGCCATTCAAACCGGACGCTGGGACGAAATCGAAGCCATCGCTCGCCGCGCTTCAACCTTAAGCAAATAGCTGGGAGACCCTTACATGGCAGCTGTCGATCTGATTATTTTTGGCGCCTCTGGCGACCTTTCCGCGAGAAAGTTGTTTCCCGCTCTCTTCCAACTGGAGCGCCTGAACCTACTGCAAAAAGACCTGCGCATCGCAGCCGTCGCGAGAACCAAGCAAACACTTGATGAGTTTTTGCCCGTATTGAAGGGCAAGATGGCCTCCTATATGGGAGATGACGCGCCCAGCGACGATGAGTGGGCGAGCTTTACTCAGCGTTTTAGCTACGTCGCTGTCAATTTCTCAGAGCCGGATGAATACGGTGAGTTACGGGAATGGCTGGATGACGAGCGAGTAAGCCTGTTCTACTTCGCGACGCCGCCCTCACTTTTTGCGCCAATTTGCGAACACCTCAGCACCACAAATTGCCTAGCCGGTGACTGTCGCATTGTTGTTGAAAAACCGATTGGCGAAAATCTTGAGTCGTCGATCAATGTTAATGAGGCGCTTTCAAGATACTTTGATGAAAAGGCGATCTACCGAATCGACCACTATTTGGGTAAAGAAACGGTCCAAAATCTGCTGGTTTTGCGTTTCGCAAACAGCTTCATCAATAGCCAATGGGACAACACCTGCATCGATCACGTTCAAATCACGGTAGGGGAGATGGTAGGCATCGAGGGTCGATGGTCCTATTACGACAAGGTCGGACAGCTGCGCGACATGGTGCAGAACCACCTAATGCAACTCATGTGCCTGGTTGCCATGGAGCCACCAAACTCGCTCGAAGCTGAGAGTATTCGCGACGAGAAGGTAAAGATTGTTCGTGCATTGCGACGTATCGATTCTCAGTCCGTCAATGAAAAAGTTGTCCGAGGTCAGTACATCAACGGTTGGATCCGCGGCACGGCGGTTCCGGGCTATTTAGATGAAGACGGCTGTGAGATGGACAGTAGTGATACCGAAACTTACATTGCCATTAAGGCTCACATCGACAACTGGCGTTGGTCGGGAGTGCCCTTTTACTTGCGCACTGGGAAGCGATTACCAGAAAAAGTCACCGAAATTGTTATCCAGTACAAGAGTCTTCCACATAACATCTTCGGAAACGGCGCAAACATCCCAAACAAGCTCGTTATTCGCCTCCAGCCTAACGAGGGTATCGAGCTCAGCATGGTCTCCAAGAAACAAAGTTTGAAGGAGCGCATGTCGCTTCAATCACATCTTTTAGATCTGGACTTCAGAGAAGGCAGCGATCTTGACCGCATCCCCGATGCCTACGAACGTCTTTTCCTAGACGCCATTCAGGGTGACCAATCGTTGTTTGTCGGTCGCGAGGAGATTGAGGAAAGCTGGCGATGGTGTGATCAACTCATTGAAGCCTGTAAAGAACAACAAGTGCCAGCGCTCCCCTATCAGGCAGGCGCCTGGGGGCCAGCCAAAGCAGAGGTACTCATCGAGAAAGATTTCCGGAGCTGGCATGTCTAGTCGGCATAATTTTTCATCGCGAGTTGAACTAGACACCGCGCTAGCCAAAAAAATTAGCGAACAACTCAGCGCGGGTCTCGTGGACAAAGGCTGTGCGTCGCTGGTCGTCTCGGGCGGAAGTACACCAAAGGGTCTCTTCGCAGCGCTGTCTCAAACCGAGCTGGACTGGAAAAACATCACCGTTCTGTTAGCGGATGAGCGTTGGGTCGATGAAACCCACGAAGACAGCAATTCCGCCATGGTAAAGACGTTGCTTCTGCAAAATGCGGCCAAGCAAGCAAACTGGGTCGACTTCGGTGCGGGTAGCATAGATGTTGACGGGAAATTGCGGCAGGTAAACGAATCGCTGGCTCATTTAGGCACCTTTGATGTTGTCATTCTAGGGATGGGCAACGACGCTCACACAGCATCGCTGTTTCCTTGCGCCATTGAGCTCGACGAGGGATTAACAACACAAAACGATGCACTGATGACGCAGCCAACGACCGCACCTCATCGTCGATTATCGCTTTCAAAAAAGCGACTTCTGGATACCAAGCTTGGCGTAATTCATATCGTGGGTGCCAGCAAGTTAGAGGTCTTCGACAAGGCTACAAAGTACGCCGATGACGACATGCACCCGATTAGTCACTTCGCTCATCACGACGAGTTTAGCCTCTGGTTTGCTGAATAAATTCGGCTACTCAATCGTGACTTCTCTATTTGAAGTTCACTAGGGCTTAAAGAGGCTAGGACCTCTACAGAAAATAGCCCATTCGGCTGTCAGGGTTGCGACGCCGACCAGAAGGCATGCGCATGCAAAGCGTCTTCTTTTGTAAATCACGCGTGCCCTGTCCTCACCAACAGTGACTTAAGAACCAAGGGGCTTTTGAACCAAGGGGCTTTTGAAGCCAAAAAAAAAAGGGGGCACTAAGGCCCCCAAACACTCACACTCAAAAATCTATGCCGCGTTACTGACCGGTAAACTACCCGCTGCTAGCAGACAGCCGGTATCCAACATCCGATTCGAAAAACCCCATTCGTTGTCATACCAAGCGAGCACCTTAACTAGGCGTCCACTTACACGCGTGTGGTTTGCGTCGAAGTTGCTCGAAAACGAGTTGTGGTTAAAGTCAGCTGATACGAGAGGCTGCGTGTTGCAAGACAAAACGCCCAAACGATCTGCTGCCGCCGCCTTTGCCAAAATGGCATTAATTTCTTCAATGGACGTATCCCGGGAAGCGGTAAAGGTCAGATCAACCAGCGATACGTTGATTGTAGGGACACGAACCGCCAACCCATCGAGTCGGCCTTTCAATTCGGGTAAAACCAAGCCAATGGCTGCCGCTGCACCTGTCTTTGTAGGAATCATGCTGTGCGTTGCTGAGCGCGCACGGTATAAATCCGAATGATACACATCGCTCAAGTTCTGATCGTTTGTGTAGGCATGAACCGTCGTCATCAGACCACTCTCAACGCCAACAGACGCATTCAAGGGGGCCACAATGGGTGCTAAGCAATTCGTTGTGCAGGAGGCGTTGGAAACAATGACGGCATCATCATTTATTACGTCGTGATTAACGCCATAGACGATGGTTGCATCCGCGTCGTTTGACGGAGCTGATATTAAAACCTTGCGGGCACCGGCTCTGAGATGAGCGGCGGCCTTATCGCGAGATGTAAAGATGCCCGTGCACTCAAACACGACATCAATATTGAGATCACCCCAAGGTAAATCTTCTGGATTCCGCTCAGCAAAAACCGCGATGCGATCACCGTTAACCACCATCGCGTCGTCTTCCACGACCACGGATGCGCCGAAGCGTCCGTGCGTTGTATCAAACTGCAGAAGATGGGCGTTGATTTCGGGGGTGCCAAGATCATTAATCGCAACAATACGAAGTTGAGACGCCATTTCAGGTCGCTCATACAGCGCCCGCAAGATATTGCGTCCAATACGGCCAAAACCGTTGATAGCTACGTTAACCATAAGGTCCCCCTCTAATGACCGACATTATGTAGTAAATTTACAAAATTACAAACATAAAATCAGAAAAATGGGCTAAATTTTAGTTTTATTACAAATTATTGAAGAAGAACTTGAAAATTTCGGTGCGAAAGCTACGTAATTGAGGCATTATTCGTAATATTCTTACCAACGAAGACTTCATAATGACGTCTGAACCCAATCTGCTTGCGGTCATCCAGCGCCAACTTGGCGAGCTGAATAAGTCTGAAGCAAAAGTAGCGAAGGCCATACTCAAGGCGCCGGAAGAAGCGACACGGTCCAGTATTGCGTCTTTAGCCGCGGCAGCAGGTGTAAGCGAACCAAGCGTTAATCGATTTTGTAAGCGCTTCGGTGCAACAGGCTTCCCTGACTTCAAATTACAACTCGCCACCTCGCTGGCTTCGGGCGTTAAATACGTTAGCCGCGCGGTAGAATTTTCAGACGACATCAATACATTCCCATCGAAGCTTTTTGATAACGCCATTAATGCGCTCTTGACGGCAAAAGAAGGACTACCACTAAAGGCTATCGCACAGGCCGTTGATCAAATCGCACAAGCGAGACGCGTCTATTTCTTTGGCCTTGGCACATCAGCCGCGGTTGCGCGGGATGCAGAACACAAGTTTTTTCGATTTAACGTCCCTGTCTTCACGCATGAAGACCCTCTAATGCAGCGAATGCTTGCCGCATCGGCAGGGGTGGGTGATTTGTTCTTTTTCATATCACACACGGGCCGGACGAAAGTTTTGATTGAGGCAGCAGAGATTGCCCGCCAAACCGAGGCGACCGTCGTCTCTTTGACTGCCGAGGGCTCGCCCCTGGCTGAAAAAAGTCACTGCTGTATCAATGTAAAAGTAGAAGAAGACACAGAGCAATATTTGCCCATGACGTCTCGACTGGTACAGCTTGTCATTTTGGATGTTCTTGCCACAGGCGTGACATTGCGCCGTGGAGAGGGCTTCACACCACATCTCGCTCGAATCAAAGACAGCCTTAAGGACACCCGATTCCCAACGAGTTAAGACATGACAAACAATGCGCTATTGGACACATCGCCCTTGCGGCAGAATGTGCGACTGCTCGGCGATACGCTGGGCGACGTTATTCGTTCCACGGTCGGCGAAGAGCTCTATCAAACCATCGAATCGATTCGACAAGCGTCGAAGTCTGCTACCGAACGAGAGCAAACCACGGCGCTTTTCAACGCGCTGCAAAGGCTTGATTCGGAGCAGCTGCTACTGATATCGCGCGGCTTTGCACAGTTTCTAAACCTGGCAAATATTGCCGACCAGCATTTCACCACCAGCAAGTCGGTGAGTGATCACTTCGGCGCATACAACCGCATATCAAGCACCATTGAGGATTTAAGCCAGTCTGTAAGCAAGGCATCGCTGGCGGAGGCGATCGCTAATTTGCACATCGACCTTGTGCTTACGGCCCATCCGACTGAGATCACGCGACGCACACTGATTCATAAGCATGGGGAGATACATGACTGTCTTTCTGACCTCGAATCAGGCCTTGCTGATGAGGCCCGAATTCAGTCGAGGTTAGCGGATCTCATCGCGCAAATCTGGCATACCGAAGAGTTCTTAGAGCAGCGGCCAACTCCCATCGACGAAGCGCGGTGGAGCTTTGCCGTTATCGAAAACTCGCTGTGGAATGCGATTCCCGAGTTTATGAGAGACCTTGACGCGATTGCGCGTAAATTTGACCTTCAATTACCCCCACGAACGAAACCCGTTGTGCGTCTCTCGAGCTGGATCGGGGGTGATCGCGACGGTAACCCCAACGTCACAGCCAAAGTGACGCGGCGGGTCATGATCATCAGTCGATGGCAAGCTGCAGACCTTATAAACCGGGATCTCGAGGCCATCTACGAAGAGTTATCTGTCACCCGCGCAACCGACGACCTTCGCGCAGAAGCGGCCGATGCAAGAGAGCCCTACCGCGCTATTTTAAAACCACTGCGCGATAGCGTGCGACGACAACGCGATGAGCTTGGCGCCTATATTCAGGACAGCGTAAATCCGCTGCCACCGGTGCTTTTCACCGCCGATATCATTGCAACACTGGAAAAATGCAGAAATTCGCTATCTGAAGTCGGCTTGTCAGCTATCGGTGACGGAAAGCTGCTGGATCTCGTTCGCCGACTCGAGTCATTTGGAGCGCATCTCGTTACGCTTGATGTGCGCCAGGAAAGCACTCGCCACAGTGACGTCATTAACGAAATTACAACTGCACTTGGACTCGGTGATTACACCTCGTGGTCCGAAGAGGATAAGCAGGCGTTTTTAAAGGCAGAAATCACGAATCCACGGCCACTTCTGCCATTGGACTTTGCGGCCTCAGAGCCCTGTCAGGAAGTTATCGATACGTTTCGTGTAATCGCCGACACACCGCGTGAAGCATTAGGCTGCTATGTCATTTCAATGGCAGCAGAACCGTCAGATGTGCTGGCGGTTCAATTACTCCTGAAGGCAACGGGCGGCCCACTCGATTTACCCGTATCACCGCTCTTTGAAACATTGGACGATCTAGACGGCGCACCGAGCACGCTTGACGCGCTGCTCAGTGATGCTGAGTTCCGATCGAGAATCGATCATTCGATGGTTGTCATGATCGGCTATTCAGACAGTGCAAAGGATGCTGGCATGCTGTCAGCTGGCTGGGCGCAGTATCGAGCGCAAGAAGCCCTGCTGAATATCTGCCGGTCCCACAATGTAAGCCTGCAATTATTTCATGGGCGTGGCGGCACAATTGGTCGAGGTGGAGCGCCCGCTCACCAGGCACTCTTGTCACAACCTCCTGGCTCCCTTGAGCAAGGGCTCAGAGTAACTGAACAAGGCGAGATGATTCGGGTTAAGTTAGGGCTCAAACCCCTAGCGAGCAATACGCTGGGGCAATACACCAGTGCCATCTTGCGAGGCAACCTAACGCCACCGCCTATCCCAAAACCTGAGTGGCGAGAGCTCATGAATGCACTTGCTGACCAAGCCTGCGCAGACTACCGGAGTTGGGTACGCGACAATCCAAATTTTGTCGAGTTCTTCAGGCAAGCGACACCCGAGCCTGAACTGGCAAGCCTCCCCCTCGGCTCACGTCCCGCTCGGCGACGAACCGGCGGAGGCATCGAGACGCTTAGAGCCATTCCCTGGATATTTGCATGGTCCCAAAGTCGCCTGGTATTGCCAGCATGGCTAGGTGCAGGCTCGGCGCTCAGCGCGGCCGTCCAGAATGGCAAGTTGGCCGAGCTAAGAGAAATGCGTGACCAGTGGCCTTTCTTTGCATCGCGTCTGTCAATGTTGGATATGGTGTACGCCAAATCCGACCTCGTCATCAATTCGCTTTACGACGACACGCTCGTGCGCGAGGACTTACGAAGCTTGGGGCGCGATTTGCGACAGCAGCTCGGCGCTGACATTGAATCACTCATGGAGATTCTCGACGTGGACACGCTTATGGCTTCAGACCCCTGGGGCCTCGAATCCATAGGTCTTCGCAACGTCTACACTGCGCCATTGAATCTGGTGCAGATAGAGCTGCTACGCCGGGTGAGAGAAAGTGAGAGTGAATCGGTACAGCGTGCGCTGATGGTCTCCATTGCCGGCGTCGCTGCGGGCATGCGTAACACCGGCTAGTGGCACACCAAACCCTAAAAGAGCGCTAACCCGCTGATCGTGAAGGGCTGATATGGCCCTTCAAAACACCAACGCCTAGGGCGTTATGCAACGCCCCAGCCGTATAGCTAGCTCATAGCCAACTGGCGGATGTCACTCAACAAGGACACAAGGTAGGTCAGGAAGCGTCCCGCATCCCCGCCGTTAACAACGCGATGATCGTATGACAGCGCAACGGGCAACATCACCCTTGGCTGAAACGCCTCACCATCCCAGACTGGCTGAGTGGATGCCTTACTCACACCTAAAATGCCCACCTCTGGGGTATTAACGATGGGCGTAAAACCGCGACCGCCAATATTCCCGAGACTGCTGATAGTAAATACAGCGCCCTGCATTTCATCAGGCCTGAGCTTCTTATCTTTCGCCTTTGCAGCGAGATCGCGAATCTCATCGGATAACACCCAGATCGACTTCTTATCCGCATCCCGGATAACCGGAACCACCAACCCATTAGGTGTATCGACCGCCATACCGATATGACAGTAGTCCTTGTAAATCAGTGCCTCGCCCTGCTCTGCGAGGGAGGATTTAATTTTGGGGTTTTCATTGAGCGCAAGCGCCACAGCTTTAATGATGAACGGAAGCGGCGAAAGCTTACTTCCTCGCCTTTCGGCCTCCGCTTTTAAAGACTTACGGAACTCTTCCATATCGGTAATGTCAGCATCATCAAATTGCGTCACATGCGGTACGTTGAGCCAAGACTTCGACATGTTAGCGGCGGTGACTTTCTCAATACGCGACCGATCTTCATGCCGAATGGCGCCAAATTTTGAGAAATCGATATCGGCGACGGATGGGATCCCGGACTCTGTTACAACGGACCCCGCGGACGGCTCTGACAGTCGCTTGGCAACGTACGCCTGAACATCCTCTTTAATAATGCGCCCTTTCGGACCAGACCCCGTGACCTTGAACAGATCAACACCGAACTCCCGAGCCAACTTTCTCACCGCAGGCCCCACATAAAGACTGCTGGAATCATTTGATTCAGCAGATTGCGCCGCTTCTGCCGGCTGTCGCGGTGCCATAGGTGCGGGTGCTGGTGCGGGTGCGGGTGCTGGTGCTGCTGGTGCTGGTGCTGGTGCTGGTGCTGGTGCTGGTGCTTCAGATGCTGCTCCCGCAGACTCACTAGAGCCTGAAGTGCGTATCCGTACTAAGGAAGACCCCTCCTTCACCTGAGCACCTTCCTCAACCAATAAAGCGAGTACCTCTCCGCCAGTCGTTGACGGAACTTCCATAGACGCTTTATCGGACTCGAGAACGACGATCGAATCCCCCTCTTCCAACACGTCTCCCACGGCAACTGGGATTTCAACAACCTCGACATCACCGTCGGTACCAATATCAGGTACTGCGATAACAATGTCGCGCACTGCATCGCTACCACTCGTATCCGCCGGCTGATCGTTCACGGCAGCGTTGTCCACCGCGACGACCGCACTTTCCTCGGCGGTGACAGACGGGGTCTCCTCCTGCACAGTGGCCACGGCTTCGCCGTCTGCGAGTTCAATGACCAAGATCGCATCGCCCTCTGAGAGCTCATCGCCAAGAGCCATTTTTAGCTCGGAGACAATGCCCGCATGGGAAGCCGGAATTTCCATAGAGGCTTTGTCTGACTCAAGCACAATCAGGCTCTGCTCGACGTCAATCTGATCGCCCACCCCAACGAGGAGCTCAACAACCTCAGCGCCTTCAGCACCGCCAATATCAGGAACACAAATCGTATAATTCGCCACGACTGCTCCTCCTTAAACCGTTGTAGGATCAGGCTTTGAGGGATCAATGCCGAGATCACTCATCACTTTTGCCAAGTCTGATCGCGGGATGACACCCTCGTCAGCCAAAGCGGTCATCGCGGCGAATACAACGTACCGGCGATCAACCTCAAAAAACTCTCGGAGCCGAGCTCGGGTATCACTTCGACCAAAGCCATCAGTACCCAGTACCGTGAAGGACCTCGGCATGAATTCTCGGATTTGGTTCGTATGCGCTCGTATATAATCCGTGGCGGCAATGATAGGCCCCTCAGTCGCTTCGAGGCATTGCGTAACATAGGGGATCTGAGGCGCCTCAGCAGGATTCATCATGTTTTGTCGAACCACTCTTTGGCCATCACGAGCGAGCTCGTTAACACTCGTCATGCTCCAGATGTCTGCAGCAACACCGTAGTCGCTTTCTAGAATTTCTGCCGCCGCTTCGACTTCACGCATGATCGTTCCCGCGCTCATCAACTGCACACGCTTCTTCGACTTAGCTGTCGATACTTTAAGCGGGTAAAGCCCCTTTACGATGCCGTCCTCGACACCCTCGGGCATATCCGGGTGGACATAGTTTTCGTTCATCGTCGTGATGTAATAGAAAACGTTTTCGCCGTCCTCGAACATGCGCTTCATACCCGAGCTAATAATGGTCGCTAGCTCGTAACTGTAGGTTGGATCGTATGAAATACAGTTTGGAATCGTTGTTGCCATCAAGTGACTGTGCCCGTCTTGGTGCTGCAGCCCCTCGCCATTGAGCGTAGTCCGACCCGCCGTCGCTCCCATGAGAAAACCTCGTGCTTGGCTATCGCCCGCCGCCCAGGCTAGATCGTGAATACGTTGGAAGCCAAACATCGAATAGAAGATGTAAAACGGCACCATAGGGTAATCAGAGACCGAATAAGAGGTAGCCGCAGCTAGCCAGGCAGACATAGCGCCCGCCTCATTAATACCTTCTTCTAAGATCTGCCCGGTCTCTTCCTCTTTGTAGTAGAGGATCTGACCTGCATCGTGAGGCGTGTATTGCTGCCCCACTGAAGAGTAAATGCCCAGCTGGCGGAACATGCCTTCCATGCCAAATGTTCTTGCCTCATCAGGCACAATTGGCACGACACGCTCGCCAATTTGCTTATCCTTCACGAGGGATGACAACACACGCACAAACGCCATGGTGGTCGATATTTCGCGTTTACCACTGCCTTTTAGCTGACTTGCATAAACGGACTTGGCGGGAACAGGCAAGCTATAAGACGTCGCTCGTCGCGCCGGTATGCTACCCCCGAGTTCCGCACGCTTCTCTCGCAAATAACGCATTTCCGGACTGTCCTCGGGAGGCCTGTAGAAAGGCACATCCTTCAGATCTTTATCCGGTATTGGCACGCCAAAACGGTCGCGAAAGGCCTTGAGACTCTTGATGTCCAGCTTTTTCAGCGAGTGGGTTTCGTTACTGGCCTCTCCCGCTTCACTGGTGCCGTACCCTTTAACAGTCATTGCTAAAATGACAGTGGGTCGCTCAGTTTCTTCACAAGCTGCCGCATAGGCTGCATAGACCTTATAGGGATCATGCCCTCCTCTGTTGAGGTACATGATGTCGTCGTCACTCAGGTCTTTGACGAGATCCAGGGTCTCTGGGTACTTTCCAAAGAAGTGCTCACGCGTGTACGCGCCGCCGTTGAATTTACAATTCTGCAGCTCTCCATCGCAGACTTCATCCATGCGTTTTAGCAGCATGCCCGACTCATCACGGTCAAACAGCGGATCCCATCTGCGCCCCCAAATAACTTTGATGACGTTCCAACCGGCCCCGCGGAAAACGCCTTCGAGCTCTTGAATGATCTTGCTATTACCTCGGACCGGCCCATCAAGCCGCTGCAAATTGCAGTTCACAACGAAGTGGAGATTTCCCAAGCCCTCGCGGCCAGCAAGACCGATCGCGCCCAACGATTCCGGCTCATCGCACTCCCCATCCCCGAGGAAACACCAGATCTTGCGGTCCCGATGGTCAACCAGTCCCCGCTTTTGCTGATATTTCATAACGTGTGCTTGGTAGATCGCCTGAATCGGCCCCAGGCCCATAGATACTGTCGGGAATTGCCAGTAATCCGGCATTAACCAGGGGTGTGGGTAAGAGGACAGTCCATCCCCTGACACCTCACGTCGGAAGTTCTCTAAATGATTTTCGTCAAACACCCCTTCTAAGTATGAGCGGGCGTACATGCCAGGTGCACTGTGACCTTGGTAAAAAACAAGATCACCGGGATGGCCGTTTGCCGTTCCTCTGAAGAAGTAGTTCATTCCAACGTCATACAAGGTCGCGCTGGAGCTGAAACTTGAGATGTGACCGCCCAGGCCGTCTTCATTGTCATTGGCGCGCATAACCATCGCCATTGCATTCCATCGAATTAACGACCGAATACGACGCTCCATGAAGAGATCGCCCGGCATGACCCGCTCATCCCTCGGATTAATCGTATTTTTAAAGGGCGTTGTTATGGCCGCGGGTAAGCTGACACCTTGATCGCGCGCATGCGCAGTCAGTTTGCCGATCAACTCACTCGATGCACCTTCCCCGTTAACGCGCTTAAGCGCATCAAATGACTCTAACCACTCTCGTGTTTCAATTGGATCAAGCTGCGAACTCATCGTATCCCCGCTATAGATTCTATTTTAGAACTTATTTATTGCTTCTTCTCAGCGCGCAGACTACACATTTAGCCCTAATCTTTCTATATAGTTCTGTTTTAGAACTTAAAAACAACAAAATAGCGCGAAAAGCGTGCGCTGGAGAGGGGTTGGCGGTTTTACGTCGCGCTACGGCGCCACGTAATGCGGCGCCTTATTGACGGACTGGCGGAACGTTGCTGCAAAGTAATGGGTGATAACGCTGGGGGTACGGTGTAACGAGACCCTTCCCATTCAGACCATCGACTCTCTTACTGTGAGACGATGGCCGAGCGAGAAACAAGCTTATTTGGCCTGAACGGCCATTTCGCTATGGAATTGGTCGATGTCATCGACCACCACACCGCCATCTAGGGTCGCAAAGGCTTCATCGGCGAAACGTTTTCCACGCAGCTGAATCACCAACCTTGAGCGCTCCTCTGAGAAAACGGTGCTGTCAAAAAACGCTCTAACATCATCGAGCGTGGCAGACTCAACCGCCGTAATCAGTTCGTCGCGACTATCGAAATCATAATTTTCGATCGCCCAATCAGACGCAAAGGGACCCGCCTCCGACGATAAATTTTTGGGCGGTTCAGTTAGAGAGGTTAAAACTCCAGCTTTAAACTTCTCAAAGGAATCTTGTGACAAGTCAGCCAATTCCTCCCGATATTCAATCGTGTATTGATTGAAGCGATCGAGCATATCCTGCGGTCCCTTCACGGGTGTTTGGATATAAAAAATGACCATCGGGTGTTGATATAGATCGAGCGACCCTCCGCCCGCTGCATAGCCCAACTGCTCTTCCGTGCGAAGCGTCTCAAAGGCTCGCACGCGCAGGTGCCTCGCAAGAATCCGACTCAGCGCACGATTCTTCACACTCGCCTCCGGCGCAGCAAAGGCGTACAGCATGCCAAGATCCTCTACCGGAACATCGCGGTTGAGTAGGTAGGTTGCACCTGGCTGGGGATCGTACACATCAGCTCGGGCATAACCGGCACTTGGACTTGCATTAACCACTTTAGCCATCCGCTCGTAGGTCGAAATGACATCGGCCTCATCGTAATTACCAAAGAAGAAGCCGCGCAAGTGACTCTCGGACAACGTTGCGTCGATAAACGCTTCCAAGTTGGTTAGCGTCGCTTTTGCCGCGGACAAGGCAAGTGCACTGTCGGTGAATTGGCCCTCTCTCGTCAGAAGCCCGAGTAAAGGTGATAGCCGAGTGTAGGGGAAGGCCCGCTTCGCGTTTTCTATTGACCGGAGATAACGCTCGACCGCCTGACCTAATTCAAGCTCAGTCGCCTCAACCCGAAGACCCGCTAAAGCCCGAGACAGCAACTCTGGCTGCTTATCGGTGAAGCCCGACATGGTGAGGGAGACACCACTTCCAGCGGACATCGACAATGACATACCGGCAACGGAAGCCTCTGTCGCTAGACGCGCCTGCTTGAGGTTGTAAAGTGACTCCCACAACGCCAGATAAACAAAGCTATCCACATCATTAAAAGCCTTCGGCGTATTTATCTGGATGCGCGTAAAGCCCTTGGGAAGCCCCTCAAAGTTCTCACTTCCTTTCAGCCAGAACGTCACGTTATCAGCGACCTCGACCGCCGTGGCGACCTGAGGCGGGGACTTGATATCAAAACGTTCAGGTAGCAGCGCATTCTGGCTAGGCAAGGTCAGCCCTAGTCGATCAACCAACGCAAGCGCTGCCGATGTATCACGAGGCAGCCACTCTTCAACCGAGTGCGGGGCGACATAGAATTGCAATTCTTTGTCTGTCGGCTCTTCCTGCGAAATAAACCATACGTTGGAGCGCTCAGCGACCAGCTGGGACAGCAATGTATCAACGGCTTCCTGGTTAAAGCCATCAAATCGGTAGGGGGCATCAATGACATTTTCAATCGGGTAATCCTGCATGGCCGCAGCTAGGCTGGACGCATAGGAGAAGTCATCTGTCTTCTCGAGGAACGTAAATCGATTCTGCAGCGATTGCCGGTATTCCTCGACGTATCGATCATCCACGCCCTCGCGGCGAAGTAGCTCAATATAGCCCGTCACAACATCATAAATTTCCTCGCGGCGTTTCATCCCCTGAGGGGTCAGCTGAACGCTGACCTCAAAGGTTCCGTAGTTACCATAGAGCGATTCGTAGCTTGATGTGTAGAGCTCACTGATCAAACCGAGCGACTTAAGCTTATCGGCCGGGGCACCGGGCATCTCAGAGCCGATAACATAACCAAGGTAATCACCGGGCTTACTCCGCCACTCGGCCTGATTGTTATCGATAATGTAGCTGATCCGCATTTCCCGGAGATCGCGCTGAGGTTTAAACCGAATTAACTTACCCGCCACTTTCGAGAAATCGAGCTCGGTCGTCACGGTGGGTTTATCAGTTTCTTTATTGGGAATCAGTGCAAAGTATTGACTTGCCAAGGCTTCCATTTCGGCAACAGGCAGCGGGCTAATCAAAACCAACGCCATAAGATTGGCGGAGTAGTACTGCTCAAAGAACTCGACCGTCGCCGGGTGAAGCTGACGGGTCTCCTTGTCAGCCAGCGTTTCAAGATTCCCGATTGTGAATCGGTTCGCCGGGTGCTCCCCCAACAACTCACGCTGTAGCCGGTAAATCGAGCGACCTTCTGATTCTCGGCGCATAGACCACTCGGCATTAACGGCATTTTTTTCTTTTTGGATGTAATCCGGATCCAATATAGGTGCCGAGAAGAACTCCGAGAGTCTATGTAAGGCCTCCGGGAACGCCTGATTCTCGATGGTAATCATATAGTTCGTGATTTCACTCGAGGTGTAGGCATTCGAACTGCCCCCATTCTCAGCCGCGAAATTCATATAACCATCGGGCTCTGGGAAGCTCTCTGAGCCCATGAACAACATATGCTCTAAATAGTGAGCCATCCCTTGGAAATCCATTGGATCCGAGAACGCACCAACACCGACACTCAAGGCGGCCGCTGATTTCTCAGTTTCGCTATCTGAGACCATCAGTACCTTTAGACCATTATCCAAGGTTACTGCCGCGTAACTACGATTATCGTTAGGGCTTTTATTGACGACCACGGGCTCAATCGATTCAGTTTCCTCTGAACCACACCCAACCATAAGGGCCAATAAAACAGCGCCAATACCCGCGCGAAGACAACCCCAAACCTGCATAGCTTCTCCCTTCAATTGATTCATTCAGTGGCTGCCTTTGGCCAAGATACGAGTAGGACGTTGCAAAGTGTTGCCAGGGGTATAGCAAAAAAGACGCCCCAAACACCCCACAAACCGCCAAAGACGAGCACCGCAATAATGATCGCCACCGGATGCAAATTTACCGCCTCAGAAAATAAGAGTGGAACAAGCACGTTGCCATCGAGCACTTGTATCAGCATGTAAAGCCCAACCACCCAGTAAAAGTCACCTGCAAGACCAAACTGAAGTAGCGCCACCAGCATGACGGGAATTGTCACCAGAAACGCTCCGATATAGGGCACGATGACACTCAACCCAACCAGTAGTGCCAGTAAAGCGGTGTAGTTCAAATCGAAGGTTGTGAAGGCGGCATAACTCACGGCGCCGATAATAGAAATCTCGATACCCTTGCCACGAACATAGTTCGCAATTTGCACGTTCATTAACCGCCCAATTTGATCAAGCTGCGGCCGCTCCGTCGGAAAGAAATTGAGCACCCATTGCAAAATGACTTCACGGTCTTTAAGGAAAAAGAACACCATGAGCGGAATAAGCACCATATAAATAGCAAACGTCAGGACTCCCGGTATCGATGAGAGGCCAAAACCCAAGGCTGCTTGCCCAAACGATGCAACTTGCCCTTGGAGGGTCGACATCAACTCGTCGATCGGCGCTTGCTCAATCATGGTGGGATACTTCGCAACAATTCCTGCAACCTCAGTCTGTACCGCCTCCACCATGGCCGGTGCTTCTCTAATCAGACTGCCAAGCTGGCGCCAAACCAACGGCGCAAGACCCACCGTAAAGCCTGTGAAGATACCCAAAAACAGAAAGGCTGACCCGGCCAGTGCAAGCGTTTCATTAAGCCCCCAGCCCACAAGTCTATCTGCGACACCTTGCATGAGATAAGCCAGAATCAGCGCGACGAACACAGGCATTAATACATCGCCCATTGTCGTTAGCAGCAAGAACGTTAGCGCCATAATGATCACGAGGATCACAGACTCTTTGTGAGTCAAGTGTTGCTCGTACCACTGCTTGATTGTATCGATCATGGACTATCTCCAGGCGCCGGCGATTTCAGCTTAAGTGTAATCGCAAACATCGCTTCCAATCGCTCCCAGCTGACGGTATGACCTTCGAGTCGCGCAAAGGTTTCAAAATCTTTCGGAGCTGATGGGTCTGTTACCAAAACCTTGAGGCTGTCTGTAAGTACCCCCTTGGCAATAGCGCGTTTCGCCATTAACACCGGTATGGGACATCGCTTGCCGCGAGCATCTATTGTTTGGACATTAAACATCGAGAATCCAGAGCCTCCGGGGCGAGTATACCCTCATTAGGAACCAACAAGCGGTTCTTTTGTCACACCTTACGAAGCCACAGACGCGAAAGTCAGTTAAAGTCTCGCCATGCTAAAAGCCTTCCTTCACCGCCTGTTTATTTTTATCGCAACCGCGATGGTGACGCTCGGCTTCGCACAAGCCTTAGCCGCTAATGAGAACTTAAAGATTCCGAATCTCGGTGCTTCGAGCACGAGTCTCTACTCCGAGGAATACGAGCGTCGGCTTGGTAGCTTGTGGCTAAAAGTTTTTCGCGCACAGGCTCCTGTTCTCGATGACCCTCTGCTCTACGATTATATCGAGAATTTAATTTTTCAATTGGTTCTTCACAGCGATCTTCACGACAGACAGCTTCAGCTTGTCGTCGTTGACAACCCCACGATTAACGCGTTCGCGGTACCAGGTGGCATTGTTGGCGTTCACAATGGTCTGGTCCACCAGGCTGAAACTGAAGACGAGCTCGCGGCGGTCCTCGCGCACGAAATCGCGCACTTAAGTCAGCGCCACTTCTCTCGACAGCGGGAACAAGCGCAGAGTCAAAGCTCTTTAACCATTGCCGGACTGATGGCCGCTATCGCGCTGGCAGCTACTGCCGGATCCGATGCGGGACTTGCGGCGATGACGGCCACACAAGCGGCGGCTCAAGACTCCCGGCTACGGTACTCACGCGCTAACGAATCCGAAGCCGATCGCATTGGTCTAAGAACGCTCGTTGCCTCTGGTCGTGACCCTCATGCAGCGGCCGATATGCACGAGCGAATGCTTGCATCCCACCGCCTTTACAGCACCAATCGACTTCCCGAGTTTTTGCGAACACACCCGCTCTCGGAGAAGCGCGTTGCCGATATGCGCAACCGTGCTCGGGCCGAGCGACGCGTTATACGGCCCAAGAGCTTTGATTTTCAACTCATGCAAGCACGCGTCCGGCACCAACTCGCCAGAACGCCTAAGGCAGCCATCGATCTTTTCAAAGAGCAGACACTCAAAGGCGGAACTGAGGCCGCCGCCGGATGGTACGGACTGGCGCTAGCTCAGCTAGACTCTAACGAGCCTGTAAAAGCTCGCAATGCGCTCGAACAAGCGATGAAACCGGATCCCAACAACATCGCCTTTCTTATCGCTAATGCAACCATCGACACGGCTCTAGGAAGACATCAGTCGGCTTTGAAACAACTCAAGCGGCGATTGAATTTGTCACCTGGCAACCATCCCCTCACCATGGCTTATGCCGATGCCCTATGGCAGGCGGGAATGCCCCACATCGCCGCCCAGATATTGAAGACTCAAAGCAAGCGCAAGCCAGAGGACCCTGGCGTTTGGTACCGCTTAGCTGAAGTGCAGGGTTTAGCAGGTGACATTATTGGTCTTCATCAATCTAGGGCCGAATACTTCATTTTGGTCGGCGCGCTCGATGCCGCCCAGAGCCAGCTCAGCTATGCGCTTAAGCTTGTGAACAATAACTTCACGCAGTCGGCCACCATTAATGAGCGGCTGCGAGATGTAATGGACATAAGAGAGGAGCTGGAGAACTCTTAAGCTCGCCCTACGACACTCGTGTTTAACGACTGCGCAAATGACAACATTCGGTCTAGCGGCTTCATAGCGCGGTCAGCCAGCGCAGGATCAACAAAAACCTCCCGACCTTCCGGCGCATCGAGCACGTCAGAGAGCAATTCGAGTTCATTCATGGCCATCCAGGGACAGTTGGCACAGCTTCTGCAGGTAGCACCCTCTCCCGCCGTTGGCGCAATCAAAAAGGTTTTGTCAGGAGCGGCTTTCTGCAGCTTGTAGAAGATGCCCTGATCCGTCGCCACGATAAATTTTTGCTGGGGTAATTCGGTTGCGGCTCTTATGATTTGTGTCGTTGATCCGATGTGGTCTGCTATCTCAAGTACCGAGGCAGGCGACTCTGGATGCGCTAGCACCGCGGCATCTGGGTGTACGTTTTTGAGATCTAATATGCCTTTGGCCTTGAACTCCTCGTGCACGATACAAGCACCATCCCAGACCAAAATATCCGCACCACTCTCGCGGCGAACATAATCGCCTAAATGTCGATCGGGTGCCCACAGCACCTTTTTACCCTCATCTGCGAGGTGCTCGGCAACGTCAAGCGCAATGCTTGAGGTGACCACCCAATCGGCTCGCGCCTTCACCGCCGCAGAGGTGTTGGCGTAGACGACCACATCCCGATCTGGATGCGCATCACAAAAAGCGGAAAACTCGTCGATAGGACACCCTTCATCGAGCGAACAGGTAGCTTCGAGTGTAGGCATCAACACGCGCTTGTTTGGCGTCAGTATTTTTGCGGTCTCCCCCATAAATCGTACGCCCGCTACGAGCAGGGTCTCAGCGGGATGATCTCGCCCAAAGCGCGCCATCTCCAGGGAGTCCGACACACAGCCACCAGTGGCCTCGGCCAGGGCCTGTATCTCTGGTGAGGTGTAGTAATGCGCGACAATCACTGCGTTATGGGCATCTAACTGTGCACGAATCTTATTCTCCAACGCTGACTGCCGCTCGGGCGTCAACCGAGCGGGTACGCTCGCTAAATGCGTCTGAACTTGCTCGCGTATCTCACGGAGTTTTTGATCTGCAATCGACACCAAAAAAAGCCTTCACAATGCGTAGCGCGCAGTTTACCTTCATATGAAGGAAGTAAAAGCCCGAAGTTCAGGCTTTGCCTCAGTAAGGCTGTGTCGCCAGCCGGTGAGTGATGAAGCGTAAAGACTCAGCTAGGGTGACGACCTAATAATAAAGTAATACCGATGACATGACTGAGAAGCAATGCGTACATAAGGGAATGAAGACTTGGTGGTAAAACCAAACGACAACCCATTGGTACTTGTATGTGACGATGACAGCATGCAACGCCTTCTTATCCGACAGTGCCTAGAGTCGGAGGGTATGCGAATCTTAGAAGCCCAAGACGGGCACGAGGCGCTCGACCTCGTCGCCAATAACAACCCTGACTTTGTCTTTATGGATGTCGATATGCCGGGTATCAGTGGCATTGAAACCTGCCGACATCTGCGTGCCCGGGTAGAGAGCGAAGACACCCCCATACTTATTGTTACTGGGGCGGATGACCAGGAAACGATTGACCTGGGGTTCGAAGCCGGCGCCACCCACTACATTACCAAGCCCTTGAATTGGCCGCTGCTAGGCAGGCTGGTCAAATACATGTTGCGCTCTGCCGACACCTACAAAGAACTTAAATCAAAAGAAGATCACCTTCGATATCTGGCCTACTTTGACCATTTAACCGACCTTCCTAATCGACGTAGCTTTACCGAGCAGTTACGAAGAAATTTGGTCAACTCCGAAAAGAACGAAGGCCAGACAGGCTTGATCATGATCGATATCGATCACTTCAAGCGGATCAATGACTCCATTGGGCATGAGCGCGGTGATCTTGTCCTCAAGAAAATAGCGTCTCGTCTGCAGACGTGCGCGGCTGAGATTGGTCCCATCGCTTCCGAATACCCCGGCGCGAAGAAAACATATCCACTCGATGCCTTTGCGTTGGAAATTGCCCGCCCCGGCGGCGATGAATTTTCAGTCATTGTCAGAAACCCCTACGGCGAAGAGCAACTCAACCAAATTGCCGAGCACCTTATAGACTGTTTGTCTGAACCGATTCAAATCCCGGGTCATACGTTGGTCATTACACCCAGCATTGGCATTGCGATGGCCCCAGATCACGGCCGTGCACCTGAAGAACTACTTGTTCGCGCCGACTCCGCGGCCTACGCCGCCAAAGCGGAAGGTCGTCAGCGCGCGAGAATGTACGACAGCTCTATTGCTTACGACTCTGCGCAAGAACTCTCGATCGAAGAGGGACTGCGTCACTCGTTACTCACAACGGGACTCTCGCTGGTTTATCAGCCACAAGTCGATTTATTTACCGGTGCCATTATCGGTGCAGAGGCGCTTGTGCGTTGGGAGGACGAGCAGGGAAATGCCATCTCACCCGACCGATTTATTCCTGTGGCGGAGAGAAGTGGACTGATTAATGAGCTTGGCGATTGGATTTTGAATCGGGTCAATGCCGATGCAAAGGCCTATGCCGGGCAGCTACCAAGTAAGATGTCTTTGGCCATAAATCTATCGCCGCTACAATTTAATCAAAGTAATTTTGTAGAGCGCTTAACCTCGACACTCAAACAGCTAGAGATTCAATACAAAATTGCGCTTGAGCTCACCGAAAGCGCCATCATGAACAGTGGTGATGACAGTATTGGCAAGCTCCACCAGCTCAGAAACTTGGGCTTTAAACTCGCAATCGATGACTTCGGCACAGGCTACTCATCGTTGAATTATTTACGGCAATTCCCACTCAACACGCTGAAGATTGATCGGACTTTCGTTAATGATCTCGGCTCAGAATCAGGTAACGCAATCGTCAATGCCATTGTTTCGATGGCACAGGCGCTAGGGCTTGATTTAGTTGCTGAGGGGGTTGAAACGGCAGAACAAGCAACCTATCTACGCGAACGCGGTTGTTATTCTATACAGGGCTACCTTATCTCGAAGCCTGTGCCGATCGATGAACTCGCCAGGCTTTGTCAACACGACTTCCGCGCAACTGTCGGTCTAGACTCAGAAGACGGATGATCCTGCGGACAAGACCTTGGCTGGGGCTCATCCTGAGTTTACTTCTAATCGGCTGCTCACCACTGCCCACCCACACGCAAAACGCACCTGACAGAGAGAGCGAACGGCCACAAAAAAGCGCACTGGTTGTCGCAAAGACGCAGGCTCTCGCTAAAGCGCAAGTTTTGGCAGCGGGCGGCATCATTACGCACAACCTACCGTTACTTAACGCCGTTGGCGCTTTACTGTCGCCGCAAAGCATCCAGAAACTCTCCGAAAATCGGAAGATTGATAACATCATTATCGATGCCGCGCTATCTGACGAGGAGGCACCCGAGTACGCCATCACCAAACACGCTGCAGATTGGTTGCGAAGTGAACGAGGCGCCCCCGTTCAGAACGATTGGTTAGAGACGCTTATTGCTCGAGACGAGCAAGGCCTCACAGGCCAAGGTGTTGGTTTGGCCATCGTCGACACCGGTATCTCAAAAAATGCCACCTGGGGTGAGCCATCTCCAAGAATCATTGCACGCTACAACTCAGTTACCGATATTGAGGGTGGTGACGTCTCAGACAGTACGGGGCACGGAACACATGTAAGTAGCCTTATTGTGGGGGCAGGCAGTAATTGGGCGGGTATAGCACCCCTTGCGTCACTGGTTATTGTCAAAGCCTTCGATGCGCAGGAACGCGCACAGTTTTTAGACGTGATTCGAGCTGTTCAGTGGGTGACAGTGAATAAAGAACGATTCGGTATTCGGGTCCTTAATTTATCCATCAGCGCATCAACAGAACTCCCTTACAATCTAGATCCCCTCAATCGCGCCCTGACAGCCGCTTGGGATGCGGGCCTCGTTGTGGTGGTCTCGGCGGGCAATCTAGGACCCCACCTTTCCTCGGTGACAGCGCCCGGAAACAATCCCTGGTTGATTACCGTCGGAGCGGCTTCTTTCGATAATTCTGCGAGCGAAATTCGCGTTGCACCCTTCTCAGGAAGAGGCCCAACACACTCAGGACACATCAAACCGAACATTGTGGCGCCGGGGACGCGTCTCGCGGCATTTTTGCCACCAACCGTCAGCCGTCCAAGCCACGAACCAACGGAATTTACGAAGGACGGACTGTGGGTAACGAGTGGTGCCTCACAGGCCTCAGCGGTTGTTGCGGGACTGGTAACACTGTTGCTCGAAGCGAGACCAGAACTGTCAAATAATGACGTCAAATGCTTACTTGCAAATACAGCGAGGCCGCTGGCAAGGGAAAGCAAAACACCCATCTCACCGATGTCACAAGGAAGAGGCTTGATTGATATCAGTGCTGCACTTCGTGCAACTGACACTGACTGTGAGGAGCGATTCGAGGGTTTATCGCCCGGTACTGTTATCGAAGGCGCTTACACATTAGACCCGCATAAATAGACGCGCGTATATAGACGCAAGGATTGAAGGCGCGCATACCCATCTACCGCTGTAATTAGGTCGTCTCAGGCACGCAGACTCCCTGTATGTGGCATCACGTGCTTGAGACGGGATACACCAGTTGTCGCATGCACCGTGTAACCCCTCTGACAGATTGGGGGCTGACATCGGTGTCTGATACCCAACCTTCGGGTCACGTCAGATCACCGAGCCCGTCCGCCACATTTTGTTTTTGCGGTATAAATAATGTGCAATGCAAATAGGCAACGACTTTTGTGGGTTATTTATTGGCGTAGATAGGGGCTTGCAGTGGGGCCGGACTTAAACCCCACACCCCAAGGCGCTTAAAAAGAAAAACTCGAAACCCAAGAACCTACTTTTTTAAAAAATCCTGCCCAAAAGTCTTCACCCATCTTGGGCACCCGGATCAAACCGCGTGGGTTATTCACAAACTGTAACTCGATGCCACTGCTCCCTAGTCTGAACCCAACCGATAGCCAAGGTAGAGCCATCGGCGTTTTGACTTAATTCAGCGCACAGACGCTAGGAGCTAAAGATGAAAAATGTAATCACCGTTGCAGCAGCAGTAGCTACTCTCGCACTGTCCAATGTCACCTTCGCCGGCCAGCCTGTGGGTGCTGCGATGGTTTCAACAAAAGTTGTTCCGCAGACAGCTGCTACCGTGACTCAGACCGCTGGTACAGAACTCGCAGCGAGTCAGATCAAGTCTTTCCAGTGGGGCAGTACTCCTGTTCGCACACAAGTAACTGCAGAGCGCGTCGTAAAAGCAAAGAGTCTTGCGGTGAAGCCTTCGGTGATCACGTGGCCAAGCACGACAGGTGGCACAACAATGCCCTCGCGACGAGACAAAAAAGACAAATAAGATTTCTAAGACCAGCGTAAAACACCCTCAAGCCGTACTTGAGGTAATGTTCAGACCCTTGATAATGGGGCTATGAACACAACGTGGCACAAAAGACTCTTAGCGCAGCCAGTGGGGGCGACCTTACTGGTTTTTTGTGCCTTCGCAAAAGCTACGACAGATATCAGTTTTTGGGAATCCCCAGTCAACAGCAAGCTGAACTCGATTGAAGTCAGTGAAATAGCACAAGACGGAAGTGGCGCACTGTGGTTCGCAACGCAAGAGGGCTTAACGCGCCAGCGGGGTGAGGACGTTGATATCTTCACTGCTGCAAATGCGGATGATGGAGGTTTAAAGCCTGGCGGTGTAAAGGCGCTAGCCGTATCCTCAGCGGGGAGGCTCTGGGTGCTTACTCGCTCTCTTCAGGTTTTCAACCCCGGAACACAACAGTTCGAAACGCCCGTAACATTTGTAAGTGAGGGCGAATCTAACTCGATTGCATTCGACAGTCAGGACCGACTATGGATTGGTCTTAAGGACTCTATCGGTCTTTACAGGCCGGGGGTTGGTCGCGCGGAATTATTTGAACTCCCTGAGCCAAACATTCGAGAACAGGGCAAAAGAATTAGAGCCACCCCTATCGTAAAACTTATTCCTCTTGGGAATAAGATGATCGGTATCAATTCTGAGGCCGTCTACGAATTTAGCATCACAGATACTGGTGAAGTCCGCATAGCTGAGCGGGCAAAGCTGTCGGCCATCGACACGCCAGTAATCACTACTTCTGCGGCAATCCATGGCGAAAATGTGTTCATCGGAACGATTTCGAGTGGCCTCTTTGTTGTTAATCTTGAAAGAGATTCTGTGAGACATGTAACTGAAGGGCCGGGTAGCGACGACCTACCATCGAACTTAATTACAAGTGCATACAGCGACGATACGGGCGTATGGTTAGGCACCCAAAACGGCTTGGTGTTCACAGCGGATGCGGGCAGGACCTTCAGGTATTACGGTGATTCCTTCACTGGCCTTCCCAGTAACTGGATCGTAGGGCTTTATAAGTCCTCGGATGGTAGTTACTGGGTGGGAACGCGCGCGGGTCTCGCGCAAGGCGCGCAGACGCAGTTTGACGCTTTCAATGCCACCAACTCTAACCTCTCTCACAATCACGTTAACGCGGTTCACCAGACGAGCGACGGTACTATTTGGGTTGGAACACAGGACGGTCTGAGTCGACTCGCGCCGGGCGAAACAAGATTTCGCTGGATTAATACTGCTAACACCCCTGAGCTACGCAGTAATCAAATTATGTCTCTCGCGAGTCAGGCCGAGATTTTATGGATAGGCACTTTTGATGCAGGGCTGTACCGGCTAAACACGGTATCCGACCAAATGGAGGCTATTGCGCTCGATTCAAATAATCCTTTTGCGCTTCAAGCGCCTGGCGTGACTTCTATTCTTCCGCACTCCTCTGGCGATGTCGTGGTGTCGACGTTCGGAGGCGGGACCGCGATTGTCGCTCCATCAGGTCGAGTGAAAAGAGTTCTGCGCAATCCGCCTGGTGAGTACTTAAGTGACTATCCCATTACCCTCGCCGAGGATAAAGCTGGATCCGTATTTGTAGGAATGTCACAGAGCTTAGGCGTCATCGACCCCACCCTCACAGCTATAAGACCGCTATCGGTGGATGGCACGGCATTAAGTGAAGCTATAGGGGTCGATACCACCATCATCGATATTGAGGTTGAACCCGATGGTTCGCTACTTCTGGGTACTGATGATTCGGGGATTTATCGCGTAAGCCGTGACGCCTCAGGTGAAGGCACCGAGCTTTTGAATCTTTCACGGCAGTTTGAGCTACCCAGCCTCGCGATCGTTGGTATTCAATACGACAATAATGGTGCTCTGTGGCTGGCTCATAACGACGGCCTGACACGAGTCGTTGAGGAAACCGGCTCGGTCCAACATTTCGCCTCTCGGCTGGGTGTGACCGCTGAAGAGTACAACTCGGGTGCAAGTTATAAGAGCGCCGACGGCATGCTTTTCTTTGGAAGTCCGAGAGGCGTCACCTATCTTGACGGGCGCCTAGAAACACTTGATAAACGACCGGTTGATATGGGCTTTGGCTCGATCGACATAATGGGTCGCAGCTTCTACCCCACCTCAACCGATGACATGTTAGAACTCGATGCCAGCGATACGCTGACCACGGTGGAGTTTTTCGCAGCAGATTACCGTGCCCCCTGGAATATCGAGTACGAACACCGCCTCACTCCCATTTACAATTGGGAATCAACCGACGGCAAGGTTCAGCTAACGACATTGCGCCCAGGATCTTACACGCTTGAATTAGCGGCCCGGGGTAGTAATGGTGTCTGGAATCGCGGCGGCTTATCGCTCCCCATTATCGTTGCACCACCCTGGTACCAAACGGTGCAAGCATATGTTGGTTACACCGCTGCCATTTTGCTGACTATTTTGCTCTTTGTACTGCGTTCACGACGCGCGCTGCAGATCTCCATCGATCGTGCAGCTGAAATGAAACAGCAGGTAATAGAACGCACCCATCAGCTAGAACTGGCTAAACGAGACGCCGAAAAGGCAAGCCAAGCCAAGACTGAATTCTTGGCCGTAATGAGTCACGAAATAAGGACACCCCTGCACGGCATCATTGGAATGAATGAACTCCTGCTCAATACAGGTGTTTCGCCTCGGCAGTCGCGGCTCGCGCGCACCGCTATGAACAGCGGTAAAACGTTACTTAACCTCATAAATGAAATCTTAGATATTTCTAAAATTGAAGCAGACAAACTTGAGCTTGATGAGGAACTATTCGACGTCTGCGACCTTGTCGATGACGTGACCTACCTGCAGGGTGAGCCCGCGCAGCGTAAGTCAGTAGAGCTCAGTGTTATTCACGATTACAACGTCGCCGGCGCCTACCGTGGTGACGCGCAAAAACTCAGACAAGTGCTGACAAATGTTATTGGTAATGCTGTGAAGTTCACCGAGGTTGGTAGTGTTGATATCAAAACCTTCCTCGATGAGAACGACGCGGTTGTAATCGCCGTAGCCGATACTGGCGTGGGCATCCCAAAAGAGTCGCGTGACAAGGTTTTTGACAAATTCACGCAAGCCGACGCAACAACCACACGTCGCTTTGGTGGTACGGGTCTTGGCCTTGCTATTTGCAAGAGCTACATGACCTTTATGGGTGGCAATCTTGAGCTGTTTGATGGACCTAACAGCAAAGGGACGCTCGCTCATATAACCATCCCACTGACCAGAGAAACTGAGGCACGCGTAAGTCAACGCGGTACGGTGGCGCTGTGCACTGAAGACGACAAGCTCGCTCTGAGCTTTCAATCTCAAGCCTTACGCCTTGGTTTTGAGACGCTACGTATTAGCCACCCCGACGAGGCTCCCCTCGATACCGTCGCTGTGGTTGTCGACGAGATCAGCGATACAGAAACCCTCAGAGCATTTGCTGACCAAGATAAGTTCGACCATCGACTGCTGCTAACAGAAATACGCAGCGACAACCCGCTAATCGCAACCAAAACCTGGGACTTCATACACAAACCTGTCACGGGCGCGACGCTACGCGAGGCATTTAACAGCTTCGAGTCAGAAACGAGTCCTGATACCGCGCAACAGCTCAACGGTCTGCGTGTGTTGATAGCTGAGGATAATCCCGTGAACCAACTGCTTGTGGAGAGCATGCTGACGGGCCTAGGCGCCTCATACAAAGCGGTAGAGAATGGTTTACTCGCAGTACAGGCGGTCGATGAGCAGCAATTCGACATCGTGCTTATGGACTGTTTAATGCCCGTGATGGACGGCTTCGAAGCGACTCGGGCAATTCGTACCAAAGGTTATGAACTTCCCATTATTGCCGCCACTGCATCAGCCTCGGCAGGTGACTTCGATGAAGCACTGCAAGCTGGTATGACCGACGTTATGGTAAAGCCCTTCTCCACAGGCGATCTCAGACGAATGCTGTTGACCCATGCCCAAGCAACTCCAGAAAGGCCTGTTAAAGCGAGTAATGTAGATACGCTAATCAACGAAGAAACGCTGCTTGCTATCGCACAAATCAATCCTGAATCCGGCATGGATTTAGTAGACCAGGTTGTGGGATTGTTCGAGCAGCAGACACCTACCTTCATAAACGAAATAGAAATGGCCACCCGCGAGGGCGATGCAGCAGAAACACGCCGCTTGGCGCACGCATACAAATCTTCCGCGAGGAATATCGGTGCATTCGTACTTGGCGACCGCTTAGCGGAGATCGAGGCATCAGCCAAGGATGATCACCACACACTCACACCAGAAGAGGCCAACGAACTGGACGAGCTCGTACGAGAGAGTCTCCGACAGTTACTCGCAGCTTACGTTCGGCTACGCTCAGAACATACAGGCGTCGACGGGTCTAACGGCGCTTAAAGACAGGAGCGCGTTTCTCACGTTGCGCTCGTAACCCCTCTTGCAAGTCCTCTGACGCACTGCATTCATCCGCAAGTAGTTGCGCCTCTGATCGATCAAACGTATTGGTCTCAACCATTTTTATGATGCGCAACATCGCGGAAAGCGACATAGGCGCAAGGCCTGTGAGCTTATTGATAACCGCAGCTGATCGGGCACCAACCGACGCCTCGGTCACCAACCAATCGATAGCACCGTAGTCGAATAGCGTTTTGAATAATACGGGTTCTGTTGTCAGCAGTAAGCGCCTGACCAAGGTGCTCCCTAGTCGCTGAGTCATTCGCTGAATACCCTCTACCGGGTAGCACAAGCCAACGGCCGCAGCCGGAATCATAAGTTTCTTGCCTTCAACCGCGAGACGAAAATCACAACTGAATAAAAGCTCAGCTCCGCCGCCAAAAACATCCGCCTCGACAATCGCGAGAGTCGGAATCGGAAGCTCTGCGATGGCATTCGTCATGGACTGAAAGTCATCACCGTTCATGGTGCCGTCTGTTATTTCTTTTAAATTGGCGCCGGCACAAAATACCGGGCCCTCGGAGCGAATCACGAAAAGCCGGCAGCTCTCTGGAATGGAGGATAGAGCCGCCTTCACCGCTTGAATTTCCTGTGAGCCAATTGCATTGCGACGCTCGGGTGCAGCGAGTGTCAGCTCAGCTAAGGAGCCATCAATAGTAAAGCGAATCGAATCTGCCATCTGCTCTCTCCTTCTTTTCAATGCTTATTGTGTCACGAGTCGGTCCGTCTGGATGGACAGGTTCAAAAAAAATACTTAAAGTTCAAATATTCGAACGCCGGGAATGTCCCTCGGCGTCAAACAACATTAAGAGCCCAAACCGAGTCCGATGCCAGATTCTGCAATTCCAAACAAAACGGGTACTGGATCGCCCTTCAGTCGTGGCGCTCAACACTCAGCAAAGCGTGCTGCTATTTTGTCACGCGCTGCAAAGCTCTTTAACACCAAAGGGGCTCGGTCAACGACGCTTGCGGATGTTGCAAATCGCTTGGGACTTACCAAAACAAGTCTCTACTACTACGTCAAAACAAAAGAAGATTTGATCTATCAGTGCTATGTCAGCGCCATGGAGCGACTGCACCGCTCGTTAGACGAGGTAGAGCAGGAAACAGACGACCCCCTCGAGCGTGTCATTCGCGCTATGGAACGGCATATTGAGATAAGTTTGGACTCGCTCGCCGGACGCGGAGATTACTACGCGGCGCCCCTAGAACTCGCCGTATTGCCAACCGAGCAACGAACAGAGCTTGAGCTGGATTACCTAAGGGTGTTTAAGCGTTTCAGAGGTTATTTGCGCGACGGAATTGCCAAGGGCGTTATTCGTGACTGCCACACGACCAGTGCGACACGCGCCTTATTAACTGCATTGGATTGGTCTTTTTACTGGCTTTACGAAATGCCAGAGCGCGACGCAAAACAGGCAACACAAGTTGTCAGAACGCTCTTCTCCAATGGTCTCGTTCCCCATGAGGCCGGTTTTTCGCTGGGCAACGTTCGCCCTCGGGCAACAAGCACCGCGAGCCAAGGCTTCAATCGAGAAGCGCAAAACCGCATGAAACAAGAGGCGTTTCTGCGCGCGGGGATACGTCATTTCAATCGCAAAGGGTTCAACGGCACGTCACTCGACGACATTGCCGAGTCCTTAGACGTGTCCAAAGGTGCCTTCTATTATCACTTCTCGAGCAAGGAAGCGTTACTCGCTCAGTGCTATGAGTTCACCATAGACCAGTTCGACAGCATCATCTCGCTGCAGGACGACAAGATGACGCCGCCGCTTGAGAAATTAGGGGATATTTGCCTGGCCATCTTTGGCCTTCAGAACTCTGAAAGTGGGCCACTCATCCGATACAATACAATCACAGCGCTTCCTGGCGATATCCGACGTCAGGTGCTCAATCGCTCCGAAGAGACACACGCAAAAATTGATAAACTCATTTCGCAGGGTGTAGCCGAGGGTACGATGGAAACCCCAAACACCTTGGTGTCTCGATTTCTTTTAGTGAGCGCCATAAACGCAGCAGCGGACATTGACCAATGGCGACGATTCGACGACGTGACGTCTGCTGCCCATGACTTTTTTAATGTCTTTTTCTTTGGACTCCGCCCGCGGTAACGGCCCAGAGTAAAAAGCTCGAGGTAACAATGAGTACAAATGAAATCCCCAGATTGACCTTTTCTGAGGTCCTGGACGTGGTGACACCCAAGCGCGTTGGCGATTACTGGTTTATTGGCGATAGCTTAAAACCGCAGTTTCGCCTCTTTGGCGGTCAGGTGGTCGCACAGTGCCTGCTTGCCGCCTACGAGACAGTCGAGGAGCACCTAACGGCACACTCCATGCACTGCTATTTCCTGCGTGCAGGCGATGCCAACGTACCAATTGAGCTCGAAGTCGACCCGATCCGAAATGGTCGATCTTTTTGCACACGCCGCGTCGTAGCAAGGCAGAAGGGCGAGGCCATTTTTAACACCTCTATTTCTTATCACGTGCATGAAGAAGGCATGTCTCATTCTTTATCGATGCCCGACGTCATTTCACCGGAAGAGGCAGCAGCCCTCAATGCCGAGCGCGACAATAATATGCCGCGAACGCTGCTCGACCTCTTTGGCACTGAGCGGGAACGCGTCACTGAGCGACTACCCCAAGCGCAAGAGCCGGTGAGTCAGTCATGGTTTCGCGTCATCGGGCCCTTTGAGGACAATGTGCGAACGCAGCAAGCGGCCCTAGCCATGATTTCTGACTTTTCGCTATACAGCACGGCCTTTTCTGCTTTCCCCTACGAGCGCCCTGAAAAAGTCTTTATTGGAGCCTCACTGGATCATGCCATTTGGTTCCACGAGGTACCTCGCATGCAGGATTGGGTGCTCTATGACACCTACAGTCCCTGGTCCGGTGGCGGTCGAGGCTACAACCGGGGCACGCTGTGGAGTCGAGACGGAAAACTCATAGCATCAACAGCCCAGGAGGGCTTGATGCGAATCCGAAGAGATCGGGCTAGTTAACCCGCGTTTGCATTTGCTCGCCTAGCTGTACCAGCGAGAGTGTTCCATCTTTCAGAGCAAGTTCATGATAAGAGGCGTTCGCTGGGAACACTTGTAGCACGGCTGATTTGTTTTGAAGCTCGGATATCACGGCGTTAATCACCAAGAAATGGCAGAAAATGACGGTGGGGCCCTCACAGCCCCTTAGCCCTGCGACGATATCGTGGCGCCAATCCCATAAGTCTTGAGTCTGCTCTGACCAATCCTGCTGCATGAATTCTTGTAACCACAGCTTCCGACCACTCAGAGGCACAGGCGAGCGCACCTCAGAGAAACGCGAGTCAATACTGACCTGCGCACCGTATTTTTGCGCAAAGGCTGCCGCCGTCTCTTGAGCCCGTTTTAGTGGACTCGATAGAAGCGTCGCGCCTTCGGGCACTATATCCAACAAGGCGAGGGCTGTTTTTTCGGCTTGCTGTTGTCCAAGCTCCGAAAGTCCCGGGTCAGGATCTTTCTCCCAACTCGCCGCCGCCTCGCCATGCCTGACAATCCAAATTTGTGTCATCGATACGTTACCAACCGCTCTTCTAACTGAGCACTCATCAGCTGCAAATGACCTACGTCGTTGAATGTTGAGAGTGAACACTTGCGTGAATTAAAAATAATCCGGGTAATGGAGCAGTTAAACACCGGCTCGTAAAACTCGTAGACACGGTCAGAGGTTAACCTCAAGACATGCCCGACAATGGTTGCGATGGTACCGCCCGACGTAAAAATCGCTGTGTCGGTCCCAGAGGCAGCAGATGCCATAGCCCCCTCAAACGCACTGACCACACCCTCGCTGTAATCGGCCCAACTTTGAATGCCGGAAACATCACAGTCCGAACTCACCCAATAATTAAAGACCGTTTCAATGATCTTTTGAAATGACTTTGTGTCTGTGTCCATCGCCGCAACGAGGTCTGCGAAACGCGCATCACGCTCCTTGAGCAGTGGCATCATTACCTCAATCTGCTCGTCGGTCTGCACTTCATTAAATCGGGGGTCGATAATGAGTTGGGGGGGCTTCTCAAGCTGATCAATGACGCGCTGTCCCGTTTCACGCTGCCGGGAGAGGTCACCGCTGTAGGCAGCACTGAATGTCACACCCATTTTTGCCAAGAACTGACCGGTAAGGTCTGCCTGACGCTGCCCCAAAGGCGAGAGTTGGTCGTAGTTTTCGGCGCCGAACGACGCTTGACCGTGTCTAATTACAAGAAGATTAGCCATATAAAAATCGCCTACCGCTGAAAACGCAGCTTGCTAGAGTACGGAAAGAAATCCTCCACAAAGCCATCGCGGAGCTTGTCCTGTAAATTGGTCCAAAACGAGGCTTCGTAGAGGTCGCTGTGAAGCTGATCAAATGCCTTTCTCGCGCGCGCATTACCGGAGAAAAAGAGCCGGAATTCCTCGGGGAAAACGTCATTCGGCCCAACCGTGTACCAAGGACGGCTCGACATCTCCTCGTAATCGTCTCGCGGTGGCGGGATTTTTCGAAAATTCACTTCCAAAAGCGGCTGAATTTCATCGTAGTCGTAAAAGACCACCCGCCCGTGCCGGGTGACGCCAAAGTTCTTAAGTAGCATGTCACCTGGGAAGATATTTGCAGCGGCTAATTCCTTGATCGCATTGCCGTAGTCGAACATCACCGCATCGACTTCTTCGTCCGTCGCATCCTTTAAGTAAAGGTTCAGCGGTTGCATGCGCCGTTCAACATAACAGTGCTTGATAATGAGTGCCCGACCGCTAATCTCGAACTGCGAAGGACAGGTTGCGTTGAGCTCCTCCAGCAACTCTTCTGAGAAGCGAGACGCATCAAAAACCAAGTTGGCGAATTCCTGCGTATCCGCCATCCGTCCAGCCCGGTCCCAGCGTTTTACCAACTGATACTTATCACGCACTTCTTGGTGTGTGACTTCTTTCGGCGGGGTAAATCGATCTTTTATGATTTTGAACACATATTCATAAGATGGCAGCGTAAACACCGCCATCACCATACCCTTGATACCCGGCGCGGGGACAAACGCGTCCTCGGTCGCGCGCATATGGCGGGTCGCTGTTCGGTAGTAGTAGGTTTTGCCGTGTCGGTGATGGCCGATACAACTGTAAATCTCAGATACCGCTTTACGGGGCATAAGCTGCTGCAAAAACAACACATACTGCGAAGGAATCGACGCATCCACCATAAAATAGGTTCGGGTGAAGCTGAACAATTTCGAGATGATGTCAGAGCCCAGTAGACAGGCGTCGAGGTATATTGCCGGTGTCTCGTCACTCTCGGTATGCAGCATCGGTATCACAAAGGGAATCTGAAGCCCCTTCCCCGCTATGCGCCCCACGATATACGCCGCTTTGTTTCGAAAGAAGTGGTGCTCTAACGCATGAAGTTCAATATCCGCCCGCTTATCGATACCTGCATCAACGACCGCCTCAGTCATGACCTCAGTAACGCGATTAAGCTCTCGCTGAAAATCCTCATAGGGATATGACATCGCATACTCAAGCAGCATCGCTTCAACTGCCTGACGAATTTCCCCTCGTGTCCGATACGTATTAAGAACGCGCCGCACGTCCACAGGCGGCATGTCACCCTGAGGTGAAAATACGAACGCATAGTCGTCGCGAATCCAGCGATGCTTGAATACTGAGTTAAAGATTGAGTTGTAATACGTCTCGGCAATTTCAAAATTGGTCATGCCGCGCACGAGCTGTGCGTAGATATCGCGTGTCTCTGCCCAAAAATCCAGATCGTGCAAACGATCCGCCGCGATGTATTCAACGACGTCGATCGTCTCAAGCACTTTGATCTTATAGATATCAATGCGACGCATTGACGCTTCTTGCGCAGCTCGCCATTCCGCGTTTTCAAAACGCGTACGGGCCGAGAGCGTGATATTTTCAAACTCTGCGAAATAGGCCGTGAAGCCATTTAGAATGGTGCGGGCTAGCCGGGACTGTTTGTCCATGCCAAGCAGTCTACTGACCGACAGGATCCGTGAACAGACGTCTCAGTTTTCGCATGCCACCCAGCCAACGATCGTAGCTGCGGGCCTTATTTTGACGGTAATCCTCGACCTCTGGATGAGGAAGAATCAAAAATGACTCGGCATCGAGTCCACTCACAACGGCGTCAGCCACAGCATCGGCAGATAACATGCCGTCAACGCCCGCCACACCGCCACCTTCGGTCCCAGCCGTCATGGCTGTATCCACAGCTTGGGGGCAGAGACAGCTGACTTTAATGCCATCGTCTCCGTGTGTAATAGAGAGGCTCTCAGCAAACGATACCGCTGCGTGCTTAGTAACCGAATACGGTGCCGAACCTATCTGCGCTAACAGCCCTGCCGCCGAGGCCGTGTTGAGAAAGTATCCGTCCCCACGCGCAATCATAGACGGTAAGCACGCTCGCGCAGCGTAAACGTGGGACATCACATGGATTTCCCACATGCGCTGCCACAGCGCATTGTCAGCACCTGTCGCCCACCAAGGCTCACCATCGACGCCAATGATCCCGGCGTTAGAACAAAACAGATCGATTTGACCGTGCTCAGACTCTACCGCTGCCACCATGGCCGCTATGGCAGACTCGTCGCGCACGTCCACCGCAAAGGATTGAGCGCCAATTTCAGAAGCAACGGCAGAGACCGCATCGCCGTTAAGGTCAGCTATGACCACAGCGCTCGCGCCCTCCGCAACAAAACGACTTGCAAGCGCTTTGCCGATACCGCTGGCGCCACCCGTTACAACACAGACCTTGCCAGCGATCTTCATCTCTATGCCGCCGCGTAGGTGGTTTCGATGAACTTGCTACGGTGGAAACTACCGTCGCCAAGCGTCGCGTTAATCATCATAAGACGCTTTGCGTAGTGACCGATATCAAGCTCGTCAGTGATACCCATACCGCCGTGCATCTGAATGGCTTCGCCATAGATCAGCTTACTATTGCGATCGATAAGGACCTTCAATGCGTGGATCGTTGCTTCAGCTGAAGCAGGATCGATTTTGTATTCGCAGAGCGCTTTGAATAGCAAGGACTTAGATTGCTCGTAGGCCATCATGGCATCGACCATTCGGTGTTGTAAGGCCTGGAACGAACCAATTGCCACACCGAACTGCTCTCGCGTCTTTGTGTACTCCAGCGTCTTCGCATTCAACGTACCCATGATGCCCACGGCTTCGGATGCCAGCGCAACCAACGCCTCGCGGACTACTTCGTGGACGACGGGAGCGGCACCGCCCTCAGCACCCAAGAGGCTACCGGCATCCAACTGCACATTATCAAACGTGATGTTTGCAACGCGCTGCGCGTCCATCATGGGGTAACAAACCTTTGAAACACCCTCGGCATTCGCGTCCACGACAAACAGTGACAAACCGTCTTCATCAGATTGGTCGCCAGAGGTGCGAGCTAGTACGACCAGTGTGTCTGCGTTCTCGCCGTTGAAGACCACAACCTTCTCACCGTTGAGAGTGTAGCCGTCGCCGTTTTTCGTCGCTGACGTTTTGCAGTCGGCAATCGCGAATCGACTCTGGCGCTCAACGTAAGCAAAAGCGCCCAAGGTCTCACCACCAATAACGCTCTCAAGGATAGAAGCACGCTGTGCCTCGTCACCCGCCCGCGCGACTAGGCCGCCAAACAGGACAACCGTTGGGAAGAAAGGCTCGACCACAAGACCCTTACCCATCTCCTCCATAACAACGGATAAATCGACAATGTTTCCGCCAAAACCGCCATCGGCCTCTGAAAAGGGAATGGACAACCAGCCCAACTCGGCCATGGTCTGCCAGTTGCTGCGACTCATGCCTTCATCACTTGAGACAATTGCACGTCGCGTGTCCCAGTCGTAATCATCTTGTACAAAGCGCGCGATCGAATCGCGGACCATTTGCTGTTCTTCTGTGTAATCGAAGTTCATTTTTTCATAGCTCCTTCGGGAAATGCGTCCTTACTCGAGACCAAGTACATACTTGGAAATGATGTTCTTTTGAACCTCGTTAGAACCACCATAAATTGTTGCAGCACGGCCGTACATAAACGCCCGACGTGCATCTGATCCGAACTCATGACCCAGTACCTCGGGGTCCATATCGGTTGGTAAAACACCCTGATAGTACGCCGCGATATCCATGCGAAGCTCCTGCGTCGCCTGCTGAAGCTCGGTGCCTTTAATTTTCAAAAGCGAAGACTCAGGCCCTGGGAATCCACCTGCCGCCATCGCCGCCAGCGTGCGAAGCTCAGTGAACTCAAGCGCCATCAGTTCAACTTCAATATCCGCAAGACGCTGCTGAAACCCCGGATCATCAAGTAGTCTCTGACCACCATTCACTTCAGCCGCAGCCGCATCGCGCAATAAGCGAACGTTGCGCTTAATGTCGGCAACGCCAGCAATGCCTGTGCGCTCGTGCGCCAACAGCGCCTTCGCCACAGTCCAACCCTTTCCAACTTCGCCGACAACGTTCTTTGCTGGAACGCGGACATTGTTGAATTCAACTTCGTTGAGGTTGTGCTCGTTATCGATACCGATAATGGGGTTGACCTTGATGCCCTCTGACTTCATGTCGACCAGGATGAACGTAATGCCTTCCTGCTTCTTACCACTGTTGTCCGTTCTAACAAGACAGAAAATCCAGTCCGCGTGCTGTGCGTAGGTCGTCCAGATCTTGGCGCCATTGATGATGTAATCGTCACCGTCGCGCTCAGCTTTTGTCTTTAAGCTCGCAAGGTCCGAGCCCGAACCGGGTTCAGAATAGCCCTGACACCACCAGTCTTCACTCTGAAGAATACGCGGCAAGAAATAGGATTTTTGCTCATCCGTACCAAACGCCATAATAACGTTCGCCACCATAACCAAGCCAAAGGGCACCACGTCGGGAATACCACGCAACGACCGCTCTGATTCCCAGATGTACTTTTGAGTTGCCGACCAACCTGTACCGCCGTGCTCAACGGGCCAGTTGGGTGCTACCCACCCCTTGGCGTAAAGCTTTTTCTGCCACTCGATCATGCCCTTAGAGCCGCGGCTCTTAAGGTGCGCCTGCATTTCGGCGTCGAATTCAGTATCGAGGAAGTTGCGGACCTCGTCGCGGAACGCGAGATCTTCTGCTGCTAATGCAATATCCATTGTCTATGCTCCCATGAGTGCGTCATCGCCGAGGAATGCCGGCAAATTTGAACCTTGAGTAGGTTTTTTCAACGGAGCGAATGTAGGCTTTTTGGTAATTGTTTGCAAGAAAAAGTGCGGCTAAAGCAGCCTTAATTCGCTCGTTTAATACAGTATAGAGAATAGTTTTCGCTGATACTCAGCGGCTAACGGGTCGCCTTTTCCAATTGTGGCAATTGTATCAAGGTACATTCGCTTGGCTTCACCGTTATTCCAGTCTCGGTCGGATCGCAGAACAACCAATAGATGCTCCAGCGCATCGCGAAAGTGTGATGCTGCCGAGAGCTGAACGGCTAACTTCACGCGAATGCCGTGGTTCGACTCGTCTAATCCTAGTTCTCGCTCAAGCGCCTCAATCTCTGGAGACTTACCCGCTTCACGCTTTAGTTCAATCTGCGCCATGAGCTGCTCATGCACGGCCTCTCGATCAACTAGGCGAACCTCGTCCAACACCTGCTCAGCCTCATCTAAACGATTCGCCTCGATCAGCGCGCCAGCATAGGCAAGTGTGACATCGAGTAGCTTATTCGATTCCTCCCAGGCGGCTCTTAGAAGCCCTACTGCATCGGCCGTATTGCCTTGATCAAGCAATTCAGTGGCCTCGGCAATCTTGGCATCCCAGGGTGAAGGCAAGTGCTTTTGCAGCAGCTCGCGCACAGCCGTCTCTGGTTGCGCGCCAGCAAAGCCATCAACAGGCTGACCGTCCTTAAACACCATTACGGTAGGGAGGCTTCTGACGCCCAGCTGCTGAGAGATACCCTGTTGCTCATCGGCGTTTATCTTTGCCAGTAAAAAAGCACCGGCATATTCATCCGCTAGCTTTTCCAGTAGCGGCATCAACTGCTTGCAAGGCGCACACCAATCAGCCCAGAAGTCGACAACCACGGGACGATTGAACGACTCATCGATCAAATACTGTTGCGCGTTTTCTTGATCGATATCGATAACGTTCATGAATTCCTCTGACGGTTGTTTTATGACAGACCCAGGACATCGGCCATGCTATAGCTCCCAGCAGGCTTGTCCCGTAAGAAATGTGCAGCTCGCAATGCGCCTGCAGCAAAAGCATGGCGACTGCTCGCCTTGTGGGTGACTTCGAGTCGCTCACCTTCGGTGCCGAACATCACGGTGTGCTCACCCACAATGTCTCCCGCCCGCGTGACAGAAAAGCCGATCGAACCTGGCTCACGCGCCGCGCGTTGTGAAGACCGATCATGGCGCGCCACCTCATCGAGCGATGTTCCCATGGCATCCGCAATTACCTGCCCCATGGCCAACGCCGTTCCCGATGGCGCATCGATTTTGTGTTTGTGATGTGCCTCGTGGATTTCGATGTCAGCATCGCCGCCCATGACCTCAGCTGCAATCGTCAGTAAACGATAGGCGAGATTGACGCCGGTACTAAAGTTAGCTGCACGGCAAAATGCCAGCGAGGACAGACTGCGCTCTAAGCTCGAAAGTTCCTCTCCCGAAAAGCCTGTTGTGCCAATGACGACGGGGATACCCGCTGTCGCGCAAAGCTTCGCAGTGTGAAGTGTTGACTCTGGCAACGTGAAATCGACGACGACATCTACGCCCTCGAGCACGAGCGTCTCTGATATCAACAAGCCGGGTGCATCAGCGCCAAGCAATGCTGTGACCTCAGTGCCAACAAGTGCGCTGCCCGGCCGCGCAACAAACGCCACCAACTCGGCCGCATCGTCGGCAATCACCGCACGAGCAACCGCCTGGCCCATTCGCCCGCTCGCACCCGTTACGGCAACTCTCAACGCCATCAATTCAGTCCTTCGAAGAAACTCTTCACCCCGTCGAACCAGCTGGATTGTCGAGGCGACTGATCACCGCTCTCGCCCAGACTCTTGCGGAACTTTTCGAGTAACTCAGCTTGTTCTGCGTTCAGGTTAACAGGAGTTTCTACAACCGCGCGACAAAGCAGGTCTCCCACGGGGCCACCACGCACAGGCTTAACGCCCTTCCCACGCAGACGGAATAACTTCCCCGTTTGCGTCTCCGCAGGTATTCGAAGCTTCACGCGCCCATCGAGCGTGGGGATCTCATGCTCTCCACCGAGCGCCGCATCGGCAAAGCTGATGGGAAATTCGCAGTAGAGGTTTCGACCGTCGCGCTCAAACAAGGGGTGCTGCTTTACAGAGATCTGCACATAGAGGTCACCGTTGGGACCGCCAGAAGGCCCTGCCTCTCCCTCGCCGCTAAGACGAATACGATCGCCCGTATCGACACCCGGTGGCACCTTAACGGACAGCGTCTTCGTTTTCTCAACAAGCCCTTCTCCATGACAAACATTGCATGGCGATTCGATGACTTTTCCGCGACCACGGCAGGTGGGACAGGTTTGTTGAACCTGAAAGAAACCCTGCTGCATACGAACCTGGCCGGAGCCACCGCAGGTACCACAGGTTTTGACTGACGTTCCCGGTTTTGCGCCCGACCCATCACAGGTATCGCAGTGCTGCAGTGAGGGCACCTTGATCTCTGCCGTTTTTCCCCGAACTGCATCTTCAAGCGATACTTCCAAGGTGTAACGAAGGTCAGCGCCTCGCTGAGGGCCCTGACGTCTGCCGCCACCGCCCCCACCAAAGATGTCACCAAAAACATCACCGAAAATGTCGCTGAAACTGCCGCCCTGGAAGCCGCCGCCACCCATTTGTGGATCGACACCCGCATGGCCGTATTGATCGTAAGCCTGCCGCTTCTCCGCATCGCTCAAAATTTCGTATGCTTCGGACGCTTCCTTGAACTTTTCGTCTGCGTTTTCATCATCCGGATTGCGGTCCGGGTGGTACTTCATCGCAACGCGTCGATACGCCTTTTTGATGTCTTGTGCTGAAGACGACTTCTCGACCCCCAACACCTCATAATAATCGCGCTTTGACATAGTCATTCCCGCCACTCGAACATGAGCGGCCTACTTAAAAAAAAACGGATTCCGACCCATAGCCAGAACCCGTACAGCGTTTAACGTGTCACAAACCTAAGCGGTTCAAGACCGCAAAAATTAACGCTTGTCGTCTTCACGAACCTCTTCGAACTCTGCATCAACGACATCGCCGTCAACGACATCGTCCTCGGGCGCTGCTTGCTCTGAAGGTGCTTCACCTGCTTCTGCTTGAGCGGCATACATCTTTTGAGCAACACCACTTGTCGCTTCAGTAAGCTTCGTGGTTGCAGCCTCAATAGTGTCTTTGTCATCACTCTTGAGTGCTTCTTCCGCTTCACTGATTGCCGCTTCGATTGATGAACGCTCATCATCGGTTGCGTGCTCACCGGCTTCTTCAAGCGTTTTCTTCGCCGCGTTGATCATGCCGTCTGCCGCGTTGCGGGCCGTAACCAACTCTTCGAACTTCTTGTCAGCTTCGGCGTTTGCCTCTGCATCAGCAACCATTTGCTCGATGTCGTCCTCCGAGAGGCCACCAGACGCCGTGATACGAATTGACTGCTCTTTGCCTGTAGCCTTGTCCTTCGCAGACACGTTCAGAATGCCGTTTGCATCAAGGTCAAACGTCACTTCGATTTGCGGCATACCGCGTGGCGCCGGCGGGATATCGGCGAGGTCAAAACGACCCAATGACTTGTTCGATGCCGCTTGCTTTCGCTCACCTTGAACCACGTGAATAGTCACTGCAGTCTGGTTGTCATCTGCTGTAGAGAACACCTGCGACTTCTTGGTCGGAATGGTTGTGTTCTTCTCGATGAGGGGTGTTGCAACACCGCCCATAGTCTCAATACCCAACGTGAGCGGTGTCACGTCAAGCAACAGAACATCTTTTACATCACCCGCAAGGACCGCACCTTGAATCGATGCACCCATGGCGACCGCTTCATCAGGGTTTACATCTTTGCGAGGCTCTTTTGAAAAGAAATCCGCTACCGTCTGCTGGACCAGCGGCATACGTGTCTGACCGCCAACCAAAATGACATCGTCAATCTCACTTGCTGAGAGACCCGAGTCTGTGAGCGCAACCTTCAAGGGCTCAAGAGAGCGCGAAACAAGCTCGCCCACCAAAGACTCAAGCTTGGCACGTGTCAGCTTCACCACAAGGTGCTTAGGACCGGTTGCATCCGCTGTGATGTAGGGCAGATTCACTTCTGTTTGCTGCGAGCTCGACAGCTCAATCTTCGCTTTCTCGGCCGCCTCCTTCAGGCGCTGCAGCGCAAGAGGGTCGTTGTGCAGGTCGATGCCGTTCTCGTTTTTGAACTCATCGGCTAAGAACTCGATCAGGCGCAGGTCGAAATCCTCACCGCCTAGGAAGGTATCACCGTTCGTCGCAAGTACTTCGAACTGATGCTCACCGTCAACTTCCGCAATCTCGATGATGGAGATATCGAAGGTGCCGCCGCCAAGATCGTAGACCGCAACCGTACGATCGCCCTGCGCTTTGTCCATGCCGTAGGCAAGTGCCGCCGCTGTTGGCTCGTTAATGATTCGCTTTACTTCGAGTCCCGCGATACGGCCAGCGTCTTTCGTCGCTTGACGCTGCGAGTCGTTGAAATAGGCGGGTACTGTGATCACGGCTTCAGTTACTGACTCGCCGAGGTACTCTTCCGCCGTCTTCTTCATCTTACGAAGCACTTCAGCGGAGACCTGCGGTGGCGCCATCTTCTCGCCCTTCGCTTCAACCCAAGCATCTCCATTGTCGGCTTTAACAATGTTGTAAGGCACCATGGAGATGTCCTTTTGAACAACCTTGTCTTCAAATCTTCGACCGATCAGGCGCTTCACCGCAAACAACGTATTCGTTGGGTTGGTAACTGCCTGACGCTTGGCTGACTGACCAACGAGGACTTCGCTGTCGTCCGCGTACGCCACAATGGAAGGTGTGGTGCGGCCGCCTTCAGCATTCTCAATAACGCGAGGCTTGCCACTCTCAAGAACCGACACACAGCTATTGGTGGTCCCGAGGTCAATACCGATAATCTTTCCCATTTCTCTCTCCTACAACCGGGCACACCCGGCGTTTCATCTTGTCTCTCTAGATGGGTCTTGCTCTTCGTTTTTCAAGCGCGCCCGTCAAAAAGCGTTAAAAAATTGTTGTCGTGCTGTCAGTCACACCCTACGAGGCAGCCTTTGACACCATGACCATGGCAGGCCGTAAAAGCCGGTCTTTGAGCAGGTAACCTTTTTGCATCACGGCGATAACCGTATTCGGTTCAACGTCTGGGTTTTCGATCATGCTCATAGCTTGCGCAACTTGCGGATCAAAGGGCTCCCCGTGTGGATCGACCGGGGTTATGCCATTTTTCGACAGCACATCAACCAAACTCTTCAGCGTCAGCTCAACACCTTCAACAACCGCAGAAAGATCGTCACCCTCTGAGCCCGATGAGGCCTCAAGAGCCCGCTCGAGGTTGTCGACGACGGGAAGCAAATCTTGCGCGAATCGCTCGAGCGCAAACTTGCGCGCTTTCTCAACTTCCATCTCTGCTCGACGCTGGGCGTTGATGGCATCAGCCTGTGCTCTGAGGACAGCATCTTTGGCCATAGCCACTTCCTCTTGAAGCGCCTCTACCTCCGACAGCTCGTCGATCTCAACATCGGCCGTATCAACCTCAGCCGACTCGACCTCCGCCTGGGATTCCATCTCTTCCTTGTTGTCTTGAATGTCGTTGTTCTCGCTCGACATGCAACGTCTCCTGCTAGTGAATTCTCTCAATACGGGGTAAATGGGGCGTTGAATTAAGTTTTCAAGGTAAAAACCCTCAACTTTTGGGGATATTTACATTTTGAGTCCAAGGACAACGCAGTCAGAGATCGTGATCGACGAAAAACCGCTCTAAAAACAACTGCTGCAGGCTTCTGAGCGAGGGGCTAAGCGCACGCGCATAGCCGGCGAAAAAAGGTTGAGAAAACAAACAAGCGGAGCGGCGGATTCGCCACCCCGGCCTAGGAAAAACACGTCACGGTAACGGCGTGCTTGCCACGTGTCATTCAAAAGCCTGGGGGAGACAAATAGCTAAGCTCGGCTCGAGCTCGCTAGCGCATTCGCACTGCCGCAGCCAAGGCCCGCGCGCTCAACGCGACAGTGCGGCGGTAAGAAGTCGGGCGGTAATGTCGACGAGTGGGATGACGCGCTCGTAAGCCATGCGCGTTGGCCCAATGACACCCAGCACGCCTACGGGCTGCGTGCCCTGTGCGTAGGGCGCCGTGATCACGCTGTAGTCGCCCAGCACCTCGTAGCCCGCCTCTTCACCAATAAAGATCTGAACACCGTCAGCGCGGGAGCACCGATCTAAAAGTTCGAGTAGGTCGCGCTTGCGCTCAAAGGCATCGAAGAGCTCGCGCAGCTTATCCATATCACCAGCGGACGCCTGCTGAAGCAATCGGCGCTCACCCGCGACGACATACTCATCTTTTGCGTCCTCTACATCCATCGCGTCCTTGGCCAACTGCAATGCGGCCTCAAGATGCTCATCGATGCGCGAGCGCGCCTCTGCCATCTCAGCGACGAGCAACTGTTTCACACTGGCTAAATCGTTGCCCGCGTAACGCCTGTTTATCCGATCGGCAGCCGAGCGAAGCTGCTCCTCCGACAGTGGCTTCGACAACTCAATGACACGGTTCTGCACTTCCTTTTCGTTCACGACCAAAATGACGAGCACACGAGAATCCGAAAGCGGCAGGAATTCAATTTGACGAAGCTGTGATGCCTTTTGTTTTGGAACGGTCACAATTCCCGCCTGAGAAGTCACTTGGGTCAGGAGGTTGGAGGCAGAAGCAATCAGCTCCGATGATGGGCGAGAGGGGTTTAATTCACTCTTGAGCGCTTGAATGGCGTTTTCATCAATGGGGCTCATTTGCAGAAGACTGTCGACGAACAGCCGGTATCCCTGCGCAGTAGGGATTCTTCCTGCAGAGGTGTGCGGCGACAACAAGAACCCGCGATCCTCAAGGTCTGACATGACATTTCTTATCGTTGCCGGGCTAACCGACATACCACTTTCGACGTGCAGCGCTTTGGAGCCTACCGGCTGTCCCTCGCGGATATGCATATCGACGAGCGTCCGTAGTAAGGACTCTGCTCGTGGTGATAAACCTTCAAATGCCATGTTTTATTCTCCTCCATGGGTTTTAGCACACCGAACCTGACTCGAAAAGAACGAATAGGATCTGCAGGTTTGCTTCACTTGCTGTTCCGAAATTTCTGCGGCTGGGCTATAACGTCACTATTAAATAAAAACGCTGGTTATTGACGACGCGGGCTTACGCCCAAAAAACACTGACAGCCTATGCTTACTGACCTTTCCATACGCGACTACGCCATTGTGCAGCGACTCGATATTGAGTTGCACGATGGTATGACGTGCGTGACGGGCGAGACAGGCGCTGGCAAGTCGATCATGTTGGACGCGCTGGGCTTGTGCATTGGCGACCGTGCCGACGCTCGCGCTGTTCGAGCTGGGGCAGACCGAGCAGAAATATCAGCCTTGTTCTCGGTCGAGCATTTACCCCTAGCCCAAGCGTGGCTCGAGCGAGCGGCTTTGCTTGAAGGTCATGAGTGCCTCATTCGCCGCACCGTTACGTCAGACGGCAGATCCCGGGCCTTCATAAACGGCTCGCCCGCAACGCTCGCACAGTGCTCTGAGCTCGGTGAGCTTCTCGTAGACATTCACAGTCAACACGCGCATCAATCGCTGCTGCGTCGTGCCGTCCAACGTGAATTACTCGATGAATTTTCCGAAATAGGCGAGGAAGCAAGCGGCGTCGCCGCCGAGGCCGAGGCCATCCGCGCACTCAAGCAAGAGCTCATCGCCTTGGCATCCTCTAGCAAAGAGCTTGAAGAGCGAAGAGACCTTCTCAATTATCAGATCGAGGAGCTTCTCGAACTGAACTTCGCCGAAGGTGAGCTCGAGTCTCTGGAGTCAGAGCAGACGCTGCTTAGCAATGCCAACTGGATTAGAGAGACCGTTCATGAGGTGTCCGAGCACTGTGCTCAACTGGGCGATCAGTTACGCTCCTCCGTTACGGCACTCAGCGACGAGCGTTTAGGGGCAAAAATCGACGAGAGCCGTGAAATGGTCGCGTCCTCACAGATACAACTTGAGGAAGCCGCCTCAGAGTTACGGCGCTACCTTGACCGAATCGAGCTCGACCCGCAGAAACTTCAAGAAGTCGAGAAGCGCCTCGACGCTGCCTACACGCTTGCGAGAAAGCATCGAATTAAGGCGGAGGCACTCGCTAGTCATCTCACGGTTCTGAGCGACGAACTTGAGGGGCTAGAACAGGGAAATCAGCGACTTGACGAGCTAGAGCTTGAAATAAGCGAACGAGAGCAGGCATGGCTTAAAGCAGCAAAAGCCCTGAGCAAAAAGAGAGCTGCAGGTGCCCAGGCATTAGCCGAACGCGCAATGGAACTTCTGGCCCAGCTCGCAATGGAGCGCTGCACCTTAGAGGTGGGTTTCATAGCCATTGAACCTGACAAGCTCGATCCGCGCGGCCTCGAGGAAATAGAAATCTGGATTGCTACCAACCCCGGCAGTAAACCCGGCCCGCTCAACAAAGTGGCGTCTGGGGGCGAGCTCTCCCGCATCTCGCTGGCCCTGCAAGTAGCGGTCTCTGATATGGCAACAGCACCGACCATGATTTTCGACGAAGTCGATGTCGGCGTCGGCGGCGCCGTGGCTGATGTTGTCGGAAAATTACTGAGAAGACTGTCCAGTAATGTTCAGGTGTTGTGCGTCACCCACCTGCCACAGGTTGCCGCAAAAGGTCACAGGCATATTCAGGTGAGTAAAGCAGGTAATGAGGTGGTCACCACAAGCCTGAGCTACCTGTCTGGAGATGCACGTGTGGAGGAGCTCAGTCGAATGTTGGGCGGTGCCGTGGTCACTGAAGCTACGCGTGAGAATGCCCGTGAGTTGCTTGCAGCAGATTAGCCGCTCACCCCTATCGCGCGACACGTTCACAGTGCAACACCTTAGCAGTAAGGCGAGAGCAAGCACGGCAAGGCGTCAAAGCAAGCGAGAGCGCGCCTCTTTCTGTGACGCGTCTTGTTATCGCTTCTTACGGACGTATAACACCAGCGAGTGATCGATGATCTCGTAGCCACGCTCAGCCGCAATGGCGTGTTGCCGTGCCTCGATCTCCTCATCGACAAACTCGATCACCTCATTGTTATCAACATCGACCATATGGTCGTGGTGATCGTCGGTTGCAAGCTCGAACACCGAGTGGCCAGATTCGAAATTGTGGCGCTCCACCAAACCCGCGGTTTCAAACTGTGTCAGCACGCGATAGACGGTTGCTAGACCCACGTCATCTCCTGCGTCACGCAGTCGCTGGTATACATCTTCCGCACTTAAGTGAGCACCCTCACCGGCCGATTCACTCAAGATAGAGAGGATATTTAACCTAGGAAGCGTAACTTTTAGGCCGGCGCGCTTAAGGTCGACGTTTTGATTACTCACAAGATTTCCTCGAGGACGGTTAATAGAGTTATGATGCCAGCCGTTGTCTTAACAGGAAAGGCCATCGTAGTGTACCGAACGCGTCTGATCATTCTTTTATCTCTTCTCGTGCCCACCCTGGCGCTCTCAGGTTGCAATAACATTGGCTTCCCAGGCGTCTACCTGATCAATATCGACCAGGGAAACATTGTCGATCAAGAAATGGTTGATCAGCTCAAGCCTGAGATGACGCGCCGGCAGGTTCGGTTTCTACTGGGCACCCCAATTGTTGAAGATACGTTCAACAACGACCGATGGGATTACATTCGTCTCGTTCGTCGCGGAAATGACACGCTTTTGCGAAGACGACTGACGGTAGTCTTTGAAAATGACGTCTTAGTCGACGTTGAGGGTGACTTGGTTGGCGAGAACTGGCCAGAGCCTGACCCCGTTGAGTCGGCCGATGACGCATCAGAAGAACTCTCAGAAAAAACGCCTGACCAAGGGGCTAACGAAAGTACTGCGCTCTAGGTCTCCGCGCGTTCCGCTTTCGCTTTTTCGGCTCTGGCGCGCCTAACCGCTTTCGGGTCAATGAGTAGGTCACGATAAATTTCGATTCGTTCGCCATCCTGCAACTCATGTGTGGGGGGAATCGCCTTCCCAAAGATCCCAAGCTTCATAGCGGAAGTGTCGGGTAGTTCATCAAAGAAACGCCCAAGGTTCGCTTGCTCAACCGCCTGCAGCGCCGACGTCCCCGTCGCCACAGACAACCTCTCTATACGCTGCTTCTCTGGCAGCGCATAGGCGACTTCAACGGTGATCATTTCCGACATGCGCTAATTAGCCTTCTCTTTTTTAAGTTGATTCGCACGTAACACCATGGCGTCAACCATATCGTTGGCGACGCTTTCGAACAAACGACTGGCCGCCATCTTAAGCAGACCGGATCGCAATTGGAACGACAGATCGAGCGATACACGACAGGCATCCTCGCTCAACGCGTCAAATCGCCACTCCCCCCCTAGCGAGTCAAAGGGACCGTCTTCAAGTGCCAGAGTAATGGAGGTGTGTGGGGTGTTCGTGTTGCGCGTTACAAACGACTGCGTCACGCCCGCTTTGGTCAGATCGAGACGCGCAACCACTTCATTATCTGTTTGCTCAAGAACCTGTGCACCCGAGCAACCCGGCAAAAACTCGGGGTAGCGGGCAATGTCAGCGACAAGATCAAACATGGTCTGGGCCGAGTGTGGCAGGAGTGCCGTCTTGTTTATGGTTGTTGCCAAACTGACTCCATTAATTCGTCAATCTAAGTAGCGTGAGTATACCGAGCGTGAAACACAAAATAGGCGCCACCCAGCGAAGTAACAAAAACCAGCCATAAAATAATAGGAAGGGCTCGCGATACTTCTCAGCTCGCAAAATGGGCCTGGGAATCCGCCAGCCCGTGAAGAGCGCGGTAATGCCCAGCACACAGGGAATCAGGAGTGGTACCAGCCATCCGTCAATGGTCTGCCGAAGGCCATCTTCGGTAATCGCCACTGACGACGCACCATACAACAAGAGCGCAATAATGCTCATGGCAATGAAGCGGGGTATTTCCATTTCGCGCCGCAATATGGCAACCATGGGTTCGATGAGGGCAATCAGCGCCGCGAGGCTTGATAACAAGATCGACGCCATAATCAACAAGCCATAAAGCTCGCCCGTTGGAAGATTTACGAAGGCATAGGGCAGTGATACCACAAGTAGCGCCAAGCCCTGTGTCATCTCCACATCAACTGCCGCGGTAACCGCCACAATAACGATGGCTGTGACGAGCATGATAGCGGTGTCGAGAATGCCAACGGCAACCACAGACCGAATGAGCGGTAGCCCTTGTGGCGAGCGGCTGCCAAAGACAAGCCCGATGCCCACCCCAGCGCCAAGTGTTGATAACGCGGCGAGCGCCGCCGTTAGAATGCCCTGCCGAGAGAGTTGCTCTGGACGAAACTTAAAAAGCCATTCATTGGCAGCCGATAAATCACCCACATCTAAAGCAAAGCCGAGCGCCACGTAGAGCATGCCAAGGATCAGGGGCACGAGAATCCAGCCAACGATACTCAGTACAACCTGTGGCCCAGGTAGCGCAATAAAGACAACGACCCCAACAACTAGGGCTAAGATTCTGAGGTGGTCTGCCGTTTCAATTTCCGACAGCGCACTAACGATCTCTCCGGCGCTCGCAGCGCCCCACTGGCCCTGATAGATGGCATAGGCCGCTTCAGTCCCCACGACAATCGGCACCAGCAATAACGTAGCGACCAAGAAAGCAAGTAGCGCCTGCAACGCGCCAATCCAACGCCAACGCGTATCGCGCCCCGCAAGCGACGCCACCCATTGAATCGAACCCATGGGGGATGCGCGCCCCAAACTTCCCAGTGTTAACTCTGCAATGAGCAAAGGCCCCACCACGATCGCAAGCACGGCACAGTAAACGAGCAAGAAGGCACCACCGCCTTGCTCACCGATGATGAACGGCAAACGGAGGACATTGCCCAACCCGAGGGCGACAGCAAGAAGCGCTAGAACGAGGGTGGTTTGGCCTCGCCACGGCTGTTGAACGTTGTTGTCCAATTCAATCTTCCACTAAACAATACCGATACTATAAACATCAGACAGTGCAGTCCGCCATGCGTATAATGCGGCGATGGGTAAAGGCAAAACAAAAAAACCAGCAGACAACACCATAGCGCAGAACAAACGTGCTCGGTTTGAATACCACCTGCTCGACACATTTGAAGCGGGTGTCGCCCTTATGGGGTGGGAGGTCAAGGCGCTTCGAGCCGGTCGCGTTCAGCTCACTGATTCCTTTGTTGTTATGACCAAAGGCGAGGCCTTTTTGCTCGGCGCGCAGTTAAGTCCCCTCGATACGGTATCCACGCACTACGTGGTAGAAAAAGCTCGTTCACGAAAACTACTCTTGCACAAAAAAGAGCTCGCCAAGCTCAATCAGGCGATCACTCAACAGGGCCAAACCTGTGTCTGTACCGCGCTTTACTGGAAAGGCCACCTCGTGAAAGCCAAGATCGCCATAGCTCAAGGTAAGAAGCAGCATGACAAGCGCGACACAGAAAGGCAGCGCGATTGGCAGCGCGATAAAGCCCGGATTGTTCGGGAAAACGTGAAGCAGTAAGGCTACTGCAAGCCCGCGTAGGTATTCCAACCACCCAGGGCTAGGGCCACCAAAAGCGCAACTGGGCGATAAGACGCGCCGCCAAATCGGCGAAAAGCGTAATGCCCTAACAAATCACCTAAGAAGCTCAGCGGAAATGCTAAGAGCAACAGCACCAGCGGCGTCGCCGTGACCATTCCCGCGACACTGAACATCATGACCGCGAGCACATTGGAGGCGAAGAAAAACGCCATAAGAAAGGCGCGAGCCGCAGCGGGCTCGGCAATAACGGCCATGGCATAGACCACCACCGGTGGTCCGGGAATCGCAAAAGCACCGTTCATCAAACCCGATGCTACACCCGTACCGGCTGTGAGAGGCTTAGGGACCCTCTGCTTTGTCGATGGTTTAACAAGGGCCGTAGCCAGCGTCGCAGCAATAACGCACAGACCAATCCAAAGTTGAAACTCTGAGCGAGACATACCGCTTAAGAGATAAACTCCCACAGCCGTGCCCGCCAACGAACCCGCGATCATTGGCAGGAACTGATCCACTGGAAACTTACCCCACCACTCTTTGTAGCTCGTTGAACTCACAACGACCGTCAACGCAGCGGCAAGCACCACCGCTTCATTGGGTAAAAGGAGTAAAGAGAAGACGGGCACTGCGATCATGGCAAAGCCAAAACCCGTAAACGCTCTGAGGAGCGCAGCGGCGAACGCCGTGACGCCCACAGCAGCAAGCTGAAGTGGCGACAATAAATCGAAAACAAACTCCATGTACCGCTACCCTCCTCTTAGGCGCGGCTATAGTAGGCCAACCCGCAGGTTTCCTCACCCTAATTTATTCACCCGGGAATAATTGCGGTTGCGATAAGAGGACTAATTTTGTGGCTGCGGCGCCGTTTCATCGGGTTTTGGGGCGGCATCACGCCGAGGTGGCCTAGGACGTCCTTCGCCCTTTCTCATCGCCGACTTAGCGCCCGGCGGGCGAAACAAGTACGGGGCCGCCTTAATACGCTCATCCACCTCAAGAGACAAAAGGACATCCAATCCCACCGCATGGATAACCTCGTAATAGCGAACGGCCGACCCCCGCATGTCAGTCAAGGCCTGCTGTAAATCCTCGCGATTTAACGTGTCTGACTCGATAAGCTGACGCAGTCGACGCTCGGATCTTCGAACGTCGCGCTGCACTGACATCACCTCGCGCGAATGCGCGCGCACAATCGGTCGGACCTGCGCACGAATATCGGGCGGTATATCCCTAAGCGCCCATGCCAAAGGCTGGATGGACCTCCCTTGCCCTGAAAGCACATGCCCGCCGATCACCCCGGCGAGTAATAAATTCAGCGCAACCGATACAACAACCAAACCAATCAATGCTCTGTGACTCATATCAATAGTCCTCGCCCACCATGGTGAAGCTGTATTGCTCAACTCCCGACCAGTCCTCAACCGGCACGTAAGCCGCCGAGCCCAACGCAACCCCTGCACTGAGTGTAATGCTCGCCGCAAAGGCGGGTTTCCAAGCATTTGATGACATCGACTCTGCCAAGGCTTCGAGACGAACACTGAGTCGTGCGCGCCATGTCGACTGCTGCGAGACGTGCTGCGCGATTTGCCTAGCTACGCGCTCTCCATCCAGAGCGGCAACAATCGAAGACTGGTTCAAATAGTCGTCCAACGTCCTCGCTTCAGACAGCTGCTGCGCTAAGTCATCATGTGCTGACAGCGCATGATGCACATCGGCGCGATACTCGTCAGGCCAAGCACTCGGCTCGGCACCGTAGGCGGCCACAACATCACGTGCCCGTTTGTGTGATTTATCTTCTAGGCTCATTGCTGTGCCTCCAGCTGCTTTTTTAGATTACCGCGCGCCCTCACCAACAAGGACTCTACGGCGCGAACCGAGGAATTCATAATCTCTGCAACTTCACGGTTCGATAAGTTTTGATAATAAGTGAGCACCAGTGCCGTGCGCTGGCTCTCAGGTAATCGTCTAAGCCCTGCATCAATCGACGGCTGAGCTAGAGTACTCGGCGCGGGCGCTAATGCCTCTCGCTGCGGCTCATCCGAGTCTAGACTAACCTCGCGTTTTCGCTTTCTCAGCACATCAACACACCGATTATGTGCGATGCGGTGCAGCCAGGTCGTAAGGCGCGCTTTAGCCGGATTAAAATCACTCGACCGCTGCCAAAGAACCGTCATCACCTCTTGAGCAATGTCTTGTGCGAGCGCCTCATCACTGACGATGCGCTTGGCGTACACCTCAATGGAGGACAGGTGGCGCATCACCAACTCGGTGTAGGCACGCTGATCCCCCTTGCAAACAAGATCGACCAGCTTTGCCTCGTCACTGTGCACTGTAATCGGTTAACTCAAACAGAAATCGATAAAAGCCTAGTTCGGCCTATCAGCGTGCGCACCTCGGTGCCCATCCTTGGGATGATGTCCGCGGCGACCGCCGCGCTCTTGCATCTTCCGCCTGCGTTCACCGCGCGCCTCTTTCAGCTCTCGCTTCGTAATGAGCCCGTCACCATCGCTGTCCATCCGATTAAATGCATTGCGGCGGCGCTCGCTTTGCGTGACGACACCATTTCCGTCCGCGTCCAGTCGGTCGAAATGGGCGAGCGCTTCTTCGGTTCGCGCAGTCGCTGCCGCACTCACCTCGTCGCGACTGAGGATGCCATCACCATCGCTATCCATTCGCATCTCGGGCGTATCGCGTCCCTCAGGCGGGCGAAACTCATCGAAGCTGATCATACCGTCGCCGTTTGCATCCATCTGCTTAAGGGCCTTGACCGCCCGGTGCGGTTCGCGCGACTCGTCACCATGATCCATTGCCACAGCGGGAAAACTCAGCGCAGCAGCCATAGCTAACATAAGTAGAGGACGTCGATTCATAGCATTCTCCTTTACGCCCACTGGCGCGTTTATTCATGACGTTACTGATACGCAGCGGTATATCAAATCCCGTCGCGGACCGGGATGATTAATTTTTCGCATTTTGCGAATTTAATATTGCAATAATAATTGCATTTTGCGAATATCATTCTCGAGTGATACGTAATTGCGCTCAGTCACAGTGGCTTTTCTGGGTTGGGCCCCATAAAAAGGGCCCTTTTTTAAAAAAGCAAAGCGCAGTGACAAATGCTTAGAAGAAGAGGGCCACCGCTATGATCTACAGTGTTTCTTGGTTGGAAAACACCGCTCGCCAGAGTGTCTTTTTTAACTCATTGAGCCATGCGAAATTCTTCGTTCAGCGTCTTAAACAAAAGAGTAACTGCCGCCAAATCTTTCTCGTAGAAAATGAGGTCTTGGCCGCATAAATTTTTGCAGATTGCAAAAAACTAGGGCTCAACGAGGTTAATGCCTTACCCTGAACAGGGCAAATATGACCGCCCGTGATGCGGTAACGAACTAAAAACACCTCGCTTAAAGAATGTCCAAGGCGATCTGAAGTCCATTTACGGTATCGCGCAGTGCATCCGTATCGTAGGGAATCGCGTCACCAATACCCCAAACAGGCTTCGGGAATGTCTCGTCATTTTGAAAACGCACAATGTGATGAACGTGCAGCTGGCGGACCACGTTCCCCAGCGCGGCCACATTTAGCTTGTGCGGAGAGAATAATTGCTCGAGCGCTGTAGAGAGTCGAATAGACTCCTCAAGCAGTAGATGCTGCTGCTCGTTCGCCAGCTCGTGAATCTCCGCAACACCCGGGACTTTTGGAATCAAAATTACCCAGGGGTATCGACTGTCATTCATCAACCGAACCTGACAAAGATGCCAATCTGAAACAAGCACCGTGTCGGCCTGCAATTGCGGGTCGAGCTCAAACGCGTAAGGATCGTCCATCAGCCCTCCAACGGCGGTAGCACCGTAATTGCATCGCCCAGTGCAATATCGCCGGATTCAATAATTTTAGCGCACAGGCCACCGTGACCAATCATTGCGGCGACACCCCCTTTGCCAAGATTTTCTTCCATGCGCGCACAGGGGTGACACAGCTGGGTTGCCTCAAACACAGCCGAACCAATTTGAAACCGCTGACGTCGCAAGGCATTGAGATTCACACCCTTCACCACCAAGTTACGACGCAACAGTCCGGGGTCTATCTCATCGCGACCTAAGAAATGCGCCGCCTGCGCAATGAACTCCTCAGAGATAATGGATACCTGCCTCCCGGAGCCGGGCGTTTTGCCCATTCGGTGATCACCCTCTAAGCCGAGCGTCGCCACTGCCTGCGTAGACTTTACTGAAAGTAAGGACTCACGTCGCCTGGGTCGAACACCGATCCACGTGAGCTCGCCCGGCGCAAGGTCGCGCGCGTAACGGTCGAGGGGGTTAGGTCGCTTTGTCATACTTTCTCCTTGGCAATCACTGCTAAGCCACCACTGCGTTTAACGCAAAGAATACGGCAAGGGCCACAAGAAGGCCGATGAGTAAGTCCTTTCGCCACAAGGTCACCCCAGCCATGATACCAAGCGTCAGAAACTCAACGGGACCGGCCTCGAGTTGCCCACCGGGACCGGTGAGTGTCGTCACGACCAAGGCGGCCATTACTGCAGGCCCAACGTGATCGAGAATGCGAATAACTCGGTCAGGGAACGTGACGCCTGAGAGTAGCACCACAAACGATGCGCGCATTGTATAGGCCCCCAAGCCGGCCAGCACGATGCCCCAGAAAAGACTCATGAACGCCTCCATTCGGTGACACTGGCCACACAAAGCGAGGCCACTACCGCAACGATGAGACCGAGCTGATTGTCGAGATGGGCAAACACGAGCGCAATACCTCCGCTAAGTACCGCTGTCACCACTTGGGCCCGACGCCGAATTGCCATTAGCAAAAGGCCGAGGAACATGAGCGTTATGGCAATCTCTATGCCGATTCCTTCTGGAATGATGGGCGCGAGAACAATGCCCAAGCCGGTAAATAGCACCCACATACCCCAAAAGGTAAAACCCGCCGTTAGGTAATAACGACGAAAGTCGTCGTCATCGCTGAGGTCGCGCACCTGCGTTAAAGCGAAGACCTGATCGATCAATACATAGGGACCGAGCCAACGAAACCATCGAGGCTGCACCTGAAATCGTGGAGCGAGCGTGACCGAGTAGAGAATGTGTCGGGCCGTCACAATGAGCGTTGTTGTGATTGCGGCGGACACCGCAGCGCCCTCTCCCACCAACGTAATCAATGTCATTTGGGCCGAGCCACCAAACATAATGACGGAACTCGACCAGCCAAGGAGCTTCGAGACACCAGACTCAACCACCATCACGCCAAAAAGCAGGGCAAACGGTAAGGCGGGCAGAAACAGCGGCACCATGTCGGCAAAAGCCGCTCTGACAATAGGTGGGATATTTTTCATGCGCGGAGTGTACGTGAACTATTTCAGTGTGGCTCTAGAGAGCGTGATGTATACTTTTCAGACGGGGGCGTTACGGATTCGACGACGGTAACGAAACCTGCGGTGCATGCCGTGATGACAGCCAATCACGTTAATCCAAAGCTGTAACTTAATAGTTGCCAATGACGACAACTACGGTGCACAACTGGCTGCGTAAGTAGCCCTTTGTAACACCATCCAGGTGCTTCGGCCCTGGCGGTCTAACCTAAGATGCCAGTATCGCGGGTGTGACTGTCATTCAGAACTGGACCGCGGTGGCTTAGGTCTCGGGAGTCACCGTCAAATTTTACGAGAATCGCGGTCTACGTCCTGACCGTTGGGCTGTTGGCCGTTAAATTAATTAACGGAAACTAAGCATGTAGAGCCAAAGGCAGAGTACTGGCGGACGCGGGTTCAACTCCCGCCGCCTCCACCAAAAACCAGAAAAGGGTCGCCGCTAGGTGGCCCTTTTTTTGTTTTAAGCGGCAGTCAGAGATGAGTACGGCATGGGTGGCCAACACGACGTTGGCCAGCCCGGGAGGCCATGGAAGGCCGAGAGCGACCTCCTTTAGATCGAAACGAACTCGAGCGGTGCGCGATTCAGTGCTGGAGCTCTCGAGGCGGCCGTTTTTTGTTTTAGCGGTTGATAGAGACGAGCACACGAAGATCTGAAAAGCAGCCTTAATGACTCTGAAAAATATTAAGCAATGAGCTGGACAAGTGAGCGCACGCGACAGCAGAAGCCCTACCGATTACCCTGCAAGTGAAAGGTCCTGCTATCCCAGCAGATAATCCGTCACCTGCATATCCTCATCGCCCACCTTTTCGTAGTTATCGGCAATACGCTTGTTAATGAACTCGCGCCAAGTGAACGCTCTGTATTTCGCGTCTTCACCCGACGTGATCGGCTTGATGAGCGCATCGGCCTTGGGCATGTAGAAGAACGGCATCGATAGTCGTGACCCACCGTCGGGTACAGCAGTGACCCTATGAACCGCGGCTTTGTAGCGCCCATTAGACCAAACCTGCACGATATCCCCGATGTTGATGATGAAGGTGTGTTCCTCGGGCTCAATGTCTACCCAGCCAACAGAGTCTGCTTCGGTCTGCAAGCCACCCACATCATCCTGAAGCAGCAACGTGACAGCGCCGGGGTCGGTGTGTTCACCAAGTGCTACAGAGGCGAGTTCAATCGTGGAGTCGCGCTCATCCTCGGGAACAGGGTCTTCTGTGGGGTAGTTATTAAGACGCGCCGTGCTGGTGTGGCGCTCACCAAAAAGGTCATCCAAGGCGTCCTCAGGTGCGCCCATGGCCCGACACACCAACTGCATAATCTCGTGCGCCAAAACGTGCTGCTTCTTGTAAAAGTTGAGAAGCACCTCTTGAAAGCGCTCTGCACCGTGTTCGGTCAACTGCCCCTCAGAATCGTCAGGCCAGTAGCTCGACCCACCCGAACCAAACATTGGCTCGGGTTTCGCTGAGTAATCGAACACCTCTTTTTTATCGCGCCTCTGCTTGGTGAGCTCTCGATCAAAGTAGCCAAAGGCGCGATCCGGCTGACGCATCACTGATTGCTTAATGTCTCTGGGCAGCGCAAAAAAGCGCCTGGCTTCGCGCCACATCTCATCAATAGCGTCGTTAAGACCGTGGCCTTTTAACTTAAAAAATCCATGGTCAAGACAGGCTTGGTCAATGGCAGCTAGCGCGGCAGCGTCAACATTAGATAAGTCGATTGTCGGCACAGTAGACATGGTTATAGTTCTCCTTTGCTAGGCCTCTGCACATCAGTGTAGTTGGCCTACTCCGGTACGTGAGTACGAGACCATCCTAGCGGCTACTGTGCTTTATCTCCAAATACCAGTCACCGAAGGTATTTAAGTTGACCTCTGATAGTCTTTTTAACTAGTTTGATAGGCTCAGGCTCTTCTGCGAGACAGCGATGCTCCATCAGGTCAGCGAAACAATCCCCTACGCGCTCAGCGAACGTGTTGATGCAGCGGTGGCGTTTTTCAATGACTCTGACCTTGCTGCGGGTGATACGTTTAGCGCAACGGGCATCATCGACGCCGATAACGCTCTCGATCAATCCGGTGATTTAAAGCTAATTCTCTGTGGTGGCGATCGCTGCGAGCAACACTCGTTTCGGGTTAGCGGCACGGGCACCCCTTGGTCGATTGAATTTGTGGTTAGCCAGCCAGCAGAAGAAAATAAGCCACAGGCTGAGCTCGACCCACCTCCGGGCGCCCGCCTCCCGTGGCTTGACGCGACCATTGCCCAGCACTCATTCGTGGTCCTGCTGTTTTACCGAGGGTTTTGGTGACCGCCCTGTCGCTCCGAGTTACGGAGCTATATTGACGACGGTGTTGTCGAGAAGATTCGCGCGGCAGGCGGTGAGGTCTTCGCCGTAACTAGCGAGCCACAGTATCTTGCGCATAAAGCGCATACTCACTGGGACCTTAACTTTGAAAATATTGGTGACCCACACCAGGAGATACCGCGCATTTGTAATGATCGCGACTGGCTGACTCTCTACGCCAGCCGAGGAAAAACCGAGTTTCTGCAGCGCGGTGCCAACTGGAAGGTCGAACATCCTAAGGGTTTTTTCCAGCCCGGCGTGCTGGTGATCAATCAATCGTGTGAGATTCTCTATCGCTGGCGATCCGTGCCGTCCGAGAAAAATCTCAACGGCACCGTTGCAAGGCCCACGCCGGTGCACGTTTGGAACGCCATTGAACAGGCACTGAAAACTGGAAACAATGGGGTCCACGCACCACTCGACGAGAACCCAGAGATCGATGCGGCACCGCCGCCAAAACTTGTGTTCATCGCGGCACTTGTGGCGAACGCTTGGTTCCTAGGCATAAGGTCGTTCGCCTACTCTCCCGGCGTAGAGTCAACACCGAAACGATTCGCGAAGGCTTTCAAGCGCTGGCCGTTTTTTATTGCGCTATGGGTGTTAGCATTCGTTTTGCTACCTGCATCCTGGGTTTCAGCGACCGCAATCCTCTGGGCTGCGTGGATTACGTACGACGTGAGAGCGACCTTAGATGCCATGGACGTTCAGGTTGAAATAAAAGCAGCCAGTGCCTCTTCGAAGTAACAATAACAACCGTTTCTGTATTGATTAGCGCACCCATTTTCTCAGGGCGCACCAGCCTTGGGGGCGCGCTGCGCCACTCCTTCGAACGCTAGCGAAGTCGCCTTATGTCTGTGGGACTAGAGCACACTGACTACCAGCTCTACTAGAGACTCAATACAGGTGACCAAGCATCTGGCCAGGCCAGCTACAGCTGATCGCAATTTTCGGAATTATGAAACAAAAATCGCGTTTATCTGCTGCTAAAAGTAGTGGTCAACATTTACAGAAACACTCTCACGCCTGTGCTTTCGATACTCTAAGGAGAATCTTAAATTTTCCGTAATCCAAGCAGAAACTCCCAATTGATTTATTGTATTCGGCCGATGACTAGTTGAGCGGTCAAAGGCACTTACTTTGCCAATAACCGCAATATTTTCACTGATATTAATTATTCCACTAGCAAAAACTGACGCGCGAAAGTGAGCGCCAGACTGTTGAGACAGGTAAAAAGCCCCGCCAAGTGCCAATGAACCACTGTCATTGGGACTGATATTAGTAAGAAGGCCCAACTTAGACTCCAGTCCTGCACATAACGAACGACAGAACGCCGACCCTTTACGTTCGTAGGAAATGTGGCCCGTCCATCCCAAGCTGCCATCATTGCGAAAACCCGAGGCTTTAGGATTTATCTCATTAATGGCTAGTAAGTCGAGTGTCTCTAACCTGACTTCGCCCTGGTCATCCTGCGAAAAAAGATTATCAATCATGACCAGCGCATTGCCGCCGAAACCGAGGGACGCTCCGTCCGCCTCATCATAAAATGCGGGTCGCAAACTAAAGAGCCTTACAACATCGTCATCTGTTGAGCCAAGCCCCCAGCTGAGTTTTGCCGGATTGCGGCCAATGTGTGGTTCCAGTTTCGCCTCTCTCTGGAACTCATAGCTCTCAGACACTAGGTCAATATCGAGTCGCTTTGCTGTTACCTCTCGTAAGGCGTCTTCTCTGAAAGTCTCATCGTCTTTGAAGGCCTGGGAGTAGAGCAAAAGAGTATCTAGTACAACAACCTCATCAGAGTCTTGCTGTACCGAGAGCACCGGACCTTCAGTAACGTCGTATTTATTTATAGCTGTCAATTGAGTGGTACTGAGTCTCTTATAGAGCGATCTAAATTCCGTGGCGCGTGATGGGACCAATTGACTAGAGACAGGAATTGAGCTGTCGCTAACAAGATACTTCAGCCAAGCATGTGGATAAACCAAAGCAGTGTTTGCGGCGTCAAAGTTTCTCTTAGCTACGACATTTATAATTTCGGCAAAGGCACTGACACAGTTGCGCCCCATAAAGTAATAGTTGAACTTGTGTTTGGATAATTCAGCTATATGGGTGAGTAGTTGCAGCTTCGCTTTGTCATCCAGATGAAGGCGATATTCCCATAAATCGCGGTTCTCAATCGTCCTGTACTGATTATCAAACACATAGTAGCTACTGAGACTGAAGGCGCCCTCGTATCCGCCAAATAAGCCTTTCGCAATATACGACACAGGATTATCTCCAGACGCATTTATTGCTCCGTAGTTAATAGCTTTATCTAGAAGTTTGTTGGAAGAAGACGGCGGCGTTACGGTGAGAAACATGTGTCCGTAATACGACGCTGGATTTCCCAAGTAACCGGAAGCGTAGACGACCGTGACATCTGACCCTTCTAAGTCGGAGAATGACAAATCATCAAGGAACTCACATCGTTCGAGCGCCTCAATTGGAAGTCCGAATTCCCCAGCCAAAAAGAGGTACCGCGAGGGTCGAGAACACACTCCCATCCCTGCTTTAAAATGCTCCAAGGACGCCACCAATTCCTCACCAGCGTCGAACACTGTTGAATCAGATGTAATGAGAAAGCCTTCAGACACCACTCGCGTCTTAAAGCTGTCTCCGTGAACGTCAGCATGGAGTATCTCTAACCACTGAGCCGTAAAAGCAGCGGACTCACTTCGACCGTACTTAGGAAAAGCGTAAACCGATTCACTCAGAAATAATGGCAAGACCAAAAAAAGGAGCCATATTGGCTCCTTAGTAAAGATCATTAGCTACTTTGTTACGAAGTGCAGGACAAGCTAGCGTTGTAAGCAGCATTGAAAAGCATTGCCTGCTTATCTTGCTCCACCACCGCAGACTCAGAACTCACAGCGTTCTTAACAGAGTTCCGTACAGCAGTTACAAATGCTTCGGAAGGCTCAGCACCGCACCCAGAAACCTGACTCAGTCCATTCAGATAAGCACCACGGCCCGAGATAATATCCATCTCAAGTGAGGCATAACTGCCTTTAACATACTCAGCCATTGCTACTGATTTACCGTTACACGTTTCAGGGCTCATCGTAGCCGAGGTAACAGCTGTAGTACCGGCGTCCCAGATCACGTTAGAAGTCACAGCAGCCCAACTTGTGGTTGGGAAGAGCGCACCACCGATACCACAGTCGACATACGGGCTTGGCCCTTCACCGGCTTCCCCTTCACCTATTTGCGAGAGGGCAACCGACGCATTTAACATGAGCGTTGCGCCTATTGCGGCCTTTAATATTTTCATATACAGCTTCCTTATTACTCAATTTTCTACTTGCTTCAAAATCGCCGGGCAAGAACCGCCTAGTGACGCACTAAATGTTGCATGTTTATTACGTGCTCGCAATACCCGCCAGCTAAACGAATTTATTGTTCGCCTGAATTGTCACGTTAATCAGAAGAGCCCTCACCCACTTGGACAATATCCCATGAATGTAATTGAGATTTTTTTAACCGTGAGACACGTAAAAACACTCGCTAGGGATTGAGAGTTACAGTTCACGCAAAAGAAAAAAGATGGCGAAGCCACTGCAACCCAGCACATAGGGCAATGAGCCTATGGGGTACCCCTGTGAGGTGACGCCCTCGACTGCGGAAAAGTAATCGGGTAGCGCATATAACCACAGGCCCGCAAAAACCCCGAGAAACAGCGCGAGATAAGCTTTGGAATACGCCCACAAGCCCCGGCTCGAAAAAGTGGTTAATCGCAGCAATTGACCCACTGTAAGGAGTAACGCCGTCCCAACAAGCGCCACCGAGGCTACCATCTCCGAGCGAGGGGTCATCTCAATGCCGAGTAGACTGAACCAGGTGTCGAGTGTGAGCAGCACAAAAATGACGGGGGTTAACAGCCCGGCCAGCAGAGTGCCCAGCGCGAAGCGTCGAACCCGACCACTTGCGTCCTTGGCGTCTGCATTGTCCATGGCGACAGACTTGGGGACTAAAAGTTGTGTGGCGAGCGTTAGCGCTATCGGCCCCACAAAGGCAAAGCTCACCATACTAGAGACCGGCACCGAGGCGAGGGAAGAGGTGAAGTTGGGGTAGTTCCACGTCCACCAGCCATACTGGGGCCCAAAGTGATCAAAAATCTCATAGAACACATGGTGAACGACGCCTACGCCTAATGCTCCAATGAATGCCCCGCAGCGTTGGTCAAAGAGCCCCGCTTGCCGAACAAGAACAAAGGCTGCGTACATAATCGCGGGGTACAGCGCTAGGATGTACAGCGGCGCTCGCCCAAAGAAGAACTGCACTGAAAATTCGTTATGAATAAAAAACAGGGCGTTGTCGGGTGCGCCCAGTTTTTCAGGAAAATACACCGGAATTTCCAGCGCCAGCATAAAGATGACTGACGCTAGCCAAAAGCCTAAATAGACAGACTCGCCTGCCTTAAAACGGGCGATGCTATGACGCAGACCCCAGAGCGCACCGACGATGAGCAACACTTCAACGACATTCATGGTCCAGTGGGACAGCGTAAAAGGGCTTTTTACAAAGGCCCAACTTTCAATATTTTGGGGGGTAAAGCCACCTAGACGCTCAACCAGCTGAGTAAACGTGAGTGCTGACTCAGTCTCAGTCACGGTCACTGAGCACCGAGCGTTACTTTACCGACAACTTGAGAAACATCGGCCCCAGATTCCCAGTGGCCAAGCCACTCGCCATAATAGTCGGGCAAAGGCTGGTTCACGCTGTCGTGCCAGGGGAACTGTGAGGCCAGGACACCGACGGCTGATCGTAACTGCGCCCGTATGGGTATGCGCGCAAAGGGGTTGTCTGAATAAGCGTTTTTGGGCACGTCTTTAACCACCAACTCAAATTCGTTCTTGATCATGTCGAAAAGATCCCGAGTATGCTTTTGAAATGCGCCGGTGTTTCGAATGCGGTACCAATGACTGCCTACCACGTGGTTGTAAACATCGTAGGCGGAACTTCGGTGCTCGATTTCTTCGCAAAAATGCCAAACAAAAAGCGATGCCACTTGAGCCTCACCCTCTTCAAATAGGGCTACACGGTGATCCAGAATCATTTTGAAAAAAGGGGTGAAAATTGCTTCGAGGCCACCCGCATAGGCTAAGTGGTATTCCAATGGGTGGGTGCTGTAGACATCGTCGTAGCTTGCGAGGACTTTATCGAGCACGCCCTGCAATGCCGGATATTGCGCTATGAGGGCTCGGGCATGACGCATGTGCTTTTGGGCGTGGATGGCTTCTTGCATGCGGAAGGCTCGGGCCTCTTCCATCACGGCCGCGTCAGTAATGTGCGCTTCGGCATCGCGCATCACACGGCACATGTACTTTTCAAAGCCGACAACAAAGAACGTAATTTGATTCATTAAAACAGAGAAAGAGGGGTTGTCAGGATTCCAAATAAATTTGGCCTGATCTACATCGAAGTCAATTTGCCTGACAACTAAATTACTCATAGTGTCGCTGCGCTTCCTGTTCTCCAAGGCCAAAAGATAGCCGTTTTAGATGCCTCGAACCACTGGCATTACCGATGACGACGACAATTTGCGGGATGGCGAATTATCTAAGAGCAGCTCGAGTGGATGTGCCACTTCCCACCAAACCAAAATTTCGAGCGGGTTTTCGGGGTCCACAAAGTCTCATTTTTGTGGAGTGTTTTGTCAGTTGTCCGAATAAGAAAGGGCTGTCTCACCACGTCTGAAGTAGACACACGTCTATCTGATAAACCCCTTAAGCCGATCGCCCAGCTTGCTCTTAATCTTGTCTTCCACCCTCGACTTAGCTTCATCCTTAAGGGCATCTTCAGCGACGCCTTTGAGTTGGTCTTCCATGGCTTTGTTATCCACTCGGACCTTGGGTGCAGCGAATGACCCCCGGACCTTAACGGGCACCATAAAATTAGCCACCGGAAGCTTTCGGCGCTTAATGATGAACTCTGAATCTGTCAGCGTGGCGAGTAAATCCAGAGTTAACTCACCCTCACCGGCGTATCGGAACTCTCCGTCGAGGCTCAGATCGATCTGCCCGCCATTAACGCGCTTGGCGATATCCGGTTTCAACGCCGACAAAGTGCTCTTTGCATCTAGGCCGTCGAAACTTAACTCAAGCTGGTTTGCCCCCGCGCCGCTTAACTCATCGAGCTGCATGAGCATCCCAATTGACCCGTCGTCTGAAGCCATCTCGATGCGCGGAGAGACGGCGAGTTGCTTGGGGTTTGAGGCAAGATTTTCAGCCAGAACGGACAGGTCCTTGTCGGCGAACGCGGCGATGCGAATTGAATCCACTGACACCTTCTCTGCCAACGCAGACCAATAGCTATCTTCAATGGGCGTAAATGACAGCCCTGTGTAACCACTTTGCGCAATTTGTTCGTCTAACCACTCCGCGTAACTGGGGGAGCCGATAGCGGGCTCAGACTCAGAGCCCTCTGGAATGACGCCCTCCCAACGCTTCAATAGCGCCTGAACTTGTCTTAAACGATCGAGCCAGGCCTCTGCATCCTTCACATAACTACCCACTTCGTCTGACGTGGGCGCCGTGACGGCTACAGGCCCAATCAAAGGGCCCGTCAATTGGCCGGGGCTCATTCTAGGCATACCAGAGCGAGCCTCTTGAGCTCGAACTTCCTTCACCAAAATGCGTTTGGAAAGCAGGGCCGCACTGGACACCGAAATCCGTAACTCTGTGGCCGAGAATAAGTTCACCGACAGATCAGACGGGTCTGCCACTTCCAAGCCAGTCACATCCAGCGTTCCCGTCCATATATTCAAGCTCAGGCGGTCGATATCCACCGTGGCTCCATTGGCCCGCTCGAGCACCGGCACTAAGGCGCTCTTAAGATCTGATTTCGCCCATTGCCAAATACCCAGCGCGAGGAGTGCAATGAGCGCAGCGCCAATGAGTCCCTCTTTTACTCGAAACAAGGGAACGGATTTGTTGAGCACAGAGCCCAGGCCTTCTTTGGACGACTTGCCAAGCAGCAAAGTGAGTGCCGTCCGACCGAGAAATGATTGTGCGAATGCGTCGAACGTTGCATTCGCTTGTAAGCCAGCGCTCGCGTTACGCATTTTTTGAACACCGCCATTGACGATAAAAGCTGTGGCCAGCGCAAGCGGCACACCGACAATGAGAGCGCCCACCGTCGCATAGCGTTCAAACCCGAACCAGGCCAAGAGAGGTAGCTGGCTTAGCTTCACCAGCGCCGTGCCAAACACGCCCTGGAGTGCTGAATGGCCCAACGCAAAAAGCCAAGGTAGGCCCAACAGTAAGAGGGTCTTAGCGACAACAAAAGACAGCACGAATAACCCCGTATTCACACGTGTGAGCGAAGCAAACAAGAAGACAATGGCGACCAGACCCGCGCTGGCACCGTAGTCTGGAAGCATTCCTAAGAGGAACCCTAGACTAACGCTCACCCAAACATGAGCCGGCGACAACCCACCTTTCAAAAACTTTGTAACCGAGCCGACAAGCATGACACCCCCTCTTTTCTCCCTGCTCAAGATACCCCCAACACCCCGGCATTCAAGTACTGCCGTTTTAGGGCGAAGAACAAAATAACGAAAATGCGAACCCCGACACGGTGAAACCCTACGCTTGGGCTGAGGGAAGGATTAATGACGGGTGTGTAAGGTCAGTTCAGAGCGCCACGACGGCGTTTTGGGGAGAGAAGTTAAAACCAACTCGTGACTTCTAAAGGCATGTGTGGTCATACTCATTGCCGTAAACAACACAAGAAGTGGCCGTGTTTCCTCTTGATAAGCGAGGCCATTAATAAGACCAATAACGATCGTTAATTTCTTTAGGGAAATTCTCACATGACAGCAGTAACCTCCCCTGCAGAGCCAGGGGGCCCTGGCAACAACACGGGCTTTGGCACGAAGCCCTACCGAACCTATGTTCTCTCCGCGCTGACACTGATTTACATCTTAAATTTTGTCGATCGCGGTCTACTCGCCGTGGTCGGTCCCGAGCTTGTCCCGGAATTAGGTATTTCAGATACGCAGTTTGGCTTGCTAACCGGGTTTGGGTTCGCACTGCTTTATACGATTGTTGGCATCCCACTGGCGCGAGTCGCTGATACGGGTCACCGCGTGTGGATTATGACGGTCTGTATTGCGCTCTGGTCAATGATGACTGCGCTGTGTGGTTTGGCTACCGAGGTAACGATTGGCTCGATGACCATTGGTGCGTTCTGGATCTTGCTGCTATGTCGTGTGGGGGTTGGCATTGGCGAAGCGGGCTGCACGCCGCCGGCAAACTCACTCATTGCAGATTACTACGCACCGAGAGATCGCTCGCAAGCCCTCGGTGTCTATGCGATGGGGGTAACGCTCGGAGGATTATTTGCCAATCTCATCGGCGGCTGGGTTACCGACGCCTTTGACTGGCGAGCCGCCTTCTTTGTTCTCGGCTTACCGGGCCTCCTCATTGCCATTATTTTCAAACTAACCGTCACTGAGCCGCCGCGCGGATACACCGACCCAACGGGCACCGAACCTAAAGACGAGGTGGCATTAGGGGAAGCTCTCAAAGAGTTGACGAAGAAGCCTGCCTTTTGGCTCATGACCGCAGGCGCCACGATTGCCGCGTTCTGCGGCTATGGCATCAGCTCCTTCCAATCTATTTTCTTTGTGCGATCACACGGCATCACTGCAGGCGAAGCCGCTATTTGGATTAATACACCGGTCGCCCTTGCGGCAGCCTTTGGCACCTTCGGAACTGGCTGGATTGCCACCAGGCTCTACAAAATATACCCAGGAGCTATTGCTTGGGTACCCGCCATAGGCCTTGGCATTTCAGTCCCTTTCTATCTCTTTGCGTTTACGACAGAAAGCTTGCTGTGGGCAGGTATCGGTTTGAGCATTGCCGGCTTCTCAAAATACGGTTATCTCGCGGCGCAATACACCATTGGACAGGGCGTTGTGACCATGCGTGTCCGTGCAACCGCGACCGCCGTGCTTCTGTTCATCGTCAATCTACTAGGCTACGGGTTTGGGCCCCTGTTCATTGGCGCGATATCCGACGTCTTCTTTGTTAATGGGATTACTGAGCTTGGTGTGACCGTCGAGGAACTCTCTCGCAACCAGTGCCACCCGAAGGTGATTGGGCTTTTGGATTCAAACTTGCAAGAGGCGTGCGGTGCGGTCTACGCGCAGAGCCTTCAGTCGGCAATACTCATTACCGCCAGCCTCTACGCTGTCTGCTCGCTCTTTTTCTTGCTGACGTGGCCAAGACTGAGTAAAGACATGGTTGACCGCAACCCGGGCTGAATGCGAGTGCATACTGCCGGACTTTTACCCTAGCGTATGCACTCACCTCTCCGCTACCGGAGAGCGGCGTATCAGCCTAGCGCTGCAAGCATTGCCTGAATGCGCTCATGACCCAAACCTTCAAGCGTGAGGATATTGCGCTCAGGTATTTCCTCTGGGTTTGGGAAGCCGTCGAGCGCCCGTGTCACCATAGCCTCACGAAGTAGATGAATAATTGGGAACGGTGCGCGATTAGTAAAATGGCTTGTGGCGTCAACAGGCTCACCCGCAAATTGGTAGTCGGGGTGAAAGCTCGCCAGCTGCAGAACACCCTGCAGATTCATCTCCTCAAGCAGCAACTCAGCGTTATCTAGAAATTCTAGATAGGCCTCAAACTCTGTCAATGCGTTTGGGAATACCACCAGCGTAGTCGCCACCTCCGCCTCGGACGCGTTTTGGATGACCGCGATTTCATTTACCAAGGCACGGGCTATACCCTCTGGGTCGGTCGCTTGGCAGACTTCGATGCGCAAGGCATCGGATCCCACAACGGGTCGAGCAAACGGACAGAGGTTGAGTCCCACAACAAACGCGGCGAGCCATGCACGTGTTTTTCGCTCCGTAGCCTCTACTACGCTGTCTTTTTCGGTGTCCGCGGTGTCGCCCTTACTAGCTCGCATCTTCGAGTGCCTGTTGCTGTTCCATCCACTGCTCTTCTACCCCCTCGACTTCCGCCTTCAAAGCGCCTTCGTCTTTTACAATGGCTGCGAGCCGATCTCGCTGGTCTGCCTCGTAAAGAGCAGGGTCAGCAAGCGCTTCCTGTAGTTTCGCTAGCTCATTTTGAAGACGCTCGAGTTGTTTCTCTGTTTTCTGCAATGCTTGACGCAGTGGCTTCAAACGCACGCGTTGCTCCGCGCCGCTTTGACGCAGCTCCTTGCCTTTCACGCCCTTTTCACGCGCGAGGTCCCCCGCACTCGTGCTGCTTGGCGCCGCCTTATTGGTCGCACCCGGCTTTGGCGTTGCGCTCTTGGCTTCACCAGCACCCGACTGTTTTGAGGTTTTATCGCCCGCTAGAACCCATTTCTCGTAAGTCGGTAAGTCATCGGGGTATTCGGTTACCGAGCCGCCCTCGACTAACCAGAGCGACTCGACAACATGGCGAAGTAGGTGGCGATCGTGACTGACGAGGACAATGGCGCCGGTATACCCTTGCAAGGCCATTGCTAGCGCATGACGCATTTCCAAATCGAGGTGGTTAGTGGGCTCGTCGAGAATAAGCACGTTTGGGTCCTGCCAAACCACCATAGCCAGCGCTAATCGTGCTTTCTCGCCTCCCGAAAACGGTCGGATGATCTCCTTGGCACGATCACCCTTAAAATTAAACCCACCCAAAAAATCAAAGATGGTTTGCTCGCGAGCATTTGGGCTGAGTCGCTGCAAATGCAGGAGCGGACTCGCATCGAGATCGAGTACGTCTAACTGTTGCTGATCGAAATAACCAATGCGCAAATGTGCACCCGTAACTCGCCTTCCGCTCTTAGCTTGCAGGGCCCCCATTAAGCCCTTAAGCAGCGTGGACTTTCCCGCGCCATTCTTACCCAATAGGCCTATTCGGTCGCCGGGGTGGAGTGAGAATGACACACGCTCTAAGACAGCTTCCTCGCCATAACCTAGGGTCAGTTCATCGACTGACAGCAAGGGATCGCTGGTCTTACCCGGCTCGGGAAACTGAAAATAAAAAGGCGAGTCTGCATGCGCTGGCGCCAGTGTCTCCATGCGCTCGAGTGCTTTTAGACGACTTTGTGCCTGCTTAGCCTTGGTTGCCTTCGCCCTGAACCGACGCACAAAGTCTTCAATGTGCGCAATCTCGCGCTGCTGACGCGCGAACTGTGCCCGTTGCTGAGCCATGCGTTCGGCACGTTGCTTCTCATACGCTGAATAGCCACCGCGATAAGTCACCAGCCCCTGCCCCTCCAAACTCAAGGTGCGATCGCAAATGGCATCAATGAAATCACGGTCATGAGAGATCATGAGCAACGTACCTTCATAGCGAAGCAACCACTGCTCAAGCCACAACATGGTGTCGAGATCCAGGTGGTTTGTGGGCTCATCGAGCAGGAGCACATCGGAGGGCGTCATCAACGCCCGCGCCAAATTGAGGCGCACGCGCCAACCACCCGAAAAATCGGTAACGGCGTTACTGAGTTCAGATGAAGAGAAGCCCAAGCCCAGCAGCAGTTGTTCGGCACGACGCTGTGCGTCGTAGCCATCAAGTGCGTCGAGATCCTGGTAGAGCGATGCCGCGTGCTCGAAGTCCTCGTCACGCTCCGCTTTAGCAATTGATTGAACAAGCGCGAACACAGCGGCATCGCCTGCCATCACGAAATTCAGTGCTGTTGCGGTGCTGGCCTCGAGCTCCTGCGCCATGTGCGCCAGTCGAAGTCCTGCCATACCGCGGATAGTGCCGCTATCGGCGGCGAGTGCTCCCATGAGCATGGCGAACAAGCTCGACTTGCCCGTGCCATTCGCCCCAATGAGCGCAAGCTTCTGGCCCGGCTGTAACGTGGCAGAGCCGCCCTCTATTAAGAGTTTGGGCCCTCGGCGGAGGGTGATGTCGTCTAGGATGATCAATTGGGAGACTTTTTATTCAATTACCTACTTACCTACATTACCCACTTGCCTGTCTTTGAGCCTTCTCACGGCTAGCAAGTGGACCGCTCGCCTAACCCGTCATTGGAACGGGTTCATCTCCCTAGTGTGGGGATATCCGAAAAGAGGAAGGCCGAGGCCGCAAGTGTCTCATATTAGTGCTTGGCGTCGCTTACTCATTAGATAGAAAGTTCCGAGGAGACCACTCAACCACTTCGCTCCCATACCGCCGTATCGGTGTCGACGCTGCGCACTGACGGGAGGGAACAGCCTTCGGAGGGTTTTCCTACCGTCTTGAGTGTCTTGGCAAGAATCGACGGGGCGTTATTGAGTGGCCAACGGTGCGGGAGTTGCCACTTGCCGATCCCAGTGGCGGCGCAGGCCGTCTGCAATAACTAAACCTAAGGGCGCAGAGGCCCAGATAGAGATCAGCAGCGAGGCACTTTCCCACTCACGAAGTAGCGGCCCCGTGATAACAAGCAGCACACGGAATCCCCAAAACGCGCCATACATGGCCCCGACAAAGCGGATCATCCAGATACGATGTCGCTCCCAGTCCCCTCGAATAGCCGTGCGCGCCCCCATGACAGCCGCACCGTAAACGCACAGCGACATCGAGTAAAAGCCCCACTCTGCCCAAATCCCACCGTAGGATTTAACCGCATTATGTTCACTGGCCAGGAACAACGCGGCAACCGTCCCGATCGTGAGGAACATCAGGGTCAGTCGACCCACCCAAGCATGCCCTGCTCCCTCAACACTGTGACCCGGCCGAAACAGCTGAATATGCATCAGTACGAAAACGATTGAGTTACAAACCAAGTGGACATAAAGCGCATTGGTTCGCAGTAACGGTGCCTCGACAAATCGATCAAAGAAGGCCACACCCCAGCTCTGATGCAGTTCAAAGGTTCCCCCCCACAAAGAACATGCATTGTTGGAACAGGTAGTCATTGCCGACGGCACCTCGCCCGCAGGCAAACCCAGGTTGTCGAAGAAATCATAGAGACTAATGAAAAACGCAATCCCAGCCGGCGCACCCTCCAACACGTATCTGATATTGAGAAACAGCAGCAAGACCAACCCAAAGCCCGCAATGAGCGGCCACTGTTTTGGCCTGAACAAACCTCGACTGATGAGCGCGCCCCACACGAGGACCGCACCATAAAAACCCATCACGCTGAGTGGCATAGTTCGTAGCCTTTTTTGATTATTGTTTTTGTTCGAGCCGAGCCTAGGGCCCTCCTATTCCAAGTGCATCATGAACCAGCACGCTAAGAAAAAAAATAGGCGAGCCCTTAGGGCGTCGTGGTGCTGAAGACTCAACCCTATTGTCTGTCAATCAGTTCGACGAGCCTTTTGCTTCACCTCAAGGACCATTAAACTGATTATCAGCTTTCCAAAATAGGCGTTTCTCATGCGTATCCTTGCTTTAAGACCACAGCGGGCCGCCTTTGTCTCCATTGGCTTACTGCTTATTATGTCTGGGTGCGCAGGCATTGAAGAGGTGCCCGCCTGGGAAAGAGGTTATTTAGCAAAAACCGGCATGCAGTGGGATAACTTCCCGCGCGAGGGGCGCTTAGCGGGTCACGTTTACACCAGTAAAGAGGCCTCCTCGGGAGGTGCAAAGGCCGCCGGAGGTGGATGTGGCTGTAACTAAGAATCAGTCGCCAATGTCCCGCGCGCCGCAAAAGCTCAGCGCCAAAAGTCCGATAGTACAAGCCCTGGGTACCGCTATTGCAGCAATACCCGCTTATCAGTCAGCGCAAGCTGACGCACCGCCCGCCTATTCCGAAATGGGTATCCGATATTCCCATTACGACGAGGATCAACTGGCCGAGTCGACCTTCATCTTTGGGAGCAGGGATCGCTACGACATCGATATAACCCAATTCTGGTTCGAGACGCCGGTAGGTGGATCGTGGTCCGTTGCGCTCGATGTGCAAAATGATGTCATGAGCGGCGCCTCACCTTGGTTTATCGGTACCAATGTTGACGGTGATCCCGGGGTGATTACGAGCGGCGCGAGCATCTCCGATCAGCGTGTCGAAGTCGGTGTTACTACCCGCTATTTTTGGGCGGACGGTAATGCTGGATTTAACGTGGCACAGTCCAAAGAAGACGATTACGAAGCCACCTCATGGGCATTTGATGCCTCTTGGAACAGTGAGGACAATGCGAGAACCTGGACAACATCACTCAGCAGCTCGAACGATTCTTTAGAGCCAGAGCAAGGCAATATACCGGTATCGATAGAGAGAGGATCTCTGGACACCCAGTCAGTCTATTTCGGCATGAGCCAAATTCTGTCCAGCACCGCGCTCATGCGAGTCGGGCTTAGCTACACAGTGAGTGACGGTTATTTATCTGACCCCTACAAGCTGTTTGACCAGCGACCCGACCAGCACGAACGCTTCGCGATAAGCACCGGTTATCGCCGGCACTTTATTGAAGCGCAGGGATCACTTCACCTCGATTACCGTTACTACGACGACAGCTGGGGCACTCATTCTCACACTGCGGAAGTCGCCTGGCACCAGGAAATACGAGGACATAGTCTAAAGCCGTATATTCGCTACTACAGCCAAGAACAGGCTGATTTCTTCTCAACGAGAGCTCAGCTTGATGAGCGTTATTATGCTGACGATTTTCGTCTTTCCTCTTACGGGGCGCTCACAGCAGGTGTTCGGGGTGTCTTAGCCGTCGGCGACTGGCAGTTCGAAGGTCAAGTCGAACGCTACATGAGTGAACATAGCTGGGGTTTATCGGGTGGCGAAGAGTCTCCCGCCCTAGTGGACTTCTGGCGCATGACGGTCGGAGTGTCGTGGCGCTTTGACTGAGCCAAGCAGCTTCACCCAACAGCAGTTTCGTGTCATGGGAGGGCCGGCCTCGCTTACCCTTCGTCATATTGCGCCGATGCGCGAGCGGGCTGAGGACGCCTGTAACGAAGTGAGAGCAGAACTCGACCGTCTTGAAGCGAAGTACAGCCGCTATGTCGAAGGGAGTGTCATTAGTGAGATAAACCGCAACGCAGGGTCAGGTACCGTCACTACAGTAGACGATGAAACACGAGGACTACTCCACGTTTGCAGTCGACTGCACGAACAAAGCGATGGTCTATTTGACCCAACCGCTGGCACACTAAACACGGTCTGGAATCTACAAAGTGGCCAGATTGATGTGCCCGAAAGACTGCCCACCCTCCTTAATCGCATCGGCTGGCACAAGGTTAACATTAGTGCTGATGGCGTGTATCTGCCCGAAGCCACCACCTCGCTGGACCTGGGCGGCGTCGTCAAGGAATATGCTGTGGATCTGGCGGTGAAATTACTGAGGCAGCGCGGATTTAACGACGCGATTGTCGAGCTCGCCGGCGATGTTTTTGCGAGCGGCACAAATGACCACGATATGCCATGGCGGATTGGTGTAGCTGACCCCAGTCAGCCCGATAAACCCGTGACCACAATCGAGTTAAAGGACGCAGCCCTCACCAGTAGCGGATCCTATCAACGCTTCTTCACGCATAAAGGAGTGCGATACAGCCACTTCCTGAACCCAAAGACAGGTTACCCGGTAGCGGGCGCAATCAGCGTAAGCGTCGTTGGTGAAAATGCACTCATGGCTGGCGCCGTTGCCACCATCGCGTGCCTAAAAGGCAGTGAAAGCGCTAAGGCGTGGCTGCTAGCTGCGGACCTACCGTGGTTGATTATTAATGAATTCGGCCAGCTCGAGGGACCCTTAGCTAATCGCTGAGGCATTCTTGCGAGAGCGCCTCTCTCTTTGTCGTCACGACAATCGGTTACGGACGCACTTCAACCGCCTCAGCCCATGTTTTAATCACTTGGTAGCCCGACGTCTGAGTCCCGTAGCGAACACCACCACCATGACCAAGTGTTCCTGATAACTTACCAAGGAGTCGGGATGCACTGCTGCGATCGATGTAGGAGACCATCGAGTCGTAGTTTTGCTGAGGACTACCAGTAACACTTGCACCATATAAGCTCAGTCCACCAGGTGCGCCCACCCGGCCATGGCAGCCCGAACTTGTGCAGCCACGCTGAAAATCGGCGATAAGCGGATTTACATTCTGTGTATAGTCATCTTGCAAGGAGCCACTCGTATCCTCGCAGCCCGAGTCGTCTACAACGACGCCTGAAGAAGAATTGGGACACTGATCAAGGTCATCTGATACACCATCGTCGTCAGAATCCAGCTGCGAGGGAGAACATCCGACGGCATCCGCAGTTTCGTCCGTGGGCGTCGACGGGCACTGATCAAGGTCATTAGTGACACTGTCGCCATCGTCATCGATTTGAGAGTCCGCACACCCCTGCGCATTCACCGCGGCACCCGCTGGGGTGTTGGCACATAGATCGTCTGCGTCCGCCACACCGTCGGCGTCTGTATCTGTAATTTGGACGGTGTCTTCGCCGCCATCCCCATTGCCCTTTAGGATAAAAAACATAATCTCCGGCGCGATCGGCGTTGTCGACTGCGTGGATACGACCGACTCAGACTTGGGCTCACTTGCATGAACCCCCGCAACCGAGATCACGCTAAGCAGACTCAACGCCGCAACGAAGATCGAAACCAAACCCTGTCTGAATAATTGTGGTGTCATCGGAATGAGTGTACGCGAAGGCGTCACCATAGCCACCTAAGAACAGCGCTTATCTAAAGACAAAATGTTGACGGCGCCGTTGAAAGCTCCGCCCTCGGCGGACCTGACTTAATGAAGCATGTCGGCAGTTTTGAGGGGTCCGTTCGGCAGGCCTACGCTGACAGCGAGCAATACCGAACCTTCGGGTCGTTCGTCAAAGCCAAGTTCTGACGACGCCAAGAAGTCGAGCCTCAGTCTTGCGACACCTACACCCATAACTGCAATGGGGAAGCGGCTTGTACCCCAAAAGGGCTTTGGGTGTTGGTAATCAGGTGCGTTGGGAGTGAATGCCCGAGGACGCACACGATACGCGTCGACTGGTCGGGCGTTTTATCGTTTCTGGCGAGGCAGACTCACCTCGTCTCAGGCTTCGACTTCAGGACTCATTGGGTATCGTTCGTTGCTTCTCTGCCGCTTTCCAAACTCGAACGAAGTTGCCCCCCCAAATTTTTTGAATATCAGCCTCTGAATAGCCTCTCTGGAGTAGGCCCAGTGTGACGTTCAAAGACTCACTGGCGTCGTTATAGCCGGGGATACCACTCCCATGATTAAAGTCCGTACCAATGCCGACGTGATCAACGCCCACAAGAGTCACAATATAGTCAATGTGGTCGAGCATCGTGTCGAGTGAAATTGGACCCAGTAAAGCACGCACCCCACGCAAAAACGTTCTTTTAACCGTGGGGTCTGTGATTTCCCAATAAAGTTCAAACGGATACAGGTAATCCTCATCGATACCCGCCTCGCGGCGCATCTTGCGGATCGCACCGTCGATCGCGGGGTCTTGTGAATCAAACAAATAACCCGCAAACGGCGCTACGTGTACCACGCCACCGATTGCTGCGATACGCCGTATTTCGTTATCACTCAGGTTGCGGCTCACATCGGTTAATGCGCGCACGTTTGAATGACTGGCAACAACTGGCGCTTGGGACTCTCTCACAACCTGTAGCGTCGCTTCAGTGGATAACTGCGAGACATCAATCACGGCACCTAACGCGTTAAAGCGTTTGATGGCTTCGACTCCCTGTGCCGACAGCCCTCCATGTTCGGCGCTGACCTCTCGCTCACCCGTTGCCGCGTTGAACAAGGGGCGAGACGAGTCTGCAAAGTCGTTATGCCCCATGTGTGTCAGCGCGAACATCCGAACACCTTGACTGTAAAAATGATCAATCGCGGTGGCGTCCATGCCAAAAATAAGCGCATTTTGGGCACTCAAGATGATAGCCCGGTCTCCTTGAGCGACGGTCGCCAGCAACTCGTCCGCGCTTGTAACAAGACGTGTCTGATTTTGGGTGTCTTCAACGAGCGCCTTAACCGCCCTCAGTTTTTCGTCTGCAATACGCCGCGCTTCGGTGAAACCGGGTCCAGTTCGCGCTTTGGGTCCAACGGCAATTGCCATTACGACCGCATCAAGCTGACCATCCCGCATTTTTTGTGGCGCGACTTTCGAGAGTCCGTCTGGACCCACGTACATGGAGGGTTTCCCCGGGATTTCAATATCTGCGTGCGCGTCGAGCGTTAAACTTTGCCCATGAATATCACGCGCTCGCTCGAGAAGTCCCTCGTCAGGGTTTGCCGACGCGACAAGCGGGAGTACTGCCGTCAAAAACGCCAGGACCACCTTTATTATGAGGTTATTCACCATGCTGCCCATGGGTTAGCGGCTACTCGCCGGCCGCCTTCTTCACCGCCAATAGTTCCTCATACTGCGGTGTTTCACCTTTGGCCTGCGCCATAAACGTGTTGCGAATGGCTTCGCCATCGAGCATGGAGGCGTTCCATGTCGCAATGTAGTCAAGCCCATCAGCGGTGCTGTGATCTCTTGCATAGTTCACCATGCGCTTGGCTCCAGAAACCGCAAGCGGCGCATGAGCGGCAATTTGACGCGCGATATTCATGACTGCCTCGAGCATGTCTTCTGCCGAATCATAAACATCGTTAACCAGCCCGATGTCACGCGCCTTCTCTGCACTGACTCGCTCAGCGGTGTAAGACATTTGACGCGCCCACCCCTCTGGAATCAGTTTCACCAAGCGCGGATAGGTGCCCACATCGGCCGTCATACCAATTGCCGTTTCATGGACGGAGAAAAACGCATCACGCGTTGCATAGCGACAGTCACAGGCCGTAATCAAGTCCATCGCGCCACCTACCGCAGCCCCCTGAATTGCAACCAGTACTGGCATTCGCGCTTCTTCAAGACAAGTGAACGCATCCTGCAACGCCATACAGTGATGCCTAAACGCCTCCGCGCGCACGAATCGACTGCCATTCTCTGGACCGTCCAAGCCACCCTCAGTAAACACTGAGATATCCATGCCAGAAGAAAAGTGTCGTCCTTCTGCAGAAAGCACGATGACCCGACACGCGGCATCGCGAGAGAGTTCATTCACCACAGCCGGTAGTTCAGTCCAAAAGGCAGGAATCATTGAATTCGCCTTCTCTGGACGATTAAAACGAATGTGGGCAATGCCCTCTGAAACATTTAAATCAAAGCATTCGTAGGCCATGGGTTGATCTCCTCTTGGTATTTGTATGCCAGCGCAGCAGATTTGAACGCTGATTATTTTTTGATTTCCGCTACGGTAGCGCTCGCGACCCCTGAGTGCAAAGTTAAGTCTCAAACGCCGCCCTCTTCGATACCCCACGCTGTGCATTTCCAACAACAGCCGAATAAACGAAAGGAGGGTTCACTTGTGACGCCTCGGTAGCTAATGGGTGCAATGATGCAATGTTAGAGGGCGTTCATGGCATCCGACGCGCACAGGTAACCCGCAACACAAGTAAGCACGCCTCAATAAGCCCGCATAAAAAAGCCGCGACAAGCGCGGCTATTGAGAATGCCCATAGGCTTAAGCGCCGGGACGACCCAGAACCTGCTCCGTCATCAACGCCTCGCCCGTACAGTCCACCATTTGGTAGTAATCCATCCGACCGCGCCATCCGCCCTTGGCGTACCATTCTTGGTGCTCCATCAAACCTGCCATATCGGGATAAACAACGACGTGGGCGAACTCACCGGCTGCATCACCTCCGCCAATGTTTGGATACATCATGAACCAGGCTATGTTTCCAATACCGTCAGGGTTGTCATTAACAAACTGTGCGTGAGCGGCATTTAGATCATCGTGAGACACGCCGTCTTTTCGTGTGCACCAATTCCACGTCACCACTCGGTCGTTGTCGGCATTCATTGCCGGCACATCGGCCCACATCGTAAACATCGGTGCAAATTTAACGTTGCACGACGCCATCTCTTGCCACTGCGCATTGAGTTTCTGACCTGACTTACCGGACAACCACTTGTCCCAAGAGGTCCCCGCGTTCTCAAAATCCGTGACTAAGAAATCGACAAAGTCAGCGGGATAGGGGTTCATGGCATTGTTGTGGGTAGCGAGGGGGAACTGCCGGACCGACGCTACCTCAGCGTCATTTTTCTTCGCCCATTTTCGATATCGGTCGAAGAATTTTTCATAGTCACTCAAAGAAACGCCATCATTTAACGTGCAAAGATTCGCCTGAACCGACATCGGCTCTGTGGGATCCATTCCTCCGGTAAATGTTGCGTGGTCATCTGCCGCTAGGAACGGCGATATTGCGAATACAACGGAACCTAATACAACTTGCTTAAATGCTTTCATTGTCTTGCCCCAGATTAGTATTGTCTGTGGAGCTCTGAACGTTAGCGAAGTGGAACCGCAAACGCTGCCCCGAACCAAAATCTACATCGCTTACCAAGCTTGTCTATGAATTTCGTTGAGCAGTGTCTGATTTGACTCCTTTTCACTCATTCGGTGCGGAACTCAGATCGCGCCCTTTAGTGCAAAATCGCTCTTTTCCCGGTGTCAGGACTCCCTGAAGTTCAGTTTGTGTCCAATACAACGGCCCTCTTCATGCAGGTTTTTACGCACCAAATCAGATACGTTGTCGTATCTGTTTTAGTAACCTTAAAATAAGGAACCTCTCGTGTCCCCGCGCTCAACATCATTTACTTATGGTCTTATTGCCTTTGCGGGCAGCCTCACCGCCTGCGGCGGAGGCGGATCGGGCTACGACAGTGCCCCCGAGCCTGTCGTAACGACACCCCCAGCACCCTTTGTCATCGAGGGTACGGTGCCTGGCTTCCTCGATCAGGGAACCTTAGTTTCCCTCTCCCTGTCGGGGAAGACGTTCACCACAACCACCGATGCTCAAGGTAGATATGAGCTCACCTTAAATGAAGATGTCTCCGAAAGCGGATTTGCAGTCGTAAATGCGCAAGGCCAGGGTAGTCAGGACTTCATTGAATTTAAAAGTGTGCTCGGAGCGGTATCAGCACTGAAGTCGTTGGCTGGCAGTGACAATATACTGACGGTCAACGAGTACGCTGCAACCCATATTTCAGAGATGACCACGGCAGCCGCTGGCCTGGCAATGATCGAGCAGAGCGGTGTTATGGCTGATTCGCCGGTCGCGTGGCGAAACGCCACGTTAAATATCAATGCAGAAGAGCTCCTCATTGCATCCTCGGCCATCCGCCTAGCCATCAACAACCCTGATATGAAATCGGGAATGATTCCTGATGGCACAACCACCATGGACCTGGCAACTTCCATTGACGCACTTCATAGCGCCGTCGAAATGATGAACGCCGCCGGGGGCACCATAAAAGTCGATGCCAAGATGGAAACCATTGAGAGCGCCGCGACGATCATGCTTCAGCGACCGGCGTCGCTCGAAAATGTATTTATTTTTGAGCCAGGGTATCGGTCATCGGCCTACCAGTTCTTGCCCGACGGCACCGGTATTCGCTTCACCAACAGTCAGAACGAGATGAGGGAGTTTGCGTGGACTGAAGCGGAGAAAACGACCGAGCTTTATTACGACAACTGGGTTGTTGAGTCGAAGACAGTGAAGATTGATATCGATGGCGATGGCATAGAGGAAGAAGTTAGGGAGGAAATCGTTCTCACGAAAACAGACTTAACCTTTGTATCTGAGCAGTCTGATTATGATGTAGTCAACATTGTCGACTATTTCATGAAGCGCTATCCAGATAATGCTGATGCTCTCGAGGCGCAGCCCTTCGACAGATACGACGACAAAGACGCTGGCCGCGGTGCAAAAGCATTTTTTGCCTCAACCGGTGATGCCTTTGACCAACCACAAGCGGATATTTCAGATTGGATTCTGCCGATCCCGGGTCGATGGTCCGAGGACTATCCCGATGGTCGTTTTTACCGTCGTGACATCACTTTCGACTTCATGATCTTTGATCCGGCAAATGCCGGAGCCGGCGCCGAGATTGGAAGCTTTTCATGGCGAGCCAATCCCGATGGCCACCTCCTGATCACCACAGAGCATGGAACAACGTTGGAGTATTTGCCGCTTGCTAATCGAGTGTGGGGCGTGATCGAACGCGACGCTTCTGATTTCGTAGTGGGAATGAACGTGGCCTTTGGCGGAAAACGTGAAGTTGATGCGAATGCCTTTACGCCCGGCGTTTACACACTCGAATGGAGCTGGTTGGACGATCGTAACTCTCAATTCTGGATCGACATCAATGCGGATGGAACGGCACGCAGTGTATGGACCGAAGACCAAGATGGAGACGGAATCGTTACCGTCAGTGAATCGCGGATCAATACCGGTGACTGGACTAACGAATTTGAGAATCTGACGATCAACTTTTACCGAAATAACGGGCCTGATAATTATGACCCGTGTGCGTCAGATGAGCTCGAAGGGTGCGTCATCTATAACCGTCGTTTCTGGGATATTTTTGCTGTTGAAGACAACCGGTTTTTCGTGGGACACACCCATAATTTTTTCGACTACCTTGACGATGTTCAAACCCGGTACATTCTGGATGCAAGGCATTGGGTGCGCCTAGACGAGGCGCCCATCGAGCTTTCGGAGGACTGATCGCTTGTCATGAAGCGGGCCTACAGCGCCCGCATGTCCTCAGCCTCCACTGAGGGCTTATATTGGGGCTCGGGAGATCCAGATCCCGACGCCTCGAAGGCCACTCCGACAGATAACAACAGCGCGTCAGCCCCACGACCGCCCATAAACGAGACACCCACTGGCACGCCTGCAATCGTCCCCATAGGTACCGTCAGATTGGGGTAGCCACTGATGGCAGCCATTGCGCCTGCACCCGCCCAAGCTGGCCAAACATCACCGTTGACGACATCGACTCGTGGGGAAACCGGACCACTGGGGCCCATTAAGACCTGAATATCATGTTCGCGAAGTAGCGCGTCGATACCGTTGTCGCGGGTGGTTCTGCGGATCAGTGCCAATGCGTCCTGATAAGTATCACTTTCCATGGCGGGCGCATCCAGCGACGACTCGAGGATGTCCTGACCAAAGACAGCCTGCTCGACCTCAGCGTTGTCGTTATTAAACGCAACGAGCTCAGCGAGACTGCGAATGGGAATATCGGCGGGTGATCCGCTCAGGTATTCAGTTAGGAACACCTTGAACTCGGCGCCTAATACTAAGCGCGCTGCTCCCCAGAACTCAGGTGGTGTGTCATTTCCCTCGATGCGAACAAGCGTTGCGCCTGCGGCTGCCATTCGGGCAATCGCTGCGTCGAACTGCGCATTCAGACGGGGGCTGTCATTGCGTGAAAAATCCAGAACACCGATGCGCATTCCCTTGATGACACTGGCGTCCAACGAACCAGCGTAATCGTTCTGCCACCCGGTCATCCCATCCAGCATGAGCGCGGCCCCTACCACCGACTTGGTGATGGGCCCCGCCGTGTCCTGCGTGGCCGCAATAGGAACAATGTGCTCAATGGGCAAAAGCCCATGCGTAGGCTTCAGTCCCACCACGCCATTTACCTGCGAGGGACAGATGATCGAGCCGTTGGTCTCAGTACCCACCGTCGCCGCTGCAAGGCTAGCTGCGGCTGCGGCCGCTGACCCAGAACTTGAACCGCAGGCTTGTCGATCTAGCACGTGTGGATTCTTGACTAAGCCACCCACTGACGACCATCCCGAAACGGAGTGGGAAGACCGAAAATTCGCCCACTGACTCAGATTAGTCTTGCCGAGAATAATCGCACCCGATGCGCGAAGCGCCGCCACAAGGGGGCTGTCTCGCCCCGTGACATTGTCAAGAAGCGCTGTTGAGCCGGCAGTGGTCGCAAGCTGATCTCTAGACTCTATATTGTCTTTGAGCAGCACAGGAATACCATCGAGAGGACTGAGCGCACGCCCTTCTCCGCGCCGCAAGTCGCTTTTTTGAGCAAGCTTCAGGGCATCTTTGTTCACCGAAATAACCGCATTGAGTTTAGGGCCAGCCCGATCAATGCGCTCAATTCGTCCTAGGTAAGCTTGAACGAGGTCGACCGACGAAAACGCTTCATTCGCCAAGCCCACACTTAATTCAGGTAGTGTCATCGACACCACATCAGGCGCCGTCGGGACCGATTTAGCCTGTGTGGCGTGCGCTGATTCATCTTGGGCACCACAGCCCCCAAGGATGAATGCGATCGATGTTGTGATGAATAGTCTTCTCATAAATGCGCTCCCAGTGAAAACGACTAACAAAAACCAACAGCGGCCCTTAGGTCGCTGAAGCGGCTACCCATAGGCCTCGGCACCCAGTGCCCTTCTACTCCGCGCTCGCGAATATGCTCATTATGGTGTTTCTCACACCGTTCACCGTTGTCGGCGCACTATTTATAACGCGGGTGTGGAGATCCACAGTGTCAAACGCAGGCCAGTCAGACTGTCCGGGCACATTGGGACTACCCGTTCTCGCAAAGTGGGTCCAATACGCCATCATTTGCGCTGAGACCATGCGATCCGTGTCGGTCCAGTCATAACCCACCTTGTCGATTGTGCCAAATACATAGGCCAAGTCGCCCGAATGATAGGCCCCACCGCTTCGGGGCCCCTCCTCAAGCGCCAAGAATGGTTGATCTGGCATGTAAATGTGAAACGCAGGTGGTACGTGATCCATAAAATACAGGTAGGTATCTTGGCCTGCATCGGCGTGGTATGAGGCCCACTGCCGCATACCATAAGCCATGAATAAGTCTGTGGAGATTGCATGCTTGAGCTCACCTGGCGTCATGCTCGACGCGTCGTATTCCGCCTTGAGCTCAGCCGCTCGCTTACCCCCCACATACTCCAAAAACCCCTGTAGTTCGGCTTCTGTTAAGGCGCTCTCCACTTCAAAAAGCTCGTAGCCCTCGTCGGCAAGAAAGCCGAGCATAAGGGGTATATCGCTCTGCTCGCCCGCAGCAAACACCTCATGAGGCCACCTTGGCAACACACGCCCGTCGATAACAATGCGACTCTCTGACTCCCAATTTGACTTGGTCATTGCCACAAGCAATGCATCAGGCTCAGCACCGCGTAGGTCCTCAATGGAAGACGCCCCTAATGCATCGACTAGCGCCTGACCGCGCTCATGGCCGTTCGCATCCGCTTGCGTTAACTGATTCACGCACGCCGCAGACTGGCCAATTGCTTTGTGAAAGAGACCTTGCGCACTCGGCGCGGTCATCAGTGAGCACACACTTTGAGAGCCCGCGGACTGCCCGAAGATCGTCACGTTTTGGGGGTCACCGCCAAGCACTTCGATGTTTCGCTTCACCCATTGAAGCGCCGCAATCTTGTCCATCAACCCATAGTTCCCAGAGGTGCCGACAGCTGAATCCGACGCGGCCTCCTCAGAAAGCCATGGGTGGGCGAGAAACCCGAGCGGGCCAAGGCGGTAATTGATGGTGACGACCAGTACATCGTGTTGGGCAAGTGTGGTGCCGTCGAAAATCAGCGAGTGGCCCTGCCCACTGACGTGCGACCCGCCGTGAAACCACACCATGACCGGTAATTTTTCTGCACTCTCAGGTGCCCAAATATTTAGGTAGAGACAGTCCTCTGAGACAGGAAAATCCTCGCGACGCCAAACGAAATTTGAGGAATGACGCGGTTGATGACAGCTATCGGCAAATGTATCGGCCACCCTCACGCCAGACCAATTAGCAGGTGGCTGTGGCGCCTGCCATCGCAAGTCACCCACCGGTGGTTCAGCGTAAGGCAGTCCGCGAAAAACCGTAATCGCGCCGTCGAACGGTGAGTCAATGCCCGTTACTTGACCTTCAGTAAGCTGCTTAACCTCGCTCGCTGAAGACGCTGTAACACCGAATTCATCGCCACAACCCAATAATTGTGAGAGTAATACCAGTAGCGCTAAGCGCTTCACCATTTTAATCGCGTTAGCATGCATATCTGCCACCTCTCGCCTTGCCACTTTGTGTGAATCAAACTCCATTGTCAGCTGGTGCAAAGGCCTTGCAACAGTGCAATTTCATGCCTAACCGCCTCAGGTGAGCCCAACAGCTGTCGGTTAAAGCCAATTCGTTTAAACCAGTAATGCAGGCCAACAAGGTCAGTAAAGCCCATACCACCGTGGACTTCCGTACTCGTTTTAGCCACAAACTGCCCGACCTCGGCAAGATGCGCATTAGCATGACAAGCCGTGGTTGCTGCATCGTCGGCCGATTCGTCAAACGCATGCCCTGCGTACCACGCAAAAGCACGGCAGGGCTCGAGTTGCGATGCCATTTCAGCGCACATGTGCTTCACCGCTTGGAAGGAGCCAATCGCGCGATTGAACTGCTTTCTGTCTAACGAATAGGCGACGGCCTGATCGAGCATGTATTGAGCCGCACCCAAGGTATCGGCCGCTTGAATGCTGCGGCCACGGTAGACCGTGTCACGAACTAACTCCGCATCGTCCGTCACAAGACAGGCCGGCGTCTGATTAAAGTTCAGTTCACAGACACTGCGCGTCATATCGATCGTCGTAAGCGGTTTACGCGCTAGATGCTCCGTTTCCACCATGTAAACGCGACCGTCGGTCAAAGCCACCAAATAAGCATCCGCATCGGCATCCAGTGCATAGAGTGACTGCCCTGATAACTGTCCATTAACCTCGGTCACTCGGCCTTTTCGAGCCCCCAAGAAGTCGCTGAAGGCAATGCCCACACGGTAGTCACCCCTCGCCATACCGGCGAGTGGATCCGTTGCCCCGGCGCGGTTGAGTAGGTGTGCACCCATGATCGCAGTACTGAGAAAGGGTCCGGGACACGCGGCGTAACCCAGTGCCTCTGCAACAGCGACAGCATCGAGCATACCGAGCTCGGCGCCCCCGTGCGCCTCGGGTATGACCATGCCCGCTAGTCCCATATCCGCGAGACCACGCCACATGTCGTTATCAGAGATATCACCCGCCGCGACCTTTCGAACGCTTTCGAGTGAAACTTCTGTCGACAAGTACTTTCTTAGACTGTCATCGAGAAGCAGTTGATCTTGTGATAATCCAAATTCCATTTTTCAGACCCCCTCTCTTATTTGGCGCTCGTCGCGGGAATTTTCGGCTCTTTGGGCATGCCAAGTCCGCGCTCACTGATGATATTTTTCTGAATCTGCGAGGTGCCGCCGCCAATAATCAGTCCGAGATAAAACATGTATTGGTACTGCCACGAGCCACGACCGCGAACATGGGGGTTATCGCCATAGCTCAGGCCAATCTCGCCCATGACATCGATGCCTAAACACTCGATTTCATGACGCAGCTCGGTACCCATTAGCTTGACGATCATGCTCGCCAAGCGCACATCCTGATTCTTGTTAATCTTCGCCGAGAGCAAACGCATATCGTTATATTGCATGGCGAGCACGCGGCCCTCGAGTCTCAGTAGTCGGTCTCGAAAGACAGGATTTTCAATCATTGCCTGGCCATTAAGGCTCTCCTCGCGCATCAGCCGCTTCACTCCGTTGAGTCGATTGACTGCCGCATCGGGCGTTGCCAAAGAACCGCGCTCATAACCTAAGATCGCATTCGCCACCTGCCAGCCCTGGCCTCTTTGGCCCACAATTTGGTTTTTCGGCACGCGCACATCGGTAAAAAAGACTTCGTTAAAATTCGCATCGCCCGTCATATCGACGAGAGGTCTGATTTCAATGCCGGGGGTGTCCATACGAAACAGCAGGAACGAGATACCCAGATGCTTGGGTGCATCCGGTTCTGTTCGCACAAGACAAAATATCCAATCTGCGTGGTGTGCAGTGCTAGTCCAAATTTTCTGTCCATTAATCACCCAGTCATCGCCGTCGAGCTCGGCTTTGGTGGTGAGGCTGGCTAAATCACTACCGGCTCCAGGCTCCGAGTAACCCTGACACCAAATCATCTCTGCACGAATAGTAGGTTCAACAAAGGCTTTCTTTTGCTCTTCAGTACCCATCTCCAACAAGACGGGCGTGAGCATCGTAACCCCCTGACCGTTGAAGCCCCGGTGCATACGTTCTGCACCAAATTCCTCTGCAATGATGCGCGACTTTATGATGTCGGGCTCGGCGCCAAAGCCACCGTATTCGCTGGGAATGGTTCGACTGTGGTAGCCGTTTTCGATCAACAGTGCTTGCCATTCACGCATGGCTTGGCTTTTTATGCCGTCGCCGGCCTGTGGCTGCTTTTCTTTATTGTCTTGAATGAACCCGCGCACTTCCTCTCGGAACGCGTCATATTCTGCCCCGTAAGATAGATCCATACCGTCTCCCTAAGTTGCTCAAGGTGTTGTGCAAGCTTGTTTTGGCTATTCTTTTATTCTTTTTCTAGGCAGTTGTAATGCCCAATTCGCACTATAGCGCAACCAACATAGAACGATATTGAAACCGTTCGAAAGCACGGACCTCTCACGGCCCGCCGTTAAAACGGACGCCCCATGCTAACCCTCATATCGCCCATGCCCCCCTTCGGAGCACTGCTAAAAGCAATAACACTTTTCCGGCCTGCAAGTGCACTTGGGTTGTTTCAAGACAGTCAGATACGGCTCATCGAGCAGGCAATATGGCAGAGCATTAACCGGTCACATTCACCTCAAGCGGCGACTCTCGGTTACCATCTACAACACATGACTAGATGCCAGTAAATGAGATGCCTATGGATCCCTACTTCGCCCTGTGGGCCTTTATCATTGCCATGGTAGCGACACCGGGACCCGCCAATATGCTGCTCATGACCGCGGGGGCACAGCAAGGGTATTTGCGAACCCTTCCGTTCATTGGTGGACTGTTAGTCGGCAAGCTCATGTTGAACATCGCGCTTGCCTTTGGACTCATGAAGCTACTGGAGTCCTCTCCCGGCATCGCTGACATCTTTGTTTTCGCCTCTGCCGGTTACATGGCCTATCTGGCACTTCGAAACTGGACACCGCCGTCTGCTCAATCTGCACAAAATCGGTTTTCGTTTTGGACGGGCGCCATCGTGCACCCGCTCAGCCCAAAAACCTGGATGATGGCAACGCTTGCGCTCTCACAGTTTGGCGAGGGTTTCTCCACTGATTGGGAGAGAATTGTCATTGTTCCTCTTAGCTTTCTTATCGCACAACTTTTCTTTCACTCACTTTGGTGTCTCGCCGGTGCGGCACTCAGCCGCGCGCTTGATCAAAGTCTGATAGTCCACAGAGCATTGATTTTGTTAACACTCGGCGTCATCGTGTGGGCGGTTATGCAGTAAAGCCGTCAGAGAATAGTCCCAATGAAATCGGTTGAACATCCGTCATCACGACGCAGCGTTTTAAAACTACTGACCATGGCGGTAGTGACACTCCCTAGTGTCGCCTGGGGGGTTGTTAAGCCCTTGCTGCCGTCGGGTAAGACGCGAGCGCGCTTTATTGAGCACAACCAGCGGCCTTTAGCACTTGAAACCGCTCGGGACGCTTATGGCCAAGGCCCTATTACCCCGATCAGTCACTTTTTCGTGCGCAACAATCTGCCGATGCCTCAATCGACCCTCGTCGCCAACCCAGATGCGTGGACCGTTCAGGTAAAAGGGTGTCAGTCCGAGGGGGGCATCACACTTGCCGACCTAAAATTACTGCCGACCACCACCGTCGCTGCGGTGCTTCAGTGTTCGGGTAACGGTCGCGCTTTTTTTGACCACAAGCCGTCCGGTTCACCTTGGTCAGTCGGAGCTGCTGGGTGTGCACTATGGACCGGCGTTCGAGTTGCAGATGTCCTCGCACAATTTGGCGGCGCTAATAATGACGCCTCCTTCCTGACTGGAACGGGTGGCGAGATGTTACCCGAGGGGATCGATCCACAGACCGTCGCGGTGGAGCGCTCTGTACCGTTAGATAAAGGGCTCGACGATTGCTTGCTTGTTTGGGAGATGAATGGCGAACCATTGCCACTCGTTCACGGCGGACCTGTTCGGCTCTTGGTTCCAGGCTACTTCGGCGTCAACAATGTGAAGTGGCTGAGAACCCTCGCTGCCACAATGAAAGAGTCATCCAATAAAATCCAGCAATCAGGCTATCGGCTTCGCCCTGTGGGAAAGAGTGGCAACGTGAGTCACCCATCGATGTATCGCATGCCAGTCAAGTCCTGGGTGAATAGCCCTGGGGCCGACGGCCAACCCATCCCCCCGGGTCGACACCGTATCTTCGGCGTGGCCTTTGCGGGAGAACGCGGTATTGAGAGCGTTGAAGTCTCTCTTGATGGAGGGAGCAACTGGCGACAAGCGATGTTGTACGGCCCTGACTTGGGTGCGAATGCTTGGCGCACCTTTTCACTGGACACTGAGCTCGACAATGGTGAATACCTGCTTGTCAGTCGAGCCACCGACAAAACCGGAGCCCAACAGCCCGCCGACTTCCCGGCAAATCAGCGCGGGTATGGCCACAACGGCTGGCGCGACCACGGCTTGTCGGTCGCGGTAAGTGATAACACCCTAGCAGAAGCGCGATTAGGTGAGAGTAACTCGGGCGTTGCGCGACTTACGGCCACAGAGACGGTCGCGACCGGTGCAGGTGCCACTTACACTGCAAAAGAAGCGAAGCCACGTCACAGCGAACACGCAAGTTTGGGAAGACAGCTTTTCAACCATGCAACCCAACCGAGCTGCGCTACCTGTCATAGCTTGGATGCGGCGGGTGCCAAGGGCGTCATTGGCCCTAAACTCGATAAACTGAAACCCGACGCGCAACGGATCCGCGCCGCACTTGCACAAGGTGTTGGTGCCATGCCCTCCTATGCCGAGCAGTTAAGTGACAATGAAGTTTCGGCACTGGTCGACTTTATTACTCAGGGTCGGTAGAGACCGGGCCCTTTGACCCGAAAATAGTTACGAAGGGCACGCTACAAGGCACCGGTCTGGGCAAGCACCCTACACAGCTCGGCATCCGGATGAGGTCCCACTCGCAGCGAGCCGTTTATCTGAAGAATTCGCTCAGTAGGTCCCCATTGAGGCCACGCCTTGGCTCTTGGGACAGCCGTCTTGATTGAGTCAGAGCCAGATGCGGCGATAAACGCCCGCCAATAGCCCACGAGCGCTTGAGTGATGTTTTTGTCCGTTTGGTCGGTTGGTAGCCACGCATCGTGGCGATCGAATACGTAGGGCAGCTCTGCCCCATGGTAAGCGCCGATCGGGTCAAACCCGTCCCGAACTCGGTCAAAACGGTAGACCCAGGCCTCACCGTCCGCCGACGCTACGGCGGACGCAATGGCCAAAGACGGGCAGGTGTACTGAAGCGAAGAGGCTAGTCGATCCAACTGTTGTCGCTCAGTTAACTCAAGACCCAGTGCGGCAACCACCTTGGTATGAGCCGCCTGAGGCACGCGCTCATCGAGTACCTCTTTGAGCGACGCGTCTGCCGAGAGATACATCAGCGCTTCGTTGAGGTTGGATCCGATTAAGAGCTTTATTGCCGGTAAATCGCCTGACTTTATCAGGGTCTCAAGCGTCACTGGAAGCGTTTCGACATCACGTATCGGGCTGAAGTAATGATTCGAAAAAAGTGATTGCTGCGATTCTAGAAGCGCATCTGCCGGTACCGACTTGAGATCACTAAAACGCCCCCTTGGCCCCACATGGTGTTCGACAAACGCTTTACCGAGAGAGAACGCAGCCTGTGGCGATAAACTACTGGTGGCAGACCAGCCAGCACTCTGATGAATAACGCCGGCAATCGTGTCCTGCAGGCTGGGCGTTAGTGCCAAGTGCAGCGCATTGTCAGCACCAGCCGACTCACCCGACACCGTAATACGTGAAGCGTCTCCCCCGAAATCTTCAATATGCTCCCGGACCCACATCAATGAGGCCGCAAGATCATGCAAGCCGACATTTTGAACTGACATATCGGGATGGCTAAGCCAGCCAAAGACCCCCAACCGATACGCGACCGTAACCACCACCACGCCCTCTCTCGCAAGCGCCTCGCCATGGTAGTTTGGCTCGTAGCTCCAACCACCGGTATTCGACCCACCATGGATAAACACCAATACGGGTTTCTTTTGGGTGATACTGAGATCGGTCCATACATTGAGATACAGACAATCCTCTGCGTAGTCAGGCGCTTGCATCAAGCTCGGATCGACACCAACACGACTCATCATGCCGTGATACCACGCAAGACCACTGCCTGTTTGCATGCAGGCGGGCGCAAATTGAGTCGCATCAATTGAATTCGCAGCGGGCACAAGAGGCTGAGGACGCTCCCAACGCAACTTGCCAACGGGTGGCGCGGCGAAGGGGATGCCCGCGAAGCGGGCGACACCATGACCCGTGCTCTGATCTACATTCTGATTCGTGCTCTGATCTGTACTGTGGTGAGTAAAGATACCGCGGTAAGTGATTCCCTGGCTTGTCACCTGAGGTACGGGCGTCATAGGGCGGCCAACCGCGGGTTCCGCCTCGCGATTGTCAGGGCCGCTTGCCCTATCGCCTGTGGCCTCGCAGCCTATTAAACAGCAGCCGCTCAAACAGACACCCAAAACGCGCAGGGCAAGCCTGCGAGGATAAGTGCCCATTACTCCGAAGTCCTCGAGCTCTCAGCCTTCAGGCGCATCTTCTTTCAGTGATCGCAATAGCGAGATACCAGAGAGCCAAAACGTGAACACGAGAGGAAGAGATACCACCAACACAACCGTCTGCGCCTCCTTGAGCCCACCTGCATACATTAGGGCTATGGGTAATATCGCAATCGCCACCGCCCAAAAAACGCGGTGCCACCGGGGAGGATCTTCCGACGGTTTCATTGACTTCGATGCACTGGCCGCAAGCACATAGGATGCGCTGTCGTAACTCGTCGCGGTGAAGATACTGGTGAGAAGAATAAAGGCTACAACGAAGACAGCTGCAAACGGCAAGGCGTCAAGACCTGCAATAATTGCCTGGTTGCCGCCAGACTCAGCGAGGACCGCCAGCACATCAACCTCACCCCTTAGCTGAAGACCCAAACTATGGTTACCGACAATCAGATAAAACAACCACACACCGAGCGAACCCATTCCCAGCATACCGAGCACGACTTCACGTAATGTCCGCCCTTTTGAGATACGGGTTACAAAAATCCCGATAAATGGGCCGTAAGCGAGCCACCACGCCCAATAGAATATCGTCCAATCTTCAATAAACCCGGTGTTATTGATCGGGTCGGTCCAGAACATCATGCCAACCGTGTTCTGCAGCGTGTGCCCTATCGAATTAATGGCCATTCGAAGTAAGAAGACCGTATCACTTGCGAGTAAAACCGCCGCAAGCAACACAAACCCAAGCACCATATTGAAATCACTCAGGCGCTTAATACCCCGGGTAAGCCCGAGCCAAACGCTGGTGCCAAACATGGCAACGCAGACAGCTACGACCGCAAGCTCCATACCGAAACTTGTCGGTATACCCGTGAGTCGCGAGAGTAACGCGGCAATAAGTGGCGTTGAAAAGCCCAACGAACTGCCAATGCCGCCCACTAGCGCAATCATGAAAAAGCTATCCATTAACCGCGCGCCGATGGAGGACTCCCCACCCTTTATGAAGTGAGATGCGGAAATGCTGTACTTAAGCTTAGGAACACCTCGCGCGTAGAAAGGATAAGCGATGGCAAGGGTCGGTAGACAGTAGAAGGACCAAGCCACTATTCCCCAGTGATGAAGCCCAAACGACGAGGCCCATACGTACGCCTCCGCTGATCTTGGCGCCGCACCAAAGGGTGGGGCGTCGACATAAAAAGACCACTCTATGGCGGACCAATACATCATCCCTGCGCCAATACCGGCGGCAAACAGCATGGCACCCCAGCTTGCCGTGCTGAATTCGGGCGCCTCTTTGCCTAATGTGACTTTCGCGTAGGGCCCAAATGCGATGAAAATCACCGAACCAAAAGCCGATATAGCCGTCAGGATGTAAAGCCACCCGAAGGTCTCGGCGATCCAATCGTAAGAGGTCTGCAGCGCCAGCGAGCTAGCCTCGGGAAATAACAACAGCGGAACCGCAAGCCCCAACATTACAAAGAGGGTTAGAACAAAATTAACGCGATCTACCGCCGGCGCCATAGCAACATCCCAGTTTTTTTTTATAGAGTGCAAAGAGGGTAACGTATTTTAGAAATAAGATCTGTCGACCCGTTTTTGGCTGACACCCCTGGCCCGGCGCATCACGCCGGGGTGTTAGATAAAGGCCCTTTTAAAAAATGTATTCTCAATAATTATGGCCTGGCTGTGCCATCCAGATGCGTTTTGAAGGATGGGCCGCACCTTTATTTTGCCCGAGAGCGAATTATGAAAATTACAGAACCTGCACGGGAAATTGATGTCGTCCACGTAACCGACGTACTGGTTATTGGCAGCGGCCCCGCAGGTCTAGCCGCCGCTATCGCGGCCGCAAGAACAGGTGTGCAAGTTACCCTCCTGGAGCGCTTTGGTTGCTTTGGGGGCAACATCACCGCCGTGGGGGTCGAGGGCTTTGCTTGGTATCGTCACGATGCCACGATCGACAGCGAGGGAATTGGTGTTGAATTTGAAGAGCGGGCCAAAGCCGCTGGCGCATCGGTGGCCGAGCCACAGTCGAAAAGCCATGCCATTGACGGCGAGGCATTTAAGGCAGTAGCAGACGACCTCGTGCTTGAGGCAGGCATAACACCCATGCTCCATCGCCTCTTTGTTGCGCCGGTTATGGAGGGCGATTGCATCACGGGTGCAATCGTTGAGAGCAAAGCCGGTCGTGAGGCGATTATGGCCTCACGGGTTGTCGACGCTACGGGTGATGCGGATGTCGCTCACCGAGCGGGCGCGCTAACGATCAAGCAACCCAAAGAGGAGATGATTGGTGCCTCCGTAATGTTCTCCCTCACCGGCGTTGAAAAGCAGCGATTTATCGAACACGTCAAAGCGGAGCCTCATACTTATGCCGATTGGGCATACGGCCAGTGGACGATCGAAACGACAGGCAAAGAAGACGACATGTTCTCGCCTTTTCTGAGAAAACCGTTCGAGCGAGCACGCAACGAGGGTTTGATCCCTAAAAGCCTCGATACCATTTCAGGCACATGGGGCGCACTGTATGACACAGGCGACCTGACATACATGAACCTCGTGCACCTTCTCGGGTATGACGGGACTGATCCTAATGACCTGACACGCGGCGAAATGGAGGGGCGGCGCCAAGCGATGATGGCGGTGGATGCGCTTAAGGCCTTTCAACCCGGCTGTGAGAACGCGAAATTGCGAAACTTTGGCATGACGCTGGGCATTCGTGACACGCGCAAGATCGATGCCGCATACAACATGACCGAGCTAGACGTGCGCGAGCAAGCGCGCTTTGAAGAGTCCGTGGGTATTTTCCCTGAGTTTATAGACGGTTACGGGATTTTAATCCTCCCCACTACGGGACGGTACTTCCACCTCCCCTACCGAACCCTATTGCCAAAAGGTGTAAAAAACCTGATCTGTGCAGGGCGCATTACCGGAGGCGACAAGGTAAGCCATGCCGCCACACGCAATATGATGTGTTGTGCTGTAACCGGGCAGGCGGCTGGAACCGCCGCAGCGTTGTCCGTAAAGCACAACGATAGTTTTGAAGGCCTTTCAGTCTCTGCCCTTCAAACAGAGCTCAAACGTCAAGGCGCGAGGCTACACTGACAACCCGACACCTGTCTCAGACACTCAGTAGCGCACGATGTCGGAGGATCAATACATAAACTACCGCATAGAGTGCGATAACGATCATTCCAATCCATTCGATTTTAAGCGGTGTGAATTGATACAACGCAACCAAGCCCAGAAGTAAGGTCATATGAGCCAGCATGTAGGTCTTAAAGCCTAAGCGTTCTGCCGTCCAATCGAGGTTCTGTGCATAAAGTCGAGTCAGCGAATCGAGCGAGTTAATAACGAAAAGAACACCTACGCCCATCATCATTAAATTAAGGCCCGTAGCCATCGGCTGCCCGATTTTGAATAGCCCAAACAGCACACTAAACCATAGCGCGATGGGGATAGACGGGATGATCAGAACCGCCAGCGCCAGTTTCCACGCCTCGATGCCATTCGTAAATCGCGCAACGAACTGTCCGATCATGATTGACCAGGCAAACCACCAGCTGAGATAAAAACCGTGGTAATCGTTTATTGGCGTAAGGAAACGACCGAGGTGTTGTCCGTAGGCACTGAGCCCTGCGAGCTCACTCCATGCCTGACGAAGTCCCACACCGGACGCCAACCAGACCACGCCGATGAGACACAAAAACAACAGCGTCGAGCCAACGCTTAAGTATTTGAGGACAGTCAGCCGGGTACTTGAGAGAACGGCTAAACCCACGACGAGCACAACCAGCGAATAGGTAACCGCCTGGCTGATACCGGGCAAATAAGAGGGTAAATACGCGAGGAACAAGTAGGCGGTAAATGCGCAGGTCGCAATCACTACGAGGTTATGCACGAACTTCACAGCAGGTCGCTGAAATAGCTGTAGGCGCGGTTCCAACGCGCAAAAATACAATGTCGTGAGTATATAAAAACCCCAGACTAAACCGCCCCAAAAACCAAACTCGATGACGAGGGGACTGGCAAATTGATAGTCCACGCCGGTGGCATAGGTCTCAAAGTCAATAAGGGGAAACATGATGAGTCCAACGTCGAGCCCTGAAGTGAACAGTATGGCCAGAAATGTGGCCCTCGGGAGTGGCGTGTCACCAAAGCAGCGAAAGCGCGGCCACCGAAGAACAACATAGGCGGTCGTGGCGAGTGCTATGGCCATGGCCATCGACAGCACGGTCATCAACGCGCAGCACTCAACATGTCTGTATCCAGAGGCCGCTGAGCTGACCCCTCGCGCTGGGTGGACTGCCAATCAGTTGGCTGCCAACGTTTAGCGTCAGACGCCAGCATCGTCTCATTTCGAATAAGCGCGGCAGCGCGCTCGGCGACCATGATCGTCGGGGCATTAAGGTTTCCGTTGGGAATGCTGGGAAAGACAGACGAATCAACGACCCGAAGTCCTGTGACCCCGCGAACACGACAATTTGCGTCGACAACGGCAAGGGCGTCGTCAGCCCCCCCCATGCGGCAACTACATGACGGGTGGTAGGCGGTCTCAACGTTGTCGCGCACCCAGGCATCGACAGCCTCGTCATCAGACAGATCGATTGCCGGCTGGATTTCAGCCCCTCTGAAACCATCGAGAGCGGGTTGATTCAGAATTTCACGGGTGAGCCGAAGGCAAATACGCCAATCTTCACGATCCTTCTCGGTGGCGAGGTAATTGAACACAATCTCGGGGGCTTCCCGTATATCGCGAGAGCGGATATGAACATGGCCCCGGCTCTCGGGTTTATTTGGACCCACATGGACCTGGAACCCGTGACCATCAAATGCGGCGTTTCCGTCATAGCGGACAGCACCGGGTAAGAAATGATACTGGATATCCGGCCATGCAACGCCTGCGCGTGTTCGAATAAAGCCACAAGACTCAAAATGGTTGCTGGCACCGAGGCCCGTTTTGGTAAGGAGCCACTGTGCGCCGATTTTTAGTTTTGACAAAGGATCTAACGCGCCGTTGAGCGTGATGGGTGCCTTGCAACGATACTGAAAATAGACCTCTAGGTGATCGGTCAGGTTGGCACCCACCCCCGGTAACTCATGGATAACGGAGACGTCTGCCTTCTCGAGTACATCGCGTGGGCCAATACCTGAGCGCTGCAAAATACTGGGTGAGCCAATACTACCTGCGCTTAAAATGATTTCCTGTTTCGCTACGACCTCCTGACGAGATCCGTGGCGCCAGTATGCGACCGTTCTTGCAACGCCTGCTTCAAGTCCGACACATTCGACCTCAGCTCGTGTGATCACGGTGAGGTTGGGGCGAGATCGCGCGGCCTCCAAATAGGCCCGTCGGGTCGAGGACCGCATGCCACCTTTGACGGTCATATGCATGGGGCCAAACCCTTCTTGGCGGAAACCATTGTAGTCATCGGTTAGACCATACCCAGCCTCCTCGCCGGCATCGACGAAAGCCTGATAAAGCGGATTTTTGCGGTTATTGCCATTGCAGGTTCCCACCGGGCCGTCGCCACCCCGATAATCGTCGCCACCGTGCATCCACGTCTCCGCACGCTGAAAATAGGGAAGACAGCTGGCGTAGTTCCAACCCTCAGCTCCCAGCATCTCCCACTCATCAAAATCACCGGGGTGTCCACGAACATAGACCATGCCATTGATTGCAGATGATCCGCCCAGACCGCGACCGCGAGCGGCATCCATTGGGCGACCGTCAAGACCGGGCTCGGGCTCGCTAAAAAAGCCCCAATTAAATTCTTTTGACGCCATGGGAATCGCGAACGCACTGGGCATATCAACAAAGATACTCCGACCACTGCCACCGGCTTCCAGCAATAAAACCGAGACTTCGCTGTTCGCGGAGAGCCGATTTGCCAGAACACAGCCCGCTGATCCGCCGCCGACAATAATGTAATCGTATGTTTGTGCCACCGCGAAAATCTCTTCTTTTTATTCCCTGTTTTTCTCTACAAGCACAGATTTCTGTGGCCTGTTTTCTTTCTCGAACTCAGGATTTTACGCACCCTCTCACACTGAGCGACTTGCTTCGTGAGTCATGCACTAATACGTCGGTTCAACCTTTCCTAGATTGGCATAGATCGTCTTGGTCTGTGTGAAATGCTCAATAGTTTGTAGGCCGTTTTCACGGCCGATTCCTGATTCTTTGTATCCACCAAACGGAATTTCTGCCGGGGTGATGTTGTATTCGTTAATCCACACAATTCCGGCTTGAAGCTTATTAGCAACCCGATGAGCGCGCGAAAAGTCCTGGCTGAATACGGCAGCGGCGAGTCCCAGGCGCGTGGCATTTGCGCGGTCGATCACCTCTGACTCATCGGTGAATTTTAAAATCGTCATCAGTGGCCCGAACACCTCCTCAGTGACAACGGCATGGTCATCGCTCGCGGCCACCACAACGGCAGGTGAGACGAAGTAGCCGCCAGTAAGGTCGTCAGTGGCGAGAACCTCACCGCCGCAGCGGATATCAACATCGTCTGAAGCGCTGGCTTGCTCGAGATACGAGCCAACCTTCTCAAGTTGCTGTTTTGACACCAAGGGTCCCATTTGGACTTCGGGGTCAAAGGGATCACCCACGCGGATACGCGTCGTCCGCTCTACGACCTCTTCAACGAAACGATCGAAGATAGTGTCATGAACGAATACCCGAGTTCCGTTGGAGCAAACCTGACCTGTGGAATAAAAATTACCCGCTAAAGCCGCGTTAATAGCGCTCTCTATATCGCTGTCATCGAACACCACAATGGGTGACTTGCCACCCAATTCGAGCGTCACTTTTTTTAGGGATTCGGCGGCCAATGCGGCAACGCGCTTCCCCGTCGCCACAGAGCCCGTGAGCGATATTTTCGCTACGTCGGGATGCTGCACCAAGGCCGAACCGGTCTCACCACTGCCGAGCACGACGTTGAACACCCCATCCGGCATACCCGCTTCGGTGTAGATTTCAGCGAGCTTCAGGGCGGTCAACGGTGTCATTTCCGAGGGCTTAAAGACCATCGTATTACCGCAAGCGAGCGCCGGTGCCGACTTCCAGAGCGCAATTTGTATTGGGTAGTTCCACGCACCAATGGCGGCGCATACGCCAAGCGGCTCTCGCCGCATAATGGCGAAGGCCTCGGGTGGTAGGTCAACGTGCGAGCCACCGAGGCTCTGCGTAACCCCCGCATAGTATTCGAGCACCTCAACGCCGCTAATGATATCGACAACACTTGTCTCTTGAATCGCTTTCCCCGTATCGAGCGTCTCGAGTTCCGCGAGCTCCTGATTTCGATCTCGCAGCAGCGCCGCCGCGCGTCGCAAAATGGCGCCGCGTTCGGCAACGGGCATTGCGGACCACGCCGCAAACGCCGCACTAGCCGAAGCCACTGCTGCGTCGACGAGACGATCATCCGCAGTTTCTACGTCGCAGATCACATGGCCCGTACCGGGGTGACGCGTTTGAAATGTCTGTCCCGACGAGGATGAAACGTAACTCCCGTTGATGAAGCTGCGTTGTGGTCCCAAGGTGCTGGTTTTGTCATAAAAGGGCGCGGTTGCTGGTACGTCCATGGCGTGACTGTCACTTATTATTGATGGGTTCGTCGCACAATGATTGCACAGTCATCGCCCTCAGCCGAGCAGTTAATACGCTCTTTATGCACCTTTGCCGCAGCCTGAGTAGGCTCTGAACCCACCCGCCACCCATTGACCCGCGCGCGATCTCGCTATTAGATGAAGGCTGATGGCTCAGCAATCATCGAACTAACAATAAAAGCCAAGACTAAGAGATATAACAATGAGTGACACAACAGGGCAGGATCAGCAGCAAAACATGCGGCGGGTCGCATTGACTTCGCTCGCAGGGACGAGCATCGAGTGGTACGACTTCTTTCTCTACGCCACCGCAGCGGCGGTCATTTTCCCAATAGCATTTTTCCCGCAGGAAGATCCCACGACAGCGCTGCTAATTAGCTTCAGTTCCCTCGCCGTTGGCTTTTTAGCCCGCCCGCTTGGTGGCGTCGTCTTTGGGCATTTCGGTGATCGTATTGGTCGCAAGCGGACACTCGTGGTCGCCCTGATGATGATGGGCGTTACCACCACACTCATCGGCTTTTTACCCACGTATGCATCGATAGGTGTCGCTGCACCAATACTGCTTGTGCTGCTGCGATTTGTTCAAGGGTTAGCGATTGGTGGCCAGTGGGGTGGCGCCATGTTGTTAGTCACGGAGAGTGCGCCGGCAGATCAGCGCGGGTGGTACGGGGCCTATGCCCAAGCGGGTGCGCCCCTCGGCGTCGTACTGGCAAACCTAGCCTTTATTGGCGTCAGCAGCTCAATGAGTGACGAGGCGTTCATGGATTGGGGTTGGCGACTTCCCTTTATTGCCAGCATCGTGCTGATCGGTATCTCGATGTACATACAACTCAAAATCGAGGACACCCAGGCGTTTCAATCTCTCAGCAATGCACAGTCAGCAACGGACAAGCCGGTTGAGACCGTTAAGCGCTCGCCCGTTATTGAAGCCATTAGAAAATATCCAAAGCGCATTATGTTGGCAGCCGGCGCGTTTCTCTCCGTACAGGTAACGTTTTATATTCTTATCGCTTTCGTTATTTCTTACGGGATGCAATCGCCCAACCTAATGCTGTCTAAAGACTTGATGCTGACTGCGGTCCTCGTGGCGGCCGCCATTATGGTGCCGACGCAATTCTACTTCTCGGGCTTGTCAGACAGGATAGGCAGGAAAAATGTCTATCGTTGGGGCGCCATCCTTACTGGCGCTTGGGGCTTTGCCTTGTTCCCGCTGATTGACACGGGTAACCCGCTGTTCATTTGTTTAGCTATTACTGTTGGGCTCTTGTTCCTCGGCATGCAGTACGGACCGCAAGCGGCGTATTTTACGGAGCTATTCAGCACTGAAGTGCGCTACTCAGGAGCCTCACTCGGGTACCAACTCGGTGCCATTATCGGCGGGGCTTTGGCTCCGACGATTGCCGTTCTGCTTTGGGATAGTTTCGGAATCTTCTACGTATCGGTATACATCGCGATTGCCGCCCTGCTGACGCTCTGGTCACTATCTCACTTGGAGGAAACCAAGGGCAGCACACTCTGAGCAGTTACAAACCTGCCAGGCTACGGTTATGTAACGGGTGGCGCTTACTCCCGTTTAGATGAGGCCACCCGCTTCTAGGCGTGGCCATTCCTGCGCAGGGCATTTATCAATAACGACGGTCAGCCCGTTGTCCAACGCCTTTTGCTCAGCTTCAGGGTGCCTAACATCGAGCTGTGTCCACAGTGAAGGCGCACCGATTGCGATGGCCTCGTCGACCAACGCCGGTAACGCGCTACCCTGCCTGAAGATATCCACCATATCGACGGGTTCATCAATATCACTCAGTGCCCCGACCACGGTCTGACCCTGAAGGGTTTGACCCGCCAGACCCGGATTTACCGGCGTGACCCGATAGCCTTTCTCAAGAAGAAACGTCAGAACTCGATAACTCGGCCGCTCCGGTTTATGGCTCGCACCCACCAGCGCAACATGGCGCACGGTCTTAAGCAGATTGGCGAGACCCTGATCGGACTCGATCAGCACGCGATCACCCCCACTCTGGGGTACGCTTTTCAAAGAACGCCTTCACACCCTGGCGCGATTCATCGGAGGTCATTGCCTCTACCATGACTCGGTTGGCGTGCTCAAAGGCATCGTTGAGAGGCATTTCAATCTGTGTGTAAAAGGCCGTCTTACCATCGCGGATACTTTGTGGCGAGCGCGAGGCGATGCGCGCCGCCAAGGCCTGGGTCTCAGCTACAACGTCGTCAGGTGACACACTGCGATTGATCAGGCCAAATCGCTCTGCATCAGCCGCACTGAAAAACTCGCCCGTGAGCGCCATTTCAAGTGCGTGCTTTCTAGAGAGGTTGCGACCAATGCCCACTAGGGGTGTCGTACAAAAGGCACCTAGATTTACGCCCGGCGTACAGAAACGGGAATCACTGGAGGCAATCGCCATATCGCAAGCCGACACGAGCTGACAGCCCGCTGCCGTTGCAGTGCCCTGCACACAGGCAATGACTGCTTTGGGACCGTGGACGATGCGCTGCATCATCGTGGCGCAGGCTTCGAGGATTGAGAGAATCCTTGGGCGCCATGCTTCTTGCGTCTCATCCGGCCCCCTCGCCATTTCCGTTAAGTCATGTCCCGCGGAAAAAACGGCGCCTTTGGCCGAGATGACAATGCATCTCACAGCATCATCGACATAGGCCTCGTCGAGAACTGAGGTAAGAGTGGACAGCATCTGGCTGGAGAGCGGGTTCCGCTGTTTTTCGTTGTTAAGTGTGAGCCAGAGGACGCCCTTGTCCAGCGTTTTTAAAATAAGTTCCGTCGCCATAATGCCCTCGACAAAGTCGTTACATTTCACCGGATTAAACAGAAGTTTGCGCCCGCTGGCAAAGGCCTCCGGGTTAGCGCCATTGACGGGCGGCAACTGGATCGCCGCCCATATTGAGTAGCTGAGACATCCTTCGAGCAAGCATTGGGTAGTCATCGGCCAGACCCGTATCTTTTAGGTGCTGCGCATAGGTCTGTAAATCATCAAGATACGCCTCGACCAATGGCCTGTCGCCGCTGTCAACCGCGTGTTTGATCAAATTGCCATATGCCCTCAGGCTCAGACCCACTTGCTGCGGGTAATCCTTTGGTATCGACTCAAGCAACCCAACAGCCTCTTGCACGGCGCCTACACGTAATTTCGCAGTGCCCAGCCAACCTAAAGTCTCAACTGTTTGTTGTTCTCGGCCTCGTGTGTAGCGCAAAGATCGCTCGAGAATGGGGATGGCCTCTGCCCATCGACCATCTTGACTCAGTAAGGTAGCAAGATTCATCTGACTCTCACGATTGTGCGGATAAATCTCGTTTAAGGTTGTTAGGTGGTAGTACTGAGCCTGTTTATTTTTAAGGTATTTCGCGAGTGCAGCCATCTCGAAATGGACTTTCCAGTCAGCATTTCCCTGTGTCAGCACCTTTTGACGTCTTCGTACCACATCCTTGGGCTCGCCCACTTGACCCTTAATTTTTGACAGCTCGACGGCCATCTGCGCTAGGTAATCCGTGTAATTACTCTGACCCGGGAAGGGAGGCTGCTCAGCCATACCCTGTAAGTTTTTTATATTTTCAATTGTCTCGTGATTGGGATAACCAACACGCTCTGCCACCTCTTCACTGTTAAGTACGCCTTGCGGCCTTTCACCTGTGACTTGAGTTGCTATCGCGCGAGAAAAGATACGGGCCAAAACATCATTCCCTGCGAACGTGTAGTGCACGTGCTCCACGAGAGACTCCCACCCGGGAGGAAAGGGCGTGCTTGCACGATCGAACGCAGCGGCACTGTCCACAAAGCTCAGTGATGCTGAGGGGTAATCTTTGCTCACTGTTCTGATACGGTCATTGATCTTGGTATCGGCACGAAACCTCAGCGCATCGAGGTCCAGTGCACGCTCGAAGTGCCGTTTAGCGCCGAGATGATCGCCCTGCCGCTCAAGACTCGTCGCCAGCTGAAAATGGCTGTCAGCGTGACCTGGATCTATTTCGATGGCCTGCTGCCATAAGGTTGAGGCCGCACGCCATTGTAAATTGCGAGATTGTGCCGCGGCACGCGCTTTAAGATCCGAGACTTGCTGACTCAGCTCAGGACTCAACGCGTTATCTGTCACCGATAAAAATGGCGCTGAATGGCGAAGGTTGACCGGCACGGTGGACAATACAACGTGCATTCCTTTGCTCGACAGAATATCGATGATATCTCTGAGGTTAGCCTCAAAGTGCGCATACACGTCGCTCATGCGCGGGTCGCTTTCAGCCACGCCGTTCTCGACAAACATCTGCATTCCTTGCCACTCAAGGTCAGTCTTTGCGTCGCTCGGTTGGACCCCTTGAAAGGCTTGATCGAGCCACTGCCAGATACGGAGCCGCTTTGCCCACTGCAACGTTCTTATGGCACCGAGACTTGAAAGAAAGTTTTGATTGAATGTTCCAGGGCCATAGGGCCCTACGACCTCATTATTTCCCATGAGTATCACAGCCACATCGGCCGAGTTTGCAGGGATCGTTTCAGCCACCTGGTAAACAACGTGCGAATTGACGGACGTCATCGCCGTATTGATCACCTCGACTTCCTTGTCGGGAAATAGCGCGTTCAGCTGGGCAGTGAGTAGTCTGTCGACACCATGGTTTTTGTGCGGAAACCCCATAGCGGCGGAGCCGCCCAATACATAGACTCGCAGACGGTTGTCGCTCGCCGTTTTTACAAACGTGTTTTGCAGAGGCCCTACATTCAGCGAGGACGGATAAAATTGATCAGCAAAATCGATGTTTTCCTGATAGTAAATCTCACCCTCAATCTCGATCTCGTTGAAGTAATTGAAATCGGTACCAACGCCCACTAAACGTAAAACACCCTCGAGCAGGACAAAAAATAGCAGAGGGATAACGACAGCCGTTATGATGGTGAATAATGCGTTTCTTGCTTGTGACATGAGATACAGTCCTCAAGGCGTTGCTTACACAGTAACAAAGATAGCCAGACTCTCTGGAGGCGGACGACACTAAAGCTAATGAGAACGTCAATCAACATTCTAGGCCTCTCTGCGTATTACCACGACAGCGCCGCCGTATTACTGGTCGACGGCGAGATTGTGGCCGCAGCGCAGGAGGAGCGCTTCACGCGAAAAAAGCATGATGCCGCCTTCCCCGCAAATGCCATCAGCTATTGCCTCGACGAGGCGGGCCTGAGTCTCGACGAGATCGACTACATTACGTTTTATGACAAACCGCTGGTGAAGTTTGAGCGGCTGCTGGAGACCTATCTCGCTTTCGCCCCCAAAGGTTTTCGCTCGTTCGTCATGGCCATACCGGTCTGGCTAAAAGAGAAACTCTTTTTAAAAGTAACACTGAAACGTGAACTGGGCTCTTTATCGGGGCTGGAGCAGACAGCTTTACCACCCCTTCTGTTTCACGAACATCATGGGTCGCACGCCGCCTCGGCCTTTTTCGCCAGCCCGTTCAAAAAAGCGGCCGTGCTCTGCCTAGACGGGGTAGGCGAGTGGGCGACCAGCTCAGTATGGCTGGGCGATGGCTCGACACTGATACCGCAATGGGAAATACGCTTCCCACACTCCTTAGGGCTGCTGTATTCAGCATTCACCTACTACACCGGCTTCAAGGTCAATTCCGGTGAATACAAACTCATGGGGCTCGCACCCTACGGCGAACCGCGGTACGTCGACCTCATCAAAAACCATCTCATCGATATCAAGCCCGACGGAACCTTTAGACTCGACATGCGCTACTTCGACTACGCGACCGGGCTAACCATGACCAATCGCCGCTTTGATGCCTTGTTTGGTGGTCCACCTCGAAAGCCTGAGGCTGAGCTTACGCAACGTGAAATGGACATCGCCGCATCCATCCAAGTGGTAACCGAAGACATTGTATTAAAGCTTGCCACGACGATTCATAAAGAGCTCGAAGTTGATCACCTGTGCCTCGCCGGCGGTGTTGCGCTTAACTGCGTGGCCAATGGTCGACTCGAGCGCGAGGGACCCTTCGAGCAGATTTGGATACAACCAGCAGCTGGCGATGCCGGCGGTGCCTTGGGCGCAGCGCTTGCGACATGGCATGAGTACCTAAACAAACCCCGAGAGGCCAATGATCTCAACGATACAATGCACGGCGCTTACCTTGGAAAGTCATTCAGTCAGGACGAAATAGAAGACTACTTAAGGGGTGTCGAAGCCCCGTTTCATCGATACGATGACACCGAGTTAATGCCCGAGATTGCCGCCGCGATGGATCGTGGTGCGGTGGTCGGCTGGTTCAATGGTCGAATGGAATTTGGTCCGCGTGCACTGGGTGCTCGATCGATTATTGGTGATGCGCGTTCACCCACCATGCAGTCGGTCATGAATCTTAAAATCAAAAATCGCGAGTCGTTCAGGCCGTTTGCCCCTGCTATTAAAGCCGCCGCGGTATCCCAATGGTTCAATACCGAGAGCACAAGCCCCTACATGCTTAAGGTTGCAACCGTTAGGGAAGAGCGGCGCCTCCCCATGTCTGATGAGGAGAAGAGCTTGTTTGGCATTGATCAACTCAACGTCGCGCGCTCACAGGTACCCGCCATCACGCACGTTGACTACTCTGCGAGACTACAGACCGTGCACGAGGAGACAAACCCGCGTTTTCATGGCCTGCTCTCAGCCTTTGAGGCGGTGACAGATTGTCCCGTGCTGATCAACACCTCGTTCAACGTTCGCGGCGAGCCCATTGTCTGTTCGCCTGAAGATGCGTATCGCTGCTTCATGCGAACGGAGATGGATCTGCTGGTTTTGGAAAATGCGCTACTCATCAAAGCCGAGCAACCCGAATGGCATGACGACGAATCATGGAAAGAAACGTTTCAGCTGGACTGACAATTGTGATGAATCAAACACCCGACCTACCCACAACCCCGAGAGAACTTCGCCAGTTCGGTCTCCTGTTCAGCGCAATACTTGTCGCACTGTTTGGCGTCTTGCTGCCGTGGATGCTTGGACACCCATTCCCACCTTGGCCTTGGGCTATTGCTGCCATTCTAAGCGCCATTGCCGTTATTTTGCCCCGCGCACTCACGCCATTTTACCGCGCCTGGATGCGGTTCGGACTGATCGCCGGTTACGTCAATACCCGTATTATCATGTTCATGCTTTACTATTTGGTATTCGCACCGCTTGGCATAATCATGAGCCTCGTCGGTCGAGATGCGCTGTTGCGCAAAACAGGGGATACCACCCAAGACAGTTATCGCGTGACGAGCAGTCAACGAGACGCTGACCACTTTGAGAGACCTTATTAATGTTTGACCTACTAAAGGACCTCTGGGGTTTCATGCTAGAGCGCAAGAAGCTCTGGATGGCACCCATCATTGGCATCATGCTCCTGCTAGGTGTGTTGGTTGTTATGACACAAGGCTCGGCGCTAGCACCGTTCATTTACACTATTTTTTAAATATGATCCGCGAGGCAACGGCGGCTGACTGGCCCAATATTTGGCCCATCTTCAGCGAAATAACTAAGGCCGGCGACACCTATGCTTACCCTGTCGACACCGACAGGTCGACCGCGGAAATGTTATGGATGACAAAGCCCGATCGAACATTTGTCTTGGAAGAAAACGGCGAGATTCTGGGAACCTACTACTTGAAAACCAATCAGGATGGCCCGGGTAAGCACGTCTGTAATTGCGGCTACATGGTAACAAACGCGGCTCGCGGCAGAGGCTTGGCTCAAAAAATGTGCCTGCACTCTCAGGGTATTGCCGTCGAAATGGGTTATCGCGCCATGCAATTCAACTTTGTCGCGTCTAGTAATGACATCGCTGTCGCACTCTGGAAAAAATTGGGTTTCGATATTGTCGGGACCTTGCCGCGGGCCTTTAACCATCCGACACTGGGTTTGGTCGATGCCTTTGTGATGTACAAATGGCTCGCTGACTAAAACACCAAAAGTGATGCTGCAACGGAGAGCACCGTGATGAACGATCCCTATCTTTTTTCGGTAACCAATCACGTTGCGACCTTCAGTGTTAACGACGCGCCCTTCAATCTCATGCCGGTGAGTTACATCGATCGTCTGGAAGAGCAACTGCCCGAGGTGCTCGCTGATAACGCGATTCGCGCCATGGTCTTCACCGCAGAGGGCCTAGCGAATTTCTCCGCTGGCATGAATCTCAGACAAATCCCCGAGGGCATTAAACGCGCGGGCAGTCCAGAAGCGTTTTTCGCACAACGCCACCGTGTGCTGGGCATGATCGAAAACGGTGGGACACCCGCGATCGCCACCTTCTTCGGCTACTGCCTCGGTGCTGGACTTGAGTTACCTCTGGCTTGCCATTTTCGTATCGCAGCGAGCGAAGGAGCAAAAATAGGACTGCCCGAAATGGATTTAGGCAGTGTCCCTGCTTGGGGCGGATCAGCTCGCCTTCCTCGTGTCGTGGGTCGGTCGCATGCGCTCGATATGATTTTGCGCGCCCGTAAAATCGACGGAAACGAAGCACTAAAGATGGGTCTCGTGACGGAGGTGGTTCCGCTTGAGCAATTAAAAGCGCGCGCACAAGCGCTTGGCGAAGAGCTGGCTGCGCAACCCCGCCTTGCCGTGAAAGCGGTGTTAGATACCGTTGTCGGGTTTGAAACCAAAACCCTCGATGAATCCATTGACGATGAGAAACGGGCCGTCGCAGCGACGCTCGGGACGCCTGATTCGCAGGAGGGAATGGCAGCCTTCCTCGAGAAACGAAAACCCGTGTTTAATCAGTCTTAATTGAGCAGGAGTCCGTAATTACCGATATGACCGACGACCAAACTGACACATCACTACTGAGCCGCCGCCGCTTACTCCGTGCCATGGGGGTATCGACGGCCGGTGTCGCTGCCGCAAGTGCAATAGCAGCAAGTCGCGAGAAAATTGTCGATGCAGGTGACACTGCGAAAGAAGAACTGGCGGAACTCAAGAAGCAGTTTGATGCACTCGACAAGCGCTCAAAACTTATCTTGCGCCTAGTATTGGTGCTTAGTGGTCTCGACCTCTTTCTCGCAATTTGACTGACAGGTCGCAAACCGCCTAGCCGCAAACCGACTCGCCATAGTACCAAGCATTACACGGTGTCGTTTCTTTCGTCAGGAGAGGACGACACCGTGAGCGAACGAGCTGTGCTGCCTCAGCGGACGCTTACTCTGATTGAGCCAAATGCTTTGCGTGAAATCGCAGATGATCTTCCATAAAGGTCGCGATGAAGAAATAGCTATGATCATAACCATCATGCTCTCTGTAGGTGAGCGGAAAGGCGGTTATGTCGCAAGCCTCCTTGAGTAACTCAGGTTTGAGCTGCTCGACAAGAAACTGATCTGAGGCACCTTGATCAACCAGGAGCGGTATGGCTTTTGCGCCCGAGCGAATGAGCTCAGAGCTATCGTGCAGTTTCCACTCTTCTTTATCTTCACCAAGATAAGCGGAGAACGCCTTATGCCCCCAAGGACAGCTCGCCGGCGCGCAAATGGGAGAAAATGCGCTCACTGAGCGATAACGTCCCGGATATTTCAGGGCCAAACTCATCGCACCATGACCGCCCATCGAGTGGCCACTGATACTTACTCGGGCAACATCTAAGCCTTCGATATCGCCCAGCCACGACGGCAGCTCAGCGACGATAAATTCTTCCATTTTGTAATGATCAGACCATGGCGCCTGCGTCGCGTTCAGGTAGAAACCGGCGCCAAGGCCCAAGTCATAAGCACCGTCAGGGTCGTCAGCTACGTTATCGCCACGTGGGCTGGTGTCAGGAAAAACCACAGCAATGCCAAGCTCACTCGCTATCCGCTGTGCGCCGGATTTGGTCACAGCGTTCTCGTCGGTACAGGTAAGTCCCGAGAGATAAATGACGACTGGAACGGGATTAGCGGCAGCAAAATCGGGTAAAAAAACAGAGAAGACAGCGTCCCCCGAAAGCACCTGAGAGGCACCTTTGTAACGCCGCTGTACCCCTCCAAAGCAACGAGCCTCAGAGAGGCGCTCGAGTGCCATTAGAACGTCACCACAGACCGAATACTCTTTCCTGCATGCATCAGGTCAAAGGCATCGTTGATCTGGTTAAGCGGCATGGTATGGGTAATCATCTCGTCGATATTAATTTTGCCTTCCATATACCAATCGACGATTTTCGGAACGTCTGTTCTGCCTCGCGCACCACCAAATGCGGACCCTCGCCACGACCGACCTGTCACCAGCTGGAAAGGGCGCGTTGATATTTCTTGTCCAGCACCTGCGACACCAATAACACAGCTTTGTCCCCAGCCCTTGTGACAACACTCGAGCGCTTGGCGCATGACATTGACGTTACCTATGCATTCAAAACTGTAATCAACACCGCCGCCTGTCATTTGAATAAGATGGTCAACAACATCGTCAACTTCGCTGGGGTTCACGAAGTCTGTCATCCCAAATTGGCGTGCAAGCGTCGCTTTCGCTGGGTTTAAGTCAACGCCGATGATCCGAGTAGCTCCCACCATCCGAGCGCCTTGAATAACATTGAGTCCAATACCGCCCAAACCGAAGACAGCGACCGTTGATCCCGCCTCAACCTTCATCGTAAAAGCAACAGCACCAATACCCGTAGTCACACCACAACCGATGTAACAGATTTTATCGAACGGCGCGTCTTCACGGACTTTCGCAACCGCGATTTCCGGTAAAACGGTGTAGTTAGAAAAGGTTGAGCATCCCATGTAATGGAGAATTGGCTCGCCATCTAATGTGAAACGGCTGGAATGGTCGGGCATGAGACCCTGCCCCTGCGTTTCTCGAATAGCTTGGCATAGATTCGTTTTGGGATGCAGACAGAAGTTACACTCTCGACACTCGGGTGTGTACAAAGGAATAACGTGGTCACCTGGTTTGACCGACTTAACGCCCTCACCCACCTCAACTACTACGCCAGCACCTTCATGGCCCAATATCGCGGGAAATGCACCTTCAGGGTCATCGCCAGAAAGCGTGAACGCGTCGGTGTGGCAAACTCCCGTGGCCTTAATTTCAACCATGACCTCGCCTGCGCGGGGTCCTGAAACATCCACTTCGGCTATCTCAAGTGGGGCGCCCGCCTTAAAAGCAACTGCTGCTCGACTCTTCATCCTTCAACCCTTTCTTATTTCTTTTTTCTCACACTACGTCAACGAAACACGCAGCACAAACAACTGACGTCGTGGGCGAATCGGCGACCTGTCGATACGAAGTTCAGACCGTCAACTCGAACAGGCCGATTGGCGCCCAAGCACCCACGAAGAATGAGGGTGCAAACTTGCATCAAGCTGTTCAGATTCCCTCTGGGATGGTCTTATGCGACTGGAACCAGGGCAAAGCGGCGATTTCAGCGTCCACTAGCGTGCCGCGAATATCGAGTTGGACTTGGGTGCCGGGCGCTGACAACTCGGTTGGCACGTTCACCAGGGCAATGTTGTGCTCGAGTCGTGGTGAATAGCAGCAGCGGGTAATGTGTCCAACAACCGCGCCCTCGGAATAAACATCCCAGAACTTATCGTTGCCACCAATGGCCTCACCTCCAAAATTGGCACCGACTAACTTGCGCGGCGTCCCTTCTTGTTCAATTCGCTTAAGCGCGTCACGGCCAATAAACTCCGACGGTTTGTCGAGGTCCATGAGTCGCTCAAGACCAATGGTGAATGGCGAATCACAGGGCGTAATATCTGAGCCGTGCGATAAAATCCCACCCTCGACACTGCGCATTAGCGATGGGCAAGCCGGTAATATGCCGAACTCTTTCCCCGCCTCCATTATGAGGTCCCACAGTTCCGCACCTCGCGTCTGGTCAAGAAGGTAAATTTCATAGCCCAGCTCCCCACTCCAGCCGGTCCGAGTAAGAACAACAGGAATATCGTTGAGCTCAAGCTCAACGCATTGGTAGTAACCCAGCGTAAGCGCAATCTCACCAAAGAGCTTCTTTGCCACATGCGGCGATACGGGACCCTGAAGTTGCAACGGTGATACATCAGGCTCGCTCACTTCAACATCGTAACCCTTGCCCAGTGCAAGACCTGTCGCCCACAAGATGACGTCGCCATCACCGGGCGATAACCAAAAACAGTCCTCTGCCATTCGAAACAAAACCGCGTCGTTGATGATGCCGCCCTGATCATTACAAAAAACGACATAACGACCTCGGCCTACGGGGCAGGTCGAGATGTCTCTGGGCGTTAAAAGTTGCGTCAGTGCCAGCGCGTCCGGCCCCTTAATTTCTACCTGCCGCTGCACCGCGTGATCCGCCAAAATAACGCCATTAACCATGCCCCAGTATTCCGCCAGAGGGTCCCCAAAATGCACCGGTAAATACATGTGGTTATAAATCGTGAACGCCCGGACACCGGCGTCAATAGTCGAGTCAAAAAAAGGCGACCGGCGTACGCGCGGCCCGATTCCTATCGCGAGAGGGGTGCTGTTTGTCATTGGAAAAGTCTCCGGTGGGCGGGTTAGCCCAAGCGTTTAAGTTGTTCTTGAGACCACTGAACAGTGTTGTCGATTTGGTTGAAGGTGAACATGTACAAACCTTCGATAGCCATGCGCTCATCAGCCATCGCGGGTTGTAATTCTTTGAATAGCGAGTCGGGCTTATAGGTAGGGCTTCGCAGGAACATACCAATGAGTCCCTTTTGCTTCTTCGCGTATTTGGCCGACTGCCCGACACCAATACGCAGCGACGTTTTAAACAAACGCATGCGGTCCATGACGCCGGGAAGACCAATCCATACAGGCGTTGTTATGCCTCGATCGCGCATGTCAGAAAGCCACTTTATGAGCACAGGCATGTCAAAGCACATCTGAGTCACCATGTGCGTGGCAATACCTTGCTTGGCCGCCAGCGCCTCGAACAAGAGATCGTCTGATATTGCAGGATGACCCTCTGGGTAAGAGGCCACACCAATTCGGGTGAAGGGGTGGTCCATCTCAGACAGATCACGAAGGACCGCCGCCGAACTATCGTACTCACCCATGGGTTCATCGAGATCGCCACCGGGCACAAAGATCGACGTAATGCCGCTGTCAGTCAGTTGTGAAACGATGTCTTTTAGGTGCTGCTTGTTCATTACCTGACGCGCAGCGAGGTGCGGCGTCAGCGAAAACCCGCGATCAGAAAGTTGGGCAACCGTATCGAGCGTGACCTGTAAACCCTGCTTCGGCGAACAGGTAATACCGACGCGATCTCCGGCCTTGAGCACACCCAACTTTTCTTCGAAGCCCTTCATCGGAATGACTTCGAAATACAGCGACTTTAATAGGCTTTTTGCCGCACTCATGGCGTGTCTCAACCGCGAAAAACGCGACGGTAACCGTCTTTTTTTTCTGACGCAATAGGGGTGTAAAAACGCCCCCCCCTGAGGGGTTAGACACAACCTTGACTAGAAAGCCGAGAGTCGCTCATCAGTGTCAGAAATATCGTAATTTGAAGCGGTTTCCCCCGCCAGGGACGGGCGAATACCTTGCTCTGTCTCGGCGAGTCTGTAGAGATCTTTCATCGCCGCAACAGCCTCTGCGCTGTTACCCGCAATTTGCGCGCAGGTCGCAGCCAAGGCCTCGTCTAGGGCCTCTGCTGTCTCAAAGCTTGCATTAGCAACCCCCCACTTGAGCGCTTGAGCGCCGGTGAAAATACGCGCGGTAAAGGAAAGCTCTCGGGCACGCCTCTGGCCGACTGCTCGCGGAAGCGTTTGCGACATTCCCCAAGTAGGACGAAGTCCAAATTTGGTGTGCGTATCGCCAAACTTCGTGGTGTGGGTGGTGTAGACAAAGTCGCAATGTAAGGCAACTTCCAAAGCACCCGTAAAACAGGCGCCAACAGCACGCGCGATAACCGGTACACCGGCGTCACGAATGGCAGCTGCAAGTTCCTCGGCCGGCTTATCGAATACGTTGCCAATGATGCCGCCCTGCGGCTTAACACCTTGCAAAACCTTCAGATCGACGCCCGCCGAAAAAGCCCTACCGGCGCCTCGCAAAACAATGACTTTAACGCGATCGTCTTCATTCGCCTGTGCCACTAATCGCGTCGCCTCGGACAGCATTTCCGGCCTCAATGCATTGAGCGCATCGGGTCGATTGAACTCGATCGACAAACAATTCGCATCGAGATTCACATTGATAAACGGTGTTTCCGATTGATACTGCATACGACTCTCTTAAGTGAAGGTATTGGTCGATACTAGCGATGCATTACTGTCGCGCGCAAGGGCGCTAAGCCAGCCCTACGCTAATTACACGGGAGGTAGGCACGATTTATTTTTTACTTACACGCTCGCCGTTATCTCCGCTCAGCTATTTTCTGTTTTACTCGCTCAAACAGGGAGCGCCTGGGACGCTCTGGGTTAATCACCCTGAGTTAATAGAGCACCCGAAGCTCTGTCGCGCCCGTATTGGGAAGCAGCTCACGAATCGTTTGCGCAAGCCGACGGAATAAAGGGCGCGCCGGGGAGCGGGTGCGCCAGGCCAGCGCATGATCCCGGTACATGTTGACGCCAGAGACATCAGTCACGCGCAGCGGGTCCGTTTCACGAATTTCTGAGGCCACATAAAGTGATGGTAGAAAGGTGATACCCATCCCCATAACGACCATTTGGCGCAGCGTGTCGAGTGACGTGCCTTCAAAGTCGCGTCGCGTCGTAGCACCGAGCGTCTGGCATAGCTCAGTCACCTGACGGTGGTACAGGTGGTGTTCATCCAGCGTCAGCACTTCCTCGCCCACCAAATCCACTCGGTTAATTACTTTTTTATTCGCTAGGCGATGATCCAGAGGAATGACCAACTTGAGTGGCTCTCGAAATAGAGGGCTTATTTCCAACCCAGCTTCGGCGATAGGCTGCGTAGACAGGATGAGGTCATGTTTCGCACTTCTCAGGTCATGGTTTAAATCGGCCGGTACGCCTTCTCTCACAAACAATCGTAACGCCTGAAAGCGCTCGTGAATGTCGGGTAATACTTGTGGCAAAAGATAAGGTCCCAGTGTAGGTGTCACACCAATACGGTAGGTGCCCGCCACGCCTCCAGTAAACCCATGGGCTGTGTCGACAAAGCTTTGTACTTCTTCTTGAATTCGGTGGCATACAGGCATGAGCTCACGCGCTGCAACGGTCGGTGTCGCACCCGAACGCGTTCTCTCAAAGAGCTTCACACCCAAAGACTCCTCTAAGGTGGCAATTTGCGCGGTGAGTGTGGGTTGCGTCACCCCCAGTCTCTCAGCTGCCCCGCGGAAACTACCTATGTCACTAATCGTCTTAAAGTACTCGAGCTGCCGTAGGCTTAAGTTTGATTTTGACTGCATAGGTAGCCTGTCCTCGTAGGTGATAGATTTTTACTATCAAAAGTTATCGATATATTAGTAACAACTATCGCATCCAATCAATAGAGTGCAAGCGTACATTTGGTGGGAATCGCGTTTTATGGTGTAAGAGGCGCGTGATTACGCCGCCCAAGGTAAAAACACCCCTTTTAATTTTGTGGAGACAGAAGTGAACGAAGAAAATGTAATCGCGCTTTTTGGTGATTGGAACGATGCTCTGGCAACAGGCGACCCTGATGTTGTAACAAATATGTACGCTGACGACGCCGTGTTACTGCCGACAGTTTCCAATCAGGTGAGACACAACCATGCAGAAATTCGAGACTACTTCGTCGCTTTTCTCGCCAAAAAGCCGCAGGGTGTAATCACCGAATCAAACGCACGTGTTTTGTCCGAAACTTTGGCGACTAACGCAGGCGTTTACGTCTTCACGTTTGGCGATGGCTCAACTGTTTCCGCGCGCTTTAACTACACCTACGAATTACGTGACGGTGACTGGAAGATCATTCAGCACCATAGCTCAGCGATGCCCGAGGGCTAGGACCTCAGCAAACGATGGGGGTTGGCTATGAACACCCCCTATTTCGATACTTCCCTGACTTTCAAAGAGAACGTGTGAATGAGTGGTAAATTTTTCGATACCAGTAACCTTCGCGGCGATGTTTACGGCGGTTTAACCGCGGGTGTCGTGGCCTTACCGCTGGCTCTCGCCTTTGGAGAGGCCTCGGGTGCAGGACCCATCGCCGGCGTTTACGGCGCCATCATTGTCGGCTTTTTTGCCGCTCTTTTTGGGGGTACGGGCTCCCAGATTACCGGTCCCACGGGGCCGATGGTCGTCGTTTTTGCAGGCGTCTTTTCGTCCCTGAGTGGCGACCCATCCCTCGTTTTTGCAACTGTGGTGCTTGCCGGCGTCATTCAGATTGCCTTTGGCGTGCTTGGCTTTGGTCAGTACATCCGACTTGTCCCCTACCCTGTGGTTTCCGGGTTTATGAGCGGTATTGGGTGCATCATCATCGCGCTTCAGCTCGCCCGCCTTTTCGGGCATGAACCTGCAGGCAGCGGGACGATACCGGCCCTTCTTGAAGTACCAAACGCGGTATCAGACCCTCATTTCGGCGCCCTTTTTGTGGGTTTGCTGACGCTCGCGATGGTTTTCACATGGCCAGCGAAGTGGGGCAAAGTCGTACCTGCACCCCTGGCAGCTTTGATAACGGGAACCATCATTGGCCTCTACATCGAAGGCCTGCCTATTCTGGGTGATATTCCAACAGGCCTGCCGGGCTTGGTTGTGCCTACCATTGAATCAGACACTGCCATCATCATTTTCGAAGCAGCATTTATTTTGGCGGTTCTCGGAGCCATTGACTCTCTGCTGACCTCGCTTGTTGCAGACAACATGACGCGAACTCGACACAACTCAAACCGTGAGCTGATTGGTCAGGGCTTGGGTAATACCGTAGCGGGTTTCTTTGGTGGAATTCCTGGAGCGGGCGCTACGATGCGGACAGTGGTCAACATTCGCACAGGCGGCAGCACAAAAATTTCAGGCATGCTGCACAGCTTGTTGTTACTCGCCGTAGTAGTAGTGCTGGCTCCGCTTGCAGAAAAAATCCCGCATGCGGTTCTTGCCGGCATCCTGGTTAAAGTCGGGTACGACATCATCGATATCGCTTACCTCAAGCGAGCCCATAAAGGGCCACGCTTTGACCTTATGCTCATGGCACTCGTTCTAGGTCTTACGGTATTTGTCGATCTTATTACGGCTGTGCTAGCAGGTGTCGTGATCGCCGCGCTTGCGTTCGTTAAGCAAATAGCCGACGAGCAACTTCGCAAGGCGAGTGGTGCTGACGGTGAGGAAGACCACAGTTTAAGTGACGAGGAGGCGGCGATTTATAGCCAAATCAGCGACGATATCACCCTCTTTGATTTTGGCGGTCCTCTAAGCTTTGGTGCGGCGGCTGACTTAGGTCATCAAGTCCGAGAACGTGTTGGTCGACACGATCACAAAGCGCTTCTACTCGACTTCAGCCAAGTTTCATTTATGGATGTGTCAGCAGCGCGTGCAGTCGAGACCATTACCGTCGATGCGCATTCATCGGGAAAGCGTGTGTATGCCTGTGGTATCAGAGATGAGGTTGATGGCGTGCTGTCAGGCCTCGGCGTCAATGAATATCTCTCGGCTGATATGCAGTATCCTACCCGCGAAGCGGCACTCAGAGCGGCAAGTGTATGGATCAAAGAGGACTAACAGAGAAAGGCCAAGCGCGACGAGGTGCTCCTCGGTGCGTGTCTTCTCCAAGGGCGCGAATGGGCGCCCTTTTTATTGCGGGACTCACCACCTTCCTGATGGGGATAAGCGCCGTTTGGGCAACGGACCTTGAGGTCATTCAAGCGGGTGTCACATCGCCTACGCTCATAGATGTGCGAACCGAGAAGGAATTCGGTGCGGGGGCGCTCAATGGTGCTCTTAACCACCCACTTCAGGGGTTACCCGATTCCCTTCTCAAGTCCGGTGTCGCTCTGGATGACGAGGTCATTGTTTACTGCAGAAGCGGACGACGCTCTGCGCAAGCTAAAACGCGGCTAAAAGCCGCTGGCTTTCAACGCGTCTTTGATGGCGGCGCCATGGAGAACCTTGAAGACGCGCTCGGGGAGCCAAACTCCTAGCGCTACCGGCAACACCAGGTCAGGAACTCAAAGAGCTGAGAACCTCATCGACCTTTTCTTTCGATAAGCGATCGTCACCCGCTGCATAGGTCTCGGCCATGGCACTGTAAAACTTGGCATTCACAAGGTTAGCCTCACCGCAGTCTCTGGTCGCAACGGCCTTTCCGGGCACGCCTGCAATGATCGTGTTGTCGGGAAACTCACTGCCCTCCGTGACAATAGTGTGCCCCGCGACAATGCAGTTATTGCCGATTTTTGCCCCATCCATGATCGTCGCGTTAATACCGATTAAGCAGCGATCACCTATCGTGCAGCCATGAAGGGTTGCATGATGCGTAATAGAGCACTCTTCCCCAACAATCGTTGGCGAGGCCGCACCGACATGGATCATGACAAAATCTTGGATGTTGGTTCGTGCACCAATGCGAATCTCATACGTTTCAGCACGTGTCACAACGTTGGGCCATACCGAGGCTCCAGGGCCAATATAGACCTTCCCATATAACCACGCCGATTCATGGATGTAGGCTGGGTTATCGAGGGTGACATTTTTGCTGATGTGGCCCATTGTTGGCTCCTCTTAGATAGGCTTCGAATACGGCTTCGAGTCTACTCATTGGCTAGCGAGGAATACAGTCCGAAACCTATGTCTGAAGGAACCCCATCAACAAATCGTCTTGCGCTGGTATATGGGATGGCGGCAGTTGGCCTATGGAGCACCATGGCCACGGCGTTTAAATGGGCGTTGGAGTTCAGCTCCCCTATGCAGCTCATTACGCTTGCCGCGACGGTATCGTGGTTGTTCTTTGCTGCGCGGCTTGTGTCCCGAGGAACGCTTTTGAGTTTCACCGCCCTTTCGAGGCGTTCGCTCCTACGGTGTTTTAGCTTAGGCTTCCTCAACCCCACCCTCTTTTACTGGGTATTGTTCAGCGCTTATGACCTGCTACCTGCGCAGGACGCGATGGCGATCAACTACACTTGGGGACTCACGCTTCCGCTTATCGCATCGTGCTTTTCACGCAGTCTTCCGTCAGGAAAGGAGGCAGCGCTGGCGCTCTTAAGCTATCTTGGCATTCTAATTATTGTCACAGACGGCAACCTCGCATCGTTCGAATTTGAGAACGTAACGGGCGTGTTACTGGCCATCGGATCGACGGTGCTGTGGGGGCTGTCATGGGTCATCAATACCCGAACCGTCGAGCACGAGAGGATGGATCCTGAGGTGGCCTTGCTACTCAACTTCTCGATGGCGGTCCCGATACTTTGGGCGATATTAGCGGCAACTGCGAGCCTACCCGATATGAACGTGGGCACCCTCATGGGCGGTCTTTATGTGGGTCTTTTTGAAATGGGCCTCGCTTTCGTGCTCTGGATGAACGCCATGCAGCTCACAGACAAGCCCATTAGGGTCAGCAGCCTCATCTTCCTCGCACCACCTTTATCGCTTGTCTTCATCGCGACAGTGCTCGGTGAGCCGGTCGCTACGAGCACGCTTGCCGGGCTATTGCTTATTTTGGCAGGGCTGGTCGGTCAGCAGGCGCTCAATCGCCCTAAATAACATCTAACTCTTTGAGTCTCTGCTGAAGATACGCATTTGCAGTGTATCGGTCTGACAAAACGACATCGGGCCGGGGGTGCAGAAAAAGTGGCAAGGACATGCGTCCGCGGCGCAGATCTTCAGTCTTGGTGGCAGCAACACGGTGGGTCGTCGAACGCAGGTAACCGCCCGTGGCCTCCTGGAGCATATCGCCAATATTTACGACAACCTGAGAGGGCCGGTTGACGACTTCAATCCACTTCCCGTCCTGCAGTTGAAGCTCCAAGCCAGGACCGTCTGACGCGGGCAGAATAGTCAGCAAATTAATGTCTTCATGCGCCGCCGCGCGAGGAAGTGCCGAACCATCAGGCACGGGCGGGTAATGCAGGACGCGCAACATCGACTGTGCGCTCTCTTGAATCATCTCCTCTAAGGGCATCGAGAGTGACTCAGCGACCTTTTGAGGAAGGTGGGATGCAACCCACTGAAGCAAGGTAGCGGAAAAACGAACGCAATCTTGAAAATGATCGCTTAGGTCTTCCTTTAGGTGCTCAGGGCATCGCCCCCAGTCATAGAATTGAAAGTACTCTTTGTGATCTCTCAATACCTGGCCTTTCGCACTCTCGGCTTGCTCAAGTGTTACGTAGCCATCTTGATTCTTTGGATCCATAACGAACTGTGAACCAACACCCGCGGCAAAGTAGTCACGCCAACTCGTGTAGATACGGTCCACTCGGACCATATCCAGCGGATGGTTCACGAGGGTCGCGAATCCGAACGTCCTCAAGCTGTCGAAAAACGACTGACTGGCGCCCTCCTTATTGAAGTCGATCAGCGGTAACTCTGAGGGTGTCTGTGTGTTCATACTCAACCGGCAGCCCCCGGTAGTGACAGGAAAAACCCAGCCAGCGCTGCATTCATTAGATTCGCCAAGGTGGCAGCGATAAGTGCTCGAACACCTAATCGTGAAATATCGTCTCGCCGAGAAGGCGCCAACGCACCCAGACCGCCCAGCAATATGGCAATGGACGAGAGATTTGCGAAACCGCAGAGCGCAAAAATAACGATAGCTTGTGAAATGGGCGACATCGAAGCGCTGACGTCAGAGTATGCAACATACGCAACAAACTCATTGAGTATCAGCTTCTGACCAATGAGGCTTCCAGCGATGGATGCGTCAGCCCAGGGCACACCCAAAAGCCACGCGACAGGACTCAGGAGAAAGCCAAGAATCATCTCTAAGGTTACTTCGCCGAAACCCACGTAAGCACCGAAGTACTGCAGTATGCCGTTTACAAGCGCTATCAGGGCGACAAAAGCGATGAGCATCGCGGCAATTGCCGCCGCCATACGCAAGCCATCGAGCGCCCCAGTCGCCGCCGCATCGATGAGATTAACGTAACGTGGCGTCGTCGATGTATCACCCACTTTGGGCACAATCGGATTATCTGTCTCTGGCTCGATGAGCTTGGCCATCATTAGACCACCGGGTGCCGCCATGAAGCTCGCTGTAACTAGGTACTCCAACGGTATCCCCAGGGCGACGTAACCGGCCATAACCGAGCCTGCGATTGTCGAGAGCCCGCCTACCATCACGGCAAATAATTCGGAGCGCGTCATCGTTGGAATAAACGGCTTCACCACCAAAGGCGCTTCGGCCTGACCCACAAAAATATTGGCTGCGGCTGACATCGATTCGGCATGACTCGTCCCGAGCAGTCGCCGTAAGCCACCACCCAAAAACCGAACAATCCACATCATGACCCCAAGGTGATACATCACCGCTATGAAAGCACTGAAGAACACCACCACGGGCAGGACATTTACGGCAAACACAAAACCGATAGGACCGTCATAGGCTGCTAATTGACCGAACATAAAATCAATGCCGGCGCGGGAATAGCTCAATAATGCCCCGGTCGCATCAGCGGCTGCACTAAGCGCCCGATTTCCCCACGAGGTGAATAGCGCTAAGCCGCCAATCGCAAACTGAATAACAAATGCAATGCCAACAGTCCGCCAGGCAATGTGTTCCCGACTGGAGGAGACTGTATAGGCGAAAGCCACGATGACCAGCATGCCGAAAACGCTGTGCATAAGACGCCCCGAAAAATTGGAAGGCGTAACCATACCGAGAAACGGAGGGTCGTCCAAACTTAATATTACAATTTACTTATCGAGAGCGACTCGGCCAATGAGCGGCGTAAATGCTGCGGCCACAGGCTGGTGTGTGACGACCTAAGTCATTAAATCAGATTATGAGATCAGGTTTTTTATGCTGGCCGTTCACTTACTGGCAAAACGGAAAAGGCGAGTAAATATGTCGTTACCACGCTCACATAACAGGCCCCACGAAGGGGGTGCCCATGCGCGCGCTTACAGCGAGTCCATGAAGGCGGGGACGTAAACACCTGCCTGCGCCGACCGCGTTACAAATATTCCGGGCTTTCTCATGGTCGATGATAGACCTCGCTCAGTGACGAGCGTTATCACGACCAGCGCGATCAGCGTGGGCACAAGTCCCTTACCTCTCGAAACCTTTCGCAAACTGTCCTTCAAACCATGGACCCTACAGAATAAAACATGACGGAGATCACCACAGAAAAGGTGAATGCCGTGCTTGCAAAGTTTAACCATCCTGAATTCGTGCTGTTCATGTTACCTCCTTGTTAACGTAGACAAGCATCATTTGGTTTATATGTTACCTATTTCTACATTAAAGGTAACAAAAATTAATGTAAGTTTTGCCTTATATTAATTTTTAAATAAAAACACATAACTTTTAGGAATATCTAAGCCTCCCTCACAAAACTTACAGACAAAAAAAAGGCACCCGAAGGTGCCTTTTCATTCAGTGGGTAATTAGAAGTTGTAACTAAACCCTACCCGAATCTCCCAGAGCGACGCTCCGCCAATACGCGACTCGGTACGACCCGCATCGATGTCTTCCTGTGTGACGCCATACGGGAAGTTAGGCTTGTAGAGGACACCCCAGTCATCGTTGAGTAGGTTCGTAAAGTTATCAACAACCACAAAGGCTCGGGCGCTATGCTCGTCGCTAAGCCCAGGCAACTCCTGCGAGATGCGCAGGTCTGCCTTTGTCCAAGAACTACCTCGACGGTTGTTACGCGTTCCAGGCTCCACCAAGACGTGCTCGAGGAAGTCCAGGTAAGGCGTAAAGCCATAGGCCAAGCTTGTACCCTCGAAGCCACCTAGCGTAACGCTGTAGGGCACACCTGAACTTGACTGACCGAACAGCGAGAAGCGGGTGTTGTAACTACCGAACAAATTGACGTTGTAGTTCAGAACCGCCGTAACACGATGCTCTACGTTGTAGTTTGAGGGAGAGAGCACTTCCTCTTCTGGGTCATAGAACGTTCGATTAACGTAGTTAGAAAAAGCCACCGAGGACGTCATGGGGTTGACGTCTTTCGAGTCTACCCACGCATAGCCAAGGCGCATATCCAAACCATTCTCAAAGCTCTTAAAGACGCTCACAGCAACCGACTCAGACTCGTTACCGACGCTGCTATTAGTCAACTCGAATGACGACAGACGAACACTCTCATAAGCGGGGTAGCCGTTTCCAAAGTCATTGGTGCCAACCTGCTCTAAATCACCGTGCTTATAAATTGCCGTGTCTTTGCCACGCGTGATCTGCGCATCGGCGGTGATTAAGTAGCCCGCATCAGTTTCCCACGTAAGGCCCAAGGCATATTTCCACTCTGAAGGCGCTTCGAAGTCTGGGTCAAGATAGACGATCTCAAAGTTACTACCGTCTCCTGCAGCAACCTGAGCCACCTGCTGAGAGGGCACACCGTAGCCGGGACCGCAAACAGGCACACCGGACTCACAAAGCTCGTAGTCTTGCTCAAAGAGATTGATGCCTCTTATTTGTGTCTGCACCGCCGTGGTATTGGTGTTAGAGAACACATTTGAGTACCAGACATTGGGGTTTCCGCCTGAGAAGAGACCTACACCACCACTGAGCGTCATGCTGTCATTCATGTCATAGGTAAAGCCAATACGCGGCATGAGAAGATCGAGCCCGTCCAATGTTGCTGTATTGGGGAAGCCATAGTCCGCCGTAAAGGCCGGGTTCAGGGCTGGCTCATCATCTGATTCGTAATAGTCGTATCGCAGACCATAGGTGAGACGGAAGTCAGGCGTTACCTGCCACTCGTCTTCGATATACGCGGTATTGATGGTGTAACCCCACTCAACTGCCGCATCCATTTCGTTGTTGCTAATCGCATTACCGTAGTAGACACGCGCAGCATTACCCTGTTCAAAGTTATCAATGCCATCGAAACGGATTTCCGTGTCGACGTGCTGATAGAACAGGTTAAAGATATCGGACGTATCACGCTCGTAGCCAAAGGTAATAGCGTGATCACCCCAAACATACGTGCCGCGAGCAACTAACTGCTCAACTTCCCAGTCAAGATCGTTTGCCTGACGGCTGTCGTCTTGACCTAGGTATACATCGACCTCATCAAGTTCGATTCGGAATTCTCCAAAATCCTGCCCAGATACGGAAGCCTGAAGGAAATCGACTTCGTTGTAGGAGTAACGAACTTCAGTCGAGAAGTTTTCGGTCCAATCCGCGTACCAGTTGATGTTATACGTCGTGAGCTCAGCACCGCGCTTATAGAAGTGCTTATCGAACTCGAATTCGTCAAGGTCACCATCAGACGGAGTGAAGTTAAACGAGTCGTTGTACATATAGGTCATCGATAGACGCTGTGTATCCGACGCATACCAGTCCAGCTTCACAAGGTATTTTTCATCGTCAAAGTCGAACGGCTCTGAAACCGTACGGCCTGGCTCGTAGCCATAGACGTCCCGTGCTATCTGCGCAATTCGGTCGAGGTCTGCTTGACTAACAGGCACTTCATTCACAGCACCTGAGCCAATTGCCCCGCGGTTATTGAGGTCAGCCCCCTCGTACTTCTCATAGGCGCCATAGAAGAAAAGCTTATCGGCAATCAGTGCACCGCCGAGCTCGAAGCCATAACGCGTCTCCGAGTAATTCTGCTGAGCGATGCTGTCACCCTCTAGCTTGTCTCCACGCAGCTCATCAGACCCATAATCAAAGAAAGCCGAACCGTAGATGTCGTTTCGACCCGCCTTGGTCACAGCGTTGATGTTACAAGCTGAGAAACCGCCGTAAACAACACTCATGGGCGCCATCTCAACGGCCACACTTGAAATGGCATCGTAAGGGAAAGGCATGCGCTGAGTAGGGTAGCCGTTTGAGTTCAGACCAAACCCGTCGTTTAACCGAACACCATCGACAGTAAGGCTGTTATAGCGAGGGTTTGCCCCGTTACATTGAACGGCGTCAACACTACCGCGCGACTGATCAACGTAGAGACGCGGATCTTGCTGAATAATGTCGTTAATGTTCCGGTTGATCGCTGGGCTGTCCTGCAGCGCGGCAATATCAAAAATCGCATTGGGTCCTACGGCTGTTTCAGCCAGCACCACTTGCGCGCCCGTAACGATCACTTCCTCAATTGCTGAGAGGTTGTAGTTCAGTACAGCTGCTTGACCAACGGCTAGCGAGACATTTTTTGTCATCGACTTTTGCAGTCCATTGGCCATAACTTCAACATCGTATACGACACCGGCAGGCAGACCTCGGACTGAGTAGCCACCATTAGCATTCGCTTCAACAGTTTTCGAAATACCCGTCGCTTTACTTGTCACAACAATTGTCGCGCCTTCAAGCGGCGAGCCAGATGTATCTATTACAACACCGCGAACCTCAGCGGTGGTTTCCTGAGCGTATGTGGCGGGCGTCGCCACCAATGCAGAGGCCGCTGCAACGGCAATCGTTGCTGCCAGCACCTTCCGCGAAGTTTTGAGTCCTCGAGCAAACATCAGTCGTCTCCTGGGTGGGTTGGGAAATAATTTTGAGCAGGTCGCATGCAATCGCTATGCGATCGCTATTACATTGTTTCTATGTGACGTCTTAATTACAACCCCGGCGCAAACGCAAAATGATAGAGGCGCCTCTTTTTTCGGCCTCGCTACAGAGACACCCCACCGTTTTGAGTTTTTTGCGATCAGTCCAAGGTCATCAACATCGGCTTTTCGAAGGCCACAAGTCGACTCACGTCACCGCGCTCTATTACCCGCACCCAGTCAGGGTTCGCAATCAGCGCACGACCGACAGCCACCAAGTCGAAATCACCGCGCTCGAGCATGTGGTTTAACTTGTCGAGTGATGCAGGTTTTGCCGCTTTGAATCCAACCTCACCCGGATCGGGAATAAAATCGGCATCGAGGCTGACACTTCCCACTGTTATTGTTGGTTTGCCGGTCAATTTCTTGACCCACCCGGCCAAATTCAAATCACTCCCTTCAAATTCCGGCTCCCAAAAGCGACGCTGACTGCAGTGGAAAATATCAACTCCTGCATCAACCAACGGCTCTAAAAAATCAGCCATCGCTGATTCGGTCGTTGCCAATCGTGCCGTGTAGTCCTGCTGCTTCCACTGAGACCAACGAAGAATGATCGGAAAGTCAGGCCCGACTTCAGCACGACAGGCCGCGACGATCTCGGCGACGAAATTACCGCGGTTCGCCATCGAACCACCGTAAGAATCATCCCTCTGGTTTGTACCCTCCCAGAAGAATTGGTCGAGCAGGTAACCGTGAGCACCGTGAATCTCAACCGCATCAAAACCGACCGCCTTGGAGTCGGCGGCGCCTTTGGCGAAGGCGCCAATTACATCGTCAATATCAGCGGCGGACATGACGTGCCGATTAACCTTACCGGGCACGTTCATGCCTGATGGTGCATAACCGTCAATATCGCCCTCAGGGAGCATGCCCTTTTTGCGCATTCCGCCCACGTGCCACAACTGCGGCGCTATTTTACCCCCTTCAGCATGAACCGCGTCGACAACGCGCCTCCAACCTGCCAGTCGCTCTTCCCCGTGAATGTAGGGCACCCCGGGGTAGCCGCTGGCTGCAATGTGATCAACGCAAGTGCCTTCCGTAACGATCAGACCCACGCCACCGGCCGCACGCTTTCGGTAGTACTCGACGTTGGCATCGGTGGGCACATTCTCGGGTGATTGATTCCGCGTCATAGGCGCCATCACCACACGGTTATTAAGATCGAGACCGCCAACGCGCGTTGGGCTCAAAAGGGTGTCATTCGTACTCATAGGTAAACCTGTTTATCGTTTTAATTGATGCGGACTGAAATGCAGCAGGGAGCATAGACCCCCCAACAGACGAAATGCAAAAAATACGCACAAGACCCGTCGAACCTACGTCCGGCTTGAAGGTCGGGCACGGGTCTCCAAGCGACACGAGCTCTTGTAGAGTGGAAGACCCCACAGAGGACTCTTCCATGCGTCACCTTCATTGGTTTAGATCAGACCTGCGACTCAATGATAATCCAGCACTCGCAAGCCATGCCGCGGCTGAGTCTCTGTTGTGTCTTTATCTCATGCCGAAGCCCAAACCTTGGTGCAACCTAACGGGTATTGGCGAGCAGCGAGACCGATTTCTACGCGAATCACTCATCGAGTTGAAGCGAGACTTACAAGACCTCGGACAAGACCTATTGGTACTTGAGGGCTCACCAGAGCTTGTCATTCCGCACTTGGTCGAGCGCTACGGCATCACAGAAGTCAGTGTCAGCGAGCACCCGGGCTGGGAGGAAAAACAGTCGCTCGCTTATTTGACTGGAAAACTCTCCATACCGATTCAAATTTACCGGGGAAACAGTCTCTTCACGCAAAGTGATCTCCCGATGGAGCTCGAGGACTTTCCAAAGGTTTTTTCTCCCTTTCGGCGCAAAGCGGAAAAGCTAAGCGTCCGAGGACCCAAGGCGGCACCGGAACAACTACCCCCGCCGCCCTCAGCGCAATTTGATGCGGTGCCCCCCTCCAGCAATAAGCCCCACCCTGGGTTGCCCATTCCGGGGGGACGGCGGGCGGGTCTCAGGCGGCTAAAGCAGTTTATCTGGGATGATGAGTCAATTACCGAGTACAAGCAGACACGAAATTGTTTAGACGGGTTCGACGGCTCGAGCACTTTTTCCCCTTGGCTCGCAAACGGAAATTTATCGGTGCGTGAGGTGGCGCATCGCATTTTTGACTTTGAGAGACAGCGGGTCAGCAACGAATCGACTTATTGGCTGTTTTTTGAATTGCTGTGGCGAGAATTCTTCTACTGGCGAGCGGAGGTGGATGGTAAATCCATGTTTATGCTCTCAGGTAAGACCGGAAAGCCGAGACGCTCGACGTTTGAACCTCGTAATTTTGCGAGATGGTGCGCTGGCGACACTAACTATCCCATAGTGAATGCCCTTATGCGGCAATTAGTCGCGACGGGGTGGATGAGTAATCGAGGTCGTCAGATTGCGGCCAGCTGCCTGATCAATGAACTCGATGGCGATTGGCGCTTTGGTGCAGCCTTTTTTGAGAAACATTTGATCGACTACGATGTCGGCAGTAACTACGGCAATTGGCAGTACATTGCCGGCGTGGGAAGTGATCCGCGGGGGGGCCGTCACTTCAACTTAAGCAAACAGACCGCAGAGCATGACCCAAGTGGCCTGTTTATCGCGAAATGGGGAGGCGTGAGACCGCATCAACCCGACTTTGTCACCGACGCTGCCGACTGGCCCATTGAAAATGAAAAAGTCTGATCTCCCAACCAAAGTCTGTCCCGTTTGTGATCGTCCGTTTACGTGGCGCGCCAAGTGGAAGCTCAACTGGGAGTCGGTCGTGTACTGCTCGAAGCGCTGCTCTGGGCGGCGCTATACGCTAAAACAAAAAACAAACTAACGAGTTAACACAAGCCTAACAAAAGCAATTGGCGTCAGACCGCTCTCCCACGAGGACTCTGCACTTTAACTCCGCGGCAAAGCGACGTCTTTTGGGCAGGTCCTAAGCTGTGACGCTAGGTCCAATCTGCAATCATTTTATCGGCCCAGCTCACAATCACCTCTCGCTCTTGCGGATCACGCTTGCGCCAGTTCGCCACGACCAGTCCCATGCGAGGATTACTCCCAAACTTATCCATGTGCTTATCGATAAAGCGCCAGTAGAGGCTGTTATAAGGGCAGGCCTCGGGACCGGTTACCTTGGTGGGCTTGTAACGGCACTGTTGACAGTGATTCCCCTGCTTTTGGATGTATTTACCGCTCGCTGCATACGGCTTGCTGGCAATTACCGCGTTATCGCCGTACAGCGCCATCCCCAACGTGTTCGGAAGCTCAACCCACTCGTAGGCATCTACGTAGACTGCGAGGTACCAGTCACAGACCTCCATGACGTCTAAACCCGCCAGTAAAGCAAAGTTTCCGATGACCATGAGTCGTTGGATGTGATGGGCATAGCCATGATCGAGCGACTGCTCGATAGCGCGACTCAGACAGCGCATATCGGTTTTAGCATCCCAGAAGTAAGCAGGAAGCGCCCTGGCTGCGCCAAGGGTATTGCGCTCCTTGTACTCAGGCATCAACAGCCAGTAAATACCTCGAATGTACTCGCGCCATCCAAGGACCTGTCTTATGAAACCCTCCGCAGCCGATAGTGAACACTTACCCTCACGCCATGCTCGCTCAACCCGCTCGCAAACAGGTAAAGGGTCGAGCAGACCCGCATTCAGATACATAGAAATGAGACCATGGAATACCCACGGAGACTCCTCTACCAACGCATCTTGATAAGTACCAAAGTCTCCAAGCGTATTTTCCACGAACCAATCAAATTGACGCTCAGCATCCGTCTTTGTCACAGCAAGACGAAATTGCCGAAGATCTCCCGGATTGTCCGGGAACTTTGCGAGCACCATCTCGATAACTTCTGAGGTCATTGCATCAGGTCTAATGTCAGGTCGATCGGGAATCTCGACTTGGTTGCGCCAACCAACTCGGTTATCCGCGTCGTAATTCCACTTACCACCGGCCGGCTCACTGCCATCCATCAGAATCTGATAACGCTGGCGCATCTTTCGGTAAAAAAACTCCATACGGAGTTGTTTCTTACCCTGCGCCCATTCAGCGAAGTCAGTGTGAGATGCAAGGAAGCGATCATCCTCAAGGAGCGTCACCCTCGTTCCCAGGGTGCGCGGCCAGACATCTTTCATCTGCTCAAGTAACCGATACTCGCCCGGCTCGCAAATCATCACTTCCGACACATCATTGGCGTCTAAGACTTGAGAAACTGCGGCCTCCAAGCTAGACATACCGGCTTCGAACGGCACGTATTCGACGCGAAAACCCAAAGACTCGAGTTCATGCTTAAAGTGGCGCATTGCCGAAAACAGCAACGCTATTTTATGACGGTTGTGGCGAACGTAACTGGCTTCTTCAGCCACCTCGGCCATTAGGATAATGTCGCGCCCCGGAACTGCTGCCCTCAGGGCCGGTTGCTGCGTACTGAGCTGGTCACCAAGGACCAAGATAAGCTTAGAATCATTCATGGGGGGAGTTACGAACTAGCGCCGAACTCAGACCCACAAGAAAATTTAAAAAAGTAGACACAGCTGTTTTTCGACAGCGCCCTCTGCGCCGCGGACTTTTTGTAAAGGCGTTTGTGCCCGCATTGTTCGGCGCTAGATCACGCAACAAGCAATCCGCGGGACACGGCAGCACATAAGAGCCCGCATTGCCTCTCAGTCAGCCCCGCGTCACTCACTCATCAGTACCGAGAGCGATAGGCCTCCAACTCTGCCTTCTGGCGCTATCGCTGAGCCACTATTCGTCAAGCAAGAGCGGAGCTAATCGCTTCCGATGATGCATGGCGTCGCCAAACTGTTGCTGACTCCAAGCGGCGCGACGGATAAACAGCGACGAATCGCACTCCCAGGTAAACCCGAAGCCACCGTGGAACTGCACCGAGCGGTCACCCGCGTATTGGATAGTCTCTGATGCCTGTGCTTTCGCCATTCGGCAAGCGACTTCTGCCTCAGCGCTTAAGGGTCCCTCTCCTACCTCACTCGAGGCGTGGTAAACCAAGGACCGAGACTGCTCCATCCCTACATAAATATCGACGGTCGGGTGCTTCAGCGCCTGGAAAGAGCCAATTAACTTGCCGAACTGCTTCCGCGTTTTGAGATAATCGACAATGCCGTCCAGACAGGCCGACGTCGAGCCAACGGCCTCAGCGGCCGTCAACAGCGCACCAATGAGTAGGTAATCTCTTACCGCCCCTTCGATTTTGGCGCCACTTAATACTCGCCGAGCCTTGATACCCGTAAAATCGATCGTCGCAGCACGCTTGGTTAAATCGATAAGCGCGTGAGCTTCCTGCGCCTGAACAGCGATGTCGTCGCCTGACACCAAAGCCACCACAGGTTCGCTGGCCTCATTGGCGCCGATAACCGCAATCCAAGCCGCTTGCGCTGCATCGGGCACCATAAATTTACTACCCGATAACACGCCTTGCGCATCGACCGACACGCCCGTATTGACCGCCCCCCAATCACCCCGATCGAGATAGGCCACGGTCGCCGCACAACCGCCTGAAATATCCTCGAGGACATCCTCTTCGGCAATGCCGCCGGCCCGCCGAATTAACTCCGCAGCGAGCACAGTTGAAACAAGCGGCGTCCCCATGAGGCCCTTACCCATCGACTCAACAACGGGTATCAGTGCCGCGATGCCCAACCCTGAGCCACCCACCGATTCCGGAAGGTTGATGCCCGTCCAACCCAAATCGACCAACTCCTGCCAAACCGGCTCGGAAAACCCCTGTTCGCTCTCGAGAAACTTTCGCACTTCGCTGCCCGGTGATTTGTCCTTCACAAACTCTCGAGCAACATCGAGCAGCATTCCCTGCTCCTCAGAAAAATTAATTTTTTTGCTTCCAATAACAGCGCTCATGACTCGACCTCCTCAGGACTTGGGTAAGCCGAGCACGTGCTCGCCAATAATGTTGGCTTGAATCTGGGTGGTACCTCCGCCAATCGTTGTTCCGAAGTTCGCGAAGTAGGCTCGTTGCCAGAACCCCCCCATGTAGGCCTTATCGTCATCCATAAACAGGGCTCCCTGGGCTCCCTGCACATGCGCACCCATCATTTTCAAACGGCGTGCGTACTCGGTATGACGGTACTTATTAGACAAGGCTATGCCGAATGGGTAGTCGGTATTCAAGGCTGGTATGCCTGCACGCCGATCGCTAATCGAGTTGGCCTTTGCCTCAATCGCAAGCTTGACGAGCTCATCTCGAATCATTGCATCCTCGAGGATGGGCGCACCGTCGCGCTCGAAATCATGCATGGCATTCATCAAGTCCTCCAGCCCGATCGACTGCATCGAGTGAGCGCTTGCTTGACCCGCTATAACGCCCCGCTCGTACTCGAGCGTTTTCATGGCCATTCGCCAGCCACCGCCCTCGTCTCCCAACAGACAAGACCCTGGAATGCGCGCATCAGTGAAAAAGGTCTCATTGAAGCCGTACTCACCTGTCACTTTTCTGATCGGTCGCGCCTCAACGCCTGCGACTTTCATTGGCGCGAGGAAAAATGACAAGCCATCGTATTTCCGGGCTGTGCTGGTATCGGTTCGGGCCAGCAAAATCATGTGGTCCGCGTAATTGCCAAGCGTTGTCCAGATCTTACTTCCGTTCACAATGAAATCATCGCCGTCTCGAACCGCTCGTGTCTGAACATTACCCAAGTCGGAGCCATGGTCTGGTTCAGAAAACCCCTGACACCAAATCTCTTCACCCGTCAGAATGTTTTTAACATAGCGCTGCCGATCTTCCTCGGTACCGACGTCGAGCAGAAGTGGACCCGTCCAGTTGAGGCCAATGGTATTGAAAATGATGGGCGCGTTATGCGCCGATAGCGCTTTATCAACAATGCCCTGAAAAGCCGGGTCAGCACCTTGCCCTCCAAACTCCGTTGGCCAATGCATCCCCAAAAAGCCCGCACTCCACAGCTTGTGTTGCCAGTCGCGTAGAAAATCTAACTGCTGCTCTGTGCCCACCTCCAAGAATGTTAGCGGTAACAAGAAGCCCGGGTTCTTAGGCACATTTTCCGCCATCCACTTATCGATGTCGGCTTGGAAGTTTTTGAGACTGGTCTCAGCTACGGTCATACTTTTTTCCTTCTTTTATTTTTTACGCGCGTTTTCCAACGTGTGAGCTATTCGAACTATAGCCCGTACTGACGACTCGCCAAATCTCGCATAATCTCCTCGGAGCCACCACCAATCGCATTGACTCTCACCTCTCGGTAGATCCGCTCAACCCGGTTACCGCGCATATACCCAACGCCACCTAAAATCTGCATGGCTTCTCGTGCACAAAACTCCATCACTTCGCTGGCTTGAACCTTCAAAAGTGCGATGTCGCCCGCGTTCGGCTCCCCTGCCTCGATAGCCTCGTAGCACATCCGGATATAAGCCTGTGTGGCGTTTAACTTCTGTTTCATCGTAGCAATCTTGTGGCGAATCACCTGGTGATCCGCCAAACGCTTACCAAAAGTTTGGCGTTCTGTGGCCCAAGCGACCGCCTCTTCCATACACACCCGACCGTAGGCTTCCATGGCGGCCGCCATGCCCATGCGTTCGGCATTAAAGTTCGTCATGATGACTTTAAAGCCCTGGTTCTCTTGGCCAATCAGGTTAGAGACCGGTACGCGGAGTTTGTCAAAGTACAAGGTCGCTGTATCAGATGCCCACCACCCCATTTTTTTATCGAGCGGGGTGCGAGAAAACCCTTGAGCGTCAGTCGGAATAAGTAACATTGAAACGCCCGTTGCACCCTCACCCCCGGTGCGAACTGCGGTGGAGACATAGTTCGCCCGCATGCCCCCCGTAATGTACGTCTTAGACCCATTTACAATGAAGTGATCACCGTCACGCACCGCCGTTGTTCTCAAGTTCGCAACGTCTGACCCACCGCCGGGCTCGGTGATACCCAGGGAAATCCAAGATTCACCGCGCAACACAGGTGGCGCAATTTCGGCCTTCATCTCCTCAGTTCCCCAATTGATAACGGGGGGCAGGCCGATACCGTGCACCATCAGTGACGCAGACAAACCGCCAACACCCACGCGCGATAGCTCTTCATTAATAATCCAGTTGTGCCAGCTGTCGGTTTCCATACCACCGTATTGCTCAGGGTAACCCGCACCAAGGAGACCCACTTCAGCGGCCTTGGGCCATAGTTCAATTGGGATGTGGCCGGCCTCATCCCATTCTTCCGCGTAGGGCATGACCTCTTTGTCGATAAAACGTCGGAGCGCGTCACGCCACGCTAAATGATCTTCGGTCAGATGCGGATTCGGTATTCGTGCAGAGTCAAAGGTGAGGCTCATTGTCTTTTCCAGAACTATTTTTTTTGTCTCGGGAGTTATAGGGGGCTGTGGGGGGCGAGTCAAATCGAATATCGCGTTAGAATGGCATCCGTGAATCAACGGCGTGCGTAGTGTTGTTTGCAACCTGCCTGCGTTGTTGTGTTGGTTTATCACAGGATTTGATATGAGATTCATTGGTGCGTCGAATTTCGACCACAGCACCCAGCCAAAGATCGGCGTTTTACTGACCAACCTGGGTACGCCAGAGGCGCCCACGGCAAAGGCCCTTCGCCCCTATCTGAAGCAGTTCCTATGGGACCCACGAGTTGTGGAGGTTCCCAGGTTGCTCTGGTGGATGATCCTGCACGCCTTCATCTTAACCACGCGTCCCAAAAAATCCGCCGAAGCGTATGCTGAAGTGTGGACAGATCGTGGTTCACCTCTCTTGTATCACCTCGAGGATCAGGTCTCGGGTGTCGCCGAAAGATTAACAAAACAGTGGGGCGATAACGTCGTTGTCAAAGGAGCAATGCGCTACGGACAACCTTCAATAGGGTCACAGATTCAGGCCCTCTTTGAAGAAGGTGTGCAGCAACTGGTTGTGCTCCCGCTTTACCCTCAGTTTGGTGGACCCACAACCGCATCGACTTTTGACGCTTTGTCGGACGAGCTCCAAGGCCAGCGATGGCTTCCTGACCTGCGTTTTGTCAGCTCCTATCACGATCACCCCGAATATATCTCCGCCATCGCAAATAGCATCAGACAGCATTGGGAATCGCATGGGCGAGCAGACAAATTGATCCTGTCATATCACGGTATGCCGAAACGCTACCTGCTAGAGGGCGACCCCTATCACTGTCAGTGTATGAAGACCTCACGCCTGGTCGCCGAGGCCCTTGGGCTTGAAGAAGAGGAATACCTGTCTACCTTTCAGTCTCGCTTTGGCCGCGATGAATGGCTCAAGCCCTACACCGACGAGACGCTCCAGAGTCTCCCGGAGCAAGGCGTTAAATCGCTTCAAATTATCTGCCCCGGCTTCTCAGCAGATTGTTTAGAGACCATTGAAGAAATCGGCATGGAAAACCGTGATTACTTTCTCGAAGCCGGTGGCGAGCGCTACGAATACATTCCCTGCCTCAATGCAACGCCTCAACACATCGACGTTCTAACGCACCTGGTAGGCGAGCAGTTGGTTGGCTGGACGGCCCCTAAATACGACGCCCGCATTACCAAAGAAGAAGCGTGCAAGTTAGGCAGCGAGTAGGGACTGCCCTCACCGTAAGAGCCGTAAGGCCTACCTGCGGCCCCGTGCTCACAATGAGTCACCCCATTTACCGGTCTGTTTAGTTGTTCGGCTACTACAGGCTGAACTCTATCGGTACAGGCAGAACTGTTTCGGGCTTCGCTTAGGCAAGCGCGCCGTGATCAATACGGCTTTATTGATGAAAGTTCGGCTCAAAAACACCCAACGCCAAGGCGATGGCTAAACCGAGGAGAAAACTGCTCGTTAACACGAGTCGGTCATGACTGTGAAATTGCACCTCCGGTAGAAGATCCGCTAGCGCAATGCAGATAAAGGCGCCTGCAGAAAAGCCAAGTGCAGCAGGTAGGACGCTGGCAATGGGTCCATTGAAACCCACGTAAAACAAAAACGCGGCGATCGGACACAACACGGCAAAAACGACATTGACCACACTTCGCTGACGCTCACTCCAGCCATCAAGCCGCATCATGGTCTCAATAGACAGCGAATCGAGCGGCTTATGAAGCAAAATAGCGACAAAAACACCCAGGCCGGGAAGCAAAACCGAGGACTGTTCTGCGCGAAGAATCGCACCAAGCGCAACCCCATCTAGTGTTGTATGAATACTCAACCCTAATAACAAGCCTATCCAGCCAACGTCACGAGGCGCGTGGGCATGATCGTGAGCATGCGCGTGGTCATGCTCGTTCGTATCGACGCACAACTTATCGTCGGTAGCGATATCGTGTTGATGAAAGTGGAACAGTCTCAGCAGCAGCAACATAAAGACCAGACCGCCCACGACGAAATACATCGTGCTATCGATAGACTGGCCCAATTCGAAGCTGTGAGGAATCAGATGAAATCCGGCAACGCCCAACATAAGCCCCGCGACAAGGCTCATGATCAATTGGGTTTGCGTATGCGAAAGCTGAACACGGCGAGGTAGCCAACCGCCTAACCAAGAGGCGATAAAAAGCGCAAGGCCGTAACCAATGAGTACTGTCATACAAGCGTCTCGCTAACGTACCGTGATGAGGTTGTCGCGATGTATCAACTCTTCCTCACCACCGAATCCTAAAATACGTTCAATATCTGTCGATGAACGACCCAATAATTTTTGGGTGTCCTCGCAGCCGTAATTTATTAAGCCACGAGCCATCTCTACACCCTCGGTATTCACACACCGAACGAGATCGCCTCTTTCAAAATCTCCGGACGCGGACGTCACACCCACGGGCAGTAGCGATCGTCCTGATGTCGTGATTACCCGACACGCTCCTTCATCCAGCACCAGCTCACCTTGGGGATACAACAAAGACGCTAGCCACTGCTTCCGTGCAGGCTGAGGTTGCTGTGCCGTAGTAAACAACGTACCGACCACGCCACCTTGCGTCGCCTCGATGACTGAACGCGCGTCGCGGCCATCGGCAATGATCGAGAGTGTTCCAGATCGGGCCGCTAGCCGCGCTGCACGGAGTTTACTGATCATACCGCCACGTCCAAGCGTCGAGCCCTCTGACACCATGGGATCTAAGGACGCGTTGTGTGCATCTGTCTCACTCACCAAGACTGCGTCGGGGTTGGATCGTGGATCCGCATCAAATAGTCCCTGCTGATCTGTCAGCATCAATAACGCATCCGCGTCGATAAGGTTTGCAACTAGCGCCGCGAGGGTGTCGTTATCACCGAAGCGAATTTCGTCGGTCACCACCGTATCGTTTTCATTAACAATGGGAATAACACCTTGAGACAGCAAAGTCTGCAGGGTTGCACGCGCATTCAAATAACGATCGCGTGACTTCACATCGTCGTGGCTCAGTAAAATCTGAGCGCAAAGGTAGCCCGCAGGGGCGAAGGCCGCCTCGTAAGCTTGCACGAGAGACGACTGCCCTACTGCCGCAGCCGCTTGCAATTCATCGAGGGCTGACGGGCGTGCTCGAATACCGAGCCTCGCGAGGCCCGCTGCAACGGCACCACTGGAAACAAGAATAACCTCGCACCCGCGCCCTCGAAGCGCCACAACATCATCGGCGAGCCGCTTAATAAAGTCAGTGCTGAGCCCCTGACCATTGTCAGTCAGAACAGCGCTCCCTATTTTGATCACCCAGCGATGGGCGTCAGCGACAGTTTGGCGTGAGCGTGAGGTCAACTTCGGTACTCGACCTCAACATCGCTATCGTCAATGTCCTCATCATCCTCTGCGTCAGCGGACTGCATCATTCGCGCGGCTCTTTTCTCCAGCCGCAAGGACTCGATACGCTCTCGCGCCTCGCTCTGCATTTGCATTTGGACATCCTGCTCTCGGAGCTTGAGCTCCTCGTCTTGCGCTTCCTGTTCGTTCAGATACTCGATCGCGGTCATCAGATCACCACTTAACCGACCCGTCTCCCGACCACTGATAGCGGATACCTCATACACGGGCCCAGTCCACTCGAGTGCAGCCAAGATGGCTTCTTTACGTTCGGCGAGTGTCTCTGCATCAATTAAATCAATTTTATTCAGAACCAACCAACGCGGGCGGGCAGCTAAGGTGGGACTAAAACGCTCGAGCTCGCGAACAATTGACAAGGCCTGTTCAGCGGGATCGCTTTCGTCAAATGGTGCGACATCGACAAGGTGTAGTAAAATTCGATTTCTGGTCAGGTGCTTTAAAAAACGGATCCCGAGGCCCGCGCCGTCTGATGCGCCTTCAATCAGGCCGGGAATATCGGCCACGACAAACGAACGGTAAGCATCGACTTTAACGACGCCCAAGTTAGGGACTAGGGTAGTAAACGGGTAATCGGCTACTTTTGGCTTTGCCGCCGAAACAGCCCTTATCAGGGTCGATTTGCCTGCGTTAGGAAGACCCAGCAATCCGACATCTGCGAGCACTTTCAGCTCTAACTTTAAGGTGCGGGACTCGCCCACAGTGCCTTCAGAGAACTGCCGCGGCGCGCGGTTAATACTGGATTTATAGCGCGTGTTACCAATGCCATGAAACCCGCCCTGCGCAACAACAAGCCGATCCCCAGGACCCTGGATATCACCCAGCACCTCTTCGGTCTCTTCATCGATAATGGTTGTACCCAGCGGAACCGGCAGGACGATATCGTCACCGGCTTTCCCCGTACAGTTTCGGCCACGGCCCGACTCGCCATTTTGAGCGCGAAACTTTCGGGTGAACCGGTAGTCCACCATGGTGTTAAGCGAGGGACTTCCCTCAAGAATCACACTCCCACCATCACCGCCATCCCCACCATCGGGGCCACCAAGTGGAATATACTTTTCCCGGCGAAAACTGACACAGCCATTCCCGCCCTTTCCGGCGTGGACCTCGATTACCGCTTCGTCGACAAACTTCACGTTACGCTCCCGTAGACGCCCCGCCAAAATGCGGATGGCGCCCAAAAAAAAGCCCCGTCGACTGACAGGGCTTTTCTAGAAATATGCTGCTATCAGCCAGTCACAATGCGAACTTGCTTACGATTTTGCGGTCCGCCTGTGTAGAACTCTACTTTACCATCAGCTGTCGCAAAGAGCGTGTGATCTTTGCCGATGCCAACGTTCGCGCCTGCGTGGAACTTCGTACCACGCTGACGAACAATGATGCTGCCCGCTGAGACTGCCTGACCACCAAAGGCCTTTACACCCAAGCGTTTGCTTTCGCTATCGCGTCCGTTACGGGTACTACCACCAGCTTTTTTATGTGCCATTAGACTACTCCCTGGTTATCCCTTGATGCCTGTGATTTTCACTTCCGTATACCACTGACGGTGACCCGTCTCGTTACGGTAGTGCTTGCGGCGATTAAACTTAACAATTTTGATCTTCTCGTGACGTCCATGACTTACCACTTCCGCCGAAACGCTGCTGCCTTCAACAACGGGCGCACCAATCTTTACATCCGCACCTTCGCCGACCATCAAAACTTGGTCGAACTCGATGGATTCTCCGGTGGCGACTTCGAGCTTCTCGAGCTTCAGAACTTCGCCTTCTTCAACGCGGTGCTGCTTACCGCCACTTACTATTACTGCGTACATGTCGTTTTCCTTCCAGTTAGCCTGCTCGCTGTGTAATAACCGCTTTGCGGGGCAGAGCGTAGGCACTCGAGTGTTGTTCATAAACAAGGGCGCGGAGAATACGTCGTTTGTACTGTAAGCGCAAGGGCGGCAAGGGACCCAAAGGCTGTAAATATCCCACTTCGTGACAAGAAAGACGCAGGACCTTTATACTCCGTCCTCACCCCGGAGATGTATTGTGATAAATCAGATTAGAGCCAGCGTTGAGGCTGAATTTGCCCAAGTAAATGCGCTCATCATAGAACAGCTGCATTCCGATGTTGATATGGTCGAAAACGTAGGCCAATACATCGTTGATGCCGGCGGGAAGAGGCTTCGCCCCCTGCTTGCCTTGCTCGCTGCCGCCTCGATGGGCGAGGTGACTGATAAACACATCAAGTTCGCGGCGGTAATCGAATTTATCCACACCGCCACGTTGCTTCACGACGATGTCGTCGATATCTCGACGCTTCGACGGGGCAGGCCCACGGCTAATAGCGAGTTTGGCAATGCGTCCAGCGTGTTAGTGGGCGACTTCCTCTACACGCGCGCGTTTCAGCTCATGGTGCAGCTTGATGATATGCGTGTTCTCAAACTCATGGCGGATGTCACGAACCTCATCGCAGAGGGCGAGGTCATGCAGTTAATGAGGGCGGGCGACCCAGACACATCGCGCGAGCAGTATTTTGATGTCATCACTCGTAAAACGGCGATTTTATTCGCGGCCGCCTGCGAAGGCGCAGCCATGCTTAGCGGAGAAAGTGCTGAGGTGCGTCACCGCATGCACAATTTAGGGCTCAATTTGGGTATAGCCTTTCAGCTGATTGACGATGTACTCGATTACGAGGGCGACCCGGAGACAACTGGGAAAAATGTGGGCGATGACTTAAACGAGGGTAAGCCAACGCTGCCGTTGATCCACGCTATGCAACACGCCTCGCCGGCTGATGCGGCGATCATCGCCACGGCGCTGCGTACAAAATCTGCTGAGCATCTCAATAAAATCGTGGCGCTGGCCTCCGATACAGGCGGCATTGCCGAAACACGGATCGCAGCCAAAGCACATTGCGACAGCGTCAACGAAGAACTAAAAACCTTGGCGCCCAGCGCTGCGAAAAAAAGCTTAGAAACACTCGCTGCCTTTTCATTATCCCGGGAGAGTTAATCGATGCTGAAAAGCAGTGATGCCGACACCTTGAGCACACAGGCGTCGCGCCTACGTGACGTATCTATTTCTGACCTGCTTTCAAACGAAGCAAACCGTGTGAGTGAGCTGACCTTTAGGGCAGCGGGGCTAAGTCTTGATGCCTCAAAACAAAAAATAGATCGCGCCGCATGCCGCGATTTGGTGAGCGCGGCCACTAACGCAGGATTGCCCGACGCATTTGAGCGTTTAGTAACCGGGGTCGAAGTCAACATTACTGAGCAGCGCGCGGCTCTGCACACCCTGCTCCGTGGAACCGCAGCAGCGGAGTGCCCCGACCTCTACAATGAGGTCAGCGAGACGCTTTCACGCATGCAATGCGCGGTAGAGAATATTCACAGCGGCACCCACACGGGCGCCTCTGGGCAAGTATTCACCGACGTTATCAATATAGGGATCGGTGGCTCTGACTTGGGGCCGCGCATGATCTGTAGAGCGCTCGATACCGACACTCCGAGGCTTCGCAGTCACTTCATTTCAAATGTTGATCCGCACGATCTCGATGTCGTTACACGGGACCTCGATCCAGCGACGACGCTGCTCATTATCTGCTCGAAAACATTCACGACCGAGGAGACACTGACAAACGCACAGCGCGCCCGCGCGTGGCTCGTAGCAGGCGGCGTAGCAGAGGCCAATATTGGGCAACATGTTCTGGCTGTTACAACCAATCTCGACGCCGCGGCGACGTTTGGCATCAGTGAAACCGCCTGCTTCCCAATGTGGGACTGGGTGGGCGGTCGTTATTCTGTTTGGTCAGCCATTGGCCTTGTCATTGCACTCGGATACGGCTGGCAGGTTTTCGCAGAGCTACTCGACGGGGCAAAAGCCCTGGATGAACACACGCGAGAAACACCACCTGATCAAAACTTACCGATGATGATGGCGCTTCTCGAGCTCTGGAATACACGTTTTTTGAACACAGAAACACATGTTGTGCTCCCCTACTCACAACGCATGGAATACCTCGCAGATTTTCTACAACAGCTCACCATGGAAAGTAACGGAAAGCGTGTAACGCTTACAGGAGCGCCCATTACCGATGCGACAGCGCCCGTGCTTTGGGGCTCTGCGGGAACCATTGGTCAGCACTCCTACTATCAATTGCTTCACCAAGGAAACCGCGCATTTTCAGCCGATATTATTTTCCCGCTGACAAACGGCAACGTTGACCTCGACGCGCACCGTAAGCTCGCGGCGAATGCGCTTGCCCAGAGCCGGGCGTTCCTTATTGGGCGTACGCCACAAGAATCCAAAACCCTTGCGGCCGCTAAGGGCTTAGCGCCCGAATTGGCACCTCACTTCGAGATGTCGGGCAACCACCCGCACAGTACGATCGTGATGGAGTCGGTTACGCCAGCAACCCTTGGTGCACTGGTCGCAGCCTACGAGCACAAGACGTATTTTCTATCGGCATTGATGGGACTTAATGCGTTTGATCAGTGGGGTGTTGAACTGGGTAAGGTCATTGGAAAGCAAATTCGCAGCACCCTGGAAACAGGTGAGGCTCTAGGCGAGCTCGACGCCTCCACGGCGACGCTCGCTACCGCATGGCGTGGGGCCAATACTGACGACTAAATAATTAGGCCAAGGCGGCCCTGAAGCCCAGTAACACTGCCCCAAACGAAAAAGCCCGGCCTATGCCGGGCTTTTTCTATCAAAGGCGTCATCCGCTGAGTGTTCAACAACAGTGTCGGCTAACTCTCTCGCGAATGCAGCGAACCGTAATCTTCAGACGCGCTCAATTATGATCGCAGGCGCCATACCGCCGGCAGCACACATGGTGATCAGGGCATAACGGCCACCTTGTCGCTCGAGTTCGTCGAGCGCTGTACCAACCAAAATTGAACCGGTCGCACCGATGGGGTGACCAAGCGCCATAGCGCCACCGTTGATGTTGACCTTCTCTCGGTCCAAGCCGAGGCAACGGATAAAGCGCTCTGCAACCACAGAAAACGCCTCATTAATCTCCCAAACGTCGATATCGTCTTTTGTGAGACCTGCTTTCATCAACACTTTTTCTGCAGCTGGTACAGGTGCGTTGAGCATCAGCGTTGGGCAATCACCCATGTTGGCAGTCGCGACAATACGCGCACGCGGTGACATACCGGTTTTTTCCATATAGGACTCAGAGGCGAGTAATAGCGCAGCTGCACCGTCCACAACACCCGACGAGTTACCGGCGTGGTGGATATGGTTGAACTCGGTAATTTCCGGGTACTTCTGAAGAATGAGCGCACCGTAAGTGGTGCCCTGCTCGTCAACCGGCACATCGCGCACCACGCTGAACACCGTCTTTAACTCGGAGAGCCCTTCCTTCGTTGTCTGTGGGCGGGGAAATTCTTCGTGATCGAGTGCCACCGAGCCGTCAGGATTTTTTACGGTGATGAGCGACTTATCGAAACGCCCCTCAGATATGGCTCTTGCTGCGCGCGCCTGACTTACCAGTGCAAGATCATCGACTGCATCGCGATCAATGCCCTCAAGCGTTGCGATCGCATCGGCACAAACGCCTTGCTGCGACTGCGGGTGCATGGCACGAAGGTGAAGGTTTCCCGAGTCAATCATGGGAGGCGTGCTAGGGTCGCCAATCTGTGAGTGGTAGCTCATCATCTCAGTACCACCGGCAACAACGAGATCTTCCATCCCCGACATCACTTGCGCCGCAGCTAAGTTGACGGTGGTGATGCCCGAGCCACAAAACCGATCCAATGTGACGCCTGAAGATCGGACGTCGTAACCTGCGTTGAGAGCCGCCATACGTCCAAGGTCGCCGCCTTGCTTTCCACTTTGCGAGGACGTGCCCCAAATGATGTCATCAACCTCACCCGTATTAAGGTTATTGCGCTCAGCAAGCGCCGCAAGGACAGTTGATCCAAGGTACGAGGGGTGAAGGTGTGCAAGCGCGCCCTTCCCGACTTTTCCGATTCCGCGCGGTGTGCGGCAAGCGTCTACGATATATGCATGACCCATGATGATTCTCCCAGTGGTGAGTGATTCAGGCACCAAATGCCTTTTTGTGTCGATAGTTACGTTCGTTTTTATATTTTCTGAGTGCAGAGGCGTGCGCGCACGGCCCTCGGTGGCGAAGCTCTCTCAATGCTTGTGCAACGCTAATCGCAGCGACTATTTCGGTCAAGTGCGAGTTCGGTCAAGTGCAGGCTCAGTTAAGAAAAAGCGTGGTCAAGCGCAAGCCGCTTCGATTTGCTTACATTGGCTGTCGGTCAGCCGAGGGGTGCGCTCCGCCTCGACGCACTCGCTTAACTCCTCGCGGTTTTTAACCCCCAATATCACTGAGCTTGGTCCCTCGATGGAAAGCGCGTATCGATGCGCCAACCTCGCAGGCGTCTCCCCCCACTCGGACGCGAGTTGCCGAAACCCACCGGCCCGATCGAAATCACGCTGATCAGCATCATCAGCGGGCAGCTCGCGATCCATGGCCGAGGTCAGCGCGCCTGCTTGAACGGCACGAATAGCGAGTGTAGGCACATGGTGCTGTTTGCACGCCTCCAATATTTTTCGGCCATCGAAGGTCTCAGTGGTATAGGCAATATTGCCCGCGGAGTTGAGCGGATTAACCACACATTGTACGGCGCTGGGTGGCGTGTCACTGGCGATCACGGCTTCCAGAGCCGACTCCTGCCCCAAAGCGAATCCCCAGCCGCCAATTTTTCCTTCCTTTTGCAGCTGCTCAAAAGCGGGAATCACTGACTCAAAGAAATAGCTTCGAGGCGTTGCCAATCGATCACGATGCTCATCAAGCTGATAAAGCACGTGTCCGTCTTCAATCAACTGCGAGTGCAAGAAAAAGAGATCGGCGCGTTCGATTCCCATGGTCGCAAGTGATCGTGTGAGCGACGCGTTCAATTTATCGTAGGTAATGGCGTGGTCGACGTGGCCCAATCGGTATTTCGTCGTGAAGTGAAACCTCGACGTATCCGCACCTTTAAAGGCCTCACCAATCACCCTCTCGGCCTCACCGCGGCCATACATAGGCGCCATATCAAAATGCGTGATACCGCAATCAACAGCCATACGGGCAGTCGCAACCGCTTCTTCTCGCGATGTTTGACCCCAAATTTGCCCCAGGCCCCCGCCGCCAAGGGTCAAAGCACTCACGGCGCCAAAAGGCTTAAACGGTCTCATTTCCATAACAGGTGTCTCTCCACAAAAAAGCTGGGCTTTAACTTCTCAAGACACCCTAGGTGGGTAGCAACCGCACGTCAATTTACGCACGGTTTTGGGACCTGCCAGTTTAAATAATGATTTCTGCAATGAAGTCTGTGGGCGATCCAACTCACAGGGGCGGGTGAGACAACCCACGCGGGATCCTTGAGGTACTCCGCCGTTTCAAACGCTATGCGACGTCGATGATCGCCAACAGCTCCTGAGTTTTGGAGCGCATCAGGGCTTCATCACCTCGGCTCTCTACATTGAGACGAACGACGGGCTCGGTATTCGACATGCGCAAATTAAAACGCCAGTCGTCATAGCTGAGGCTCAATCCGTCCATGTGCTCAATGGTCTTGGCGCCCTGCGCATATAAACCCTCGACCTGGGCAATAAGCGCCTGCGCATCAGAAACCGTGCGGTTGATTTCACCCGAACACGGGAACGCCTTCGTACGCTCCTCCACTAGGGATGCAAGCGTTTTGCCCGTTGTCGACATAATTTCGGCCACGAGTAACCATGGGATCATGCCGCTGTCGCAGTAGGCAAAATCACGGAAATAGTGGTGGGCGCTCATCTCACCGCCGTAAACTGCATCGACTCGACGCATAGTTTCCTTGATAAAGGCATGGCCCGTTTTACTTTGCTGCGCCGAACCACCCACCGACTGCGCAACATCAATCGTATTCCAAGTAAGCCTCGGGTCGTGCACCACGATTTGATCGTGACCTTTTGCTAGGAAGGCAGATGCGAGGAGTCCAACAACGTAATAGCCCTCGATAAATTCCCCGGTATCGTCGTAAAAAAAGCAGCGATCGAAATCACCGTCCCAGGCAATACCGAGATCGGCACCTGACTCACGAACTAACGCCGCCGACGCAACACGATTTTCCTCAAGCATGGGGTTGGGTACGCCATTGGGGAAATGACCATCGGCCTCGTGGTGAAGCTTTATAAACTCAAAGGGTAAATGAGGCTCGAGTAAATCCACCACGCGACCTGCGCCACCGTTGCCGGCCGTGCAAACAATTTTAAGTGGCTTAAGCGCGGTTAGGTCCACATAACTGAGAAGGTGATCAACGTACGCCACGCTGGTATCGACAGACTCATAGCCTCCCCTTGTGGCCGCGGATACAAAATCGTCCGCTTCTGCCTTAGCCTGAATCTCCTTTAACCCGGAGTCACCTGAAATAGGTTTTGACTCTGCACGCACAAATTTCATGCCGTTATAGTCTTTCGGGTTGTGACTGGCCGTCACGCAGATACCACCACCGACCTTCAAGTGAGAGGTTGCGAAGTAAATTTCCTCGGTGCCGCACTGCCCAATATCGACAACATCCACACCTTGCTCACGCAATCCATCGACCAGCGCCGCCTTGATGGACTCGGAAGTCAGACGAATATCATGCCCAACAACAACCGTGCCTGGCTTGATAACCTCTGCGTACCCCCGCCCTATTCGCCGTGCAATATCCTCATTGAGCTCATCGGGGATGCGGCCCCGTACATCATAGGACTTAAAACAGCGGATCGGTTCAGACACAGGTAATTTCCTTAAAGGTCGTAATAGATGTTTTCGTAGACGAAGTTCGTCGCTTCGACAAAGCCTGGGACACTGCCGCAATCAAAACGCCGCCCCTTAAACTTGTAGGCGATAACACAGCCGTTTTGCGCCTGCGCCTGAAGCGCATCGGTAATTTGCACCTCACCATTGCGCCCGGGCGGTGTAGTACGAATGATGTCAAAAATATCGGGCGTGAGTATATAACGCCCAATGACGGCTAAATTAGAGGGAGCTTCCTCTGCAGCCGGTTTTTCGACCATTTTATCGACTCGATACAAGCCATCGCCCATCGCTTCACCCGCAATGACGCCGTAGGCACTTATTTGGTCATCCGGCACTTCCATAACGGCCACAATCGAGCAGCGGAACTGGTTATACAGCTCAGACATCTGCTGCAGGACACCCGCACCCTCTTGGTTCATGCAAAGGTCATCGGCCAACAGTACGCCGAACGCCTGATCACCAATCAGCGGTTCACCGGTGAGGATGGCATGCCCCAAGCCCTTCATTTCACGCTGGCGGACCATAGTAAAAATGCCTTGGTCAATAACACCGCGGATACCCTGGAGATATTTCTCCTTAGACGTGCCGGAAATCTGATGCTCGAGCTCATAGGAGATATCGAAGTGATCGGCAATAGCACGCTTGCCGCGTCCCGTTACGAAGGCACAGTTATTCATCCCCGCCGCCAACGCTTCTTCAACACCGTACTGCAACAGCGGTTTGTTAACGATGGGCAGCATTTCTTTGGCTGTACTTTTTGTTGCCGGCAGGAATCGCGTCCCATAACCCGCAACGGGGAATAAACACTTTTCAATCATTTTTGGTCCTCTTCATGTCCCAATTTACGGCCTCTTGGCCCATTCAATCTTGCTGTTTTTCGGTCAAAAATTTTTAGTCTCGAGAGCGTCCGTAGATGTCTTCGAAGCGCACAATATCGTCTTCACCGAGATAGCTACCCGACTGAACTTCTATGAGTTCTAGCGGATCTTGAGTGGGATTACTAAGTCGATGTTTGGCGCCGATAGGGATATACGTAGACTGATCCTCAGTCAGGATCATGGTTTCGTCGCCATTTACCACCTCCGCAGTCCCGCGAACCACGACCCAATGCTCTGCCCGGTGCTGATGCTTTTGCAGCGATAGCCGCCCACCTGGCTTAACGACAATGCGCTTTACCTGAAACCCGTCACCAGAAACCAATAACTCATAGGAGCCCCAAGGACGAAACACTTGGTGATGCGTCTGCGCCTCAGCTCGATTTTCAGACTGTAGCCTTGTGACGATATGCTTAACGTCCTGCACCGAGTGCCTATCAGCCACCATGACAGCATCCGCTGTCTCAACCACGACCAAGTCTTTGACGCCGCTCGTCGTGACTAATCGTGACTGACTGCGAACGTAGCTGTTCACTGTATTATCGAGCACCACATCGCCCTCGGTCACGTTGCCGGAGGCATCCTTTAATCCCGTCTCCCAGAGGGCAGACCAGGCACCAATATCACTCCAGTCACAGTCAAGCGAGATGACCGCACCCTCGGTGGTGTGCTCCATCACCGCATAATCGATACTGTCCGCCGGGCTCTTTGCAAACATATCCGCATTCGGGCGCACAAAGTCTAGGTCACGCTCAGCCGCGCCCATGGCATCGCTGCAGGCTTTGGCCATTTCAGGCTGGCTCGATGTCAGTGCCTTTAAATAGGTACTCGCCGAAAACATAAACATGCCGCTGTTCCAAACATAATCGCCAGAGGCGACATAACCCTTGGCTGTCTCAAAATCGGGCTTTTCAACAAAGCGCTCGAGGACCGCGGCGCGCTCTGAAATGGAATCGCCACGTTTAATGTAGCCGTAACCGGTTTCGGGCCGCGAGGGAATCAAACCAAACGTCACTAGTTTGTCGTTGGTCGCCACCTCAACAGCAGTCCTTACCGCCTCCTTTAAATCCTCGGGCTGTCCAATGAAATGATCGGCAGGTAGCACCAGAAGTAGTGATTCTTGCTCGGTTAGGGTCGCCGCGTGCGCAGCCAAGGCTATCGCGGGTGCTGTATTTTTACCCTCGGGCTCCAATATGATCGTTGCTCTCTTTACACCCAGTTGACGCAACTGCTCAGCCACCAAAAAACGATGCTCATCGTTACAAACCACAATAGGCTGCGTTTGCTGGAGGCCTTCGAGACGGGCTAGCGTTTGCTGGAGCATCGATTGATCGCCCATCAGATTGAGATACTGCTTGGGGCGACCCTTACGGGAGACTGGCCAAAGTCGGCTGCCTACACCCCCACAGAGTAAAACGGGTGTGATGGGTCTCATAAACTCCTCAGATACGGTTCACGCGGACGTTTGCACGGAGCATACGACGTCTGAGACGCAGACTCTACGTGACAAATTTGTCAGCGCGACTGTCTCATGCCGCATAGTAAGTTTTTTTTACTGCAAGGTTTCAATTGTGACATCCTCCACTTCGCGCTTGGAAAGCAAGTGCAAGTCACAAGCCAGCGAGGTACCCTACGCGCATGACAGAAGAATTTGTATTTACCCCCCAAAATACCTACGCCAAAGACGAACTTGTCGCCTGCGGCATGGGTGACCTATTCGGACCCGGCAACGCCAAGTTACCGATTGATAATATGTTGATGCTCGATCGCATCACTGAAATCAATAGCGACGGTGGCAAAGCAGGTAAGGGCATAATCCTGGCGGAGCTCGACATACATAAGGACCTTTGGTTCTTCGACTGTCACTTCCCCGGTGATCCCGTCATGCCAGGCTGCCTTGGGCTCGATGCTATGTGGCAGCTCGTGGGCTTTTTCTTGGGCTGGCGCGGCAACCCAGGGCGCGGACGTGCACTGGGCTCAGGGGAAGTGAAATTCACGGGGCAAATCCTGCCCAGTAGTAAGTTGGTCACCTACAAAATTGAAATGAAACGCGTCATCGAACGGAAATTAGTCATGGGAATCGCCGATGGCTCTGTCTCTGTTGATGGCCGAGAGATTTACACCGCGACCGACCTACGTGTCGGCTTGTTCCAATCCACGGAAAATTTCTAATGACAAAACGTGTTGTCGTTACCGGCTTAGGCATCGTCTCAAGTCTGGGTAACAATGCAGAAGAGGTAACGTCCTCACTCAAACAAGGTAAATCCGGTATCAGTCATAATCCGGCGCAAGAAGAGATTGGCATGCGCTCCTGGGTTTCTGGCCAGCCCAACATTGACCTTGCAGAACATATCGATCGAAAGCAGTGGCGCTTCATGGGCGACGCTGCGGGTTATGCGTTTTTGAGCATGGAACAGGCGATAGCAGACTCAGGGCTAGCACCAGAACAAGTGTCCAACGTGCGGACCGGCATCATTGCGGGCTCTGGTGGCGCATCGAGCGCTAGCCAAGTTGAGGCCGCTGATATACTGCGCGATCGTGGATTGCGTCGGGTGGGGCCTTACCGGGTCACCCAAACCATGGGCAGTACCGTTTCCGCATGCTTAGCCACACCCTTTCAGATCAAGGGCGTGAACTACTCAATATCCTCAGCCTGCTCTACCAGTGCACACTGTATTGGTAACGCCATGGAACAGATACAACTTGGTAAGCAGGATGTCGTGTTTGCCGGTGGGGGTGAGGAGCTTGACTGGTCACTCAGCTGCTTATTCGATGCCATGGGTGCGTTGTCGACAAAATACAACGAGACCCCTGAGCGTGCGTCGCGTGCATACGATGCGGACCGTGACGGGTTTGTGATTGCAGGCGGGGGCGGCATGTTGGTGCTTGAGTCACTCGAACACGCGCAAGCCCGCGGTGCCAAAATATACGCGGAAGTCGTGGGCTATGGCGCCACGTCAGATGGCCACGATATGGTCGCTCCGTCGGGTGAAGGCGCGGTGAGATGCATGCAACAAGCAATGGCAACCGTTGAGGGTGATATCGACTACATCAACGCCCACGGAACGAGCACCCCTGCGGGCGATATTCAGGAGCTCAAAGCGGTCCGGGAAGTCTTCGGTGACAGCACACCCGCCATTGCCTCTACTAAGTCGCTATCGGGACATTCGTTGGGGGCAGCCGGTGTACAAGAAGCCATCTACTCGCTCTTGATGATGGAAAATGACTTCATCGCCGCCTCTGCAAACGTCGAAACGCTCGACGAGGGTGCTGAGGGTATGGACGTGGTGACCGGTGCGAGAGACGGAGTTACGCTCAACCGCGTTATGTCGAATAGCTTTGGCTTTGGTGGCACCAACGCAACGCTCATATTCCAGCGCTTCGAAGACTGAGCCCCGTTTTTTCGCGCTAGCCTCGCGTTACCAACAAATAAAAACGCCCTCGAATGAGAGCGTTTCGCGTTTTGCAGCCTTCGAATGTTCCAGCCAAATAAGTCAGCTAAGCGCAAGGCCCGCTCGTCCCAATTAACTCTCGCCCTTAAGTACCTTCACGAAATTGCAAGGGCGATGGTCGATATCGAGCTGATCTCTAATGAGGCCATTCCACGCCGTTTTACAGGCACCGGTTGATCCGGGCATACAAAAAATAGCCGTGCGATTCGCAAGGCCTGCGAGCGCGCGAGATTGAACCGTCGAGGACCCAATTTCCTCGAAACTTAAGGCCCGAAAAACCTCGCCAAAACCCTCGATGGTTTTATCAAACAACGGCAGTACAGCCTCTGGGGTCGAATCACGCCCTGAAAAACCTGTGCCTCCGGTAACGAGGACTGAATGCATATCGGGATCAGCTATCCATGCTGAGAGAACCGCCCTTATGCGATAAATATCATCGATTACGATGGTCCGATCAGCGAGGTTGTGACCCGCTTCAAGCAGTGCGTCTTCTAAAAATTGACCTGATGTGTCGGTATCGCGGGTTCGCGTATCGCTGACGGTCAAAACAGCTACGTTTAATGTGCCACTCATGTTTTCTCGATGACTCCCTCACCTGAAACGTACAATTCTAGATAACGCGTCACAGCGCGATCAACAAAGTTGCGCCAGGGTAACTGCTGGATACCAAACTCACGTCGGATTTTGCTGCAATCGAGCGTGTAGTTAACCATAGGCTGAGTCTCGTCCGTTAAATCCTCGAGTAGGTCTCGAGCATCCACGAAAGGCTCGTACTGCGAGGCACAAGCCATGGTGGCCTCGGCAAAGTCGAGATAACCGGTCTCCCCCAAACTGCAATAATGAAATACGCCATGTCGGGGCGCACCGGCACTCATCTGGTCAAGTATGGCCATACAAACACGAGCGACCTCGCCTACGTGCACTGGATTACCTTGTAATCTGTCTGACACTTGAACGCCCTGTCCACGACGCAACGTATCGAGCGCCGTGCAGAGCGCATTGGGCCGTCGCCCAGCAAAGAGACGTCCCAAGCGCAAAATTAAAACGTCTTCTAGGTGCGAGGTCAGCGTTTCCTCAACTTCGAGCAGCGCACGACCCACCCCCGATTCAACATCGGGCGTGTCTTTTTCAAGGTAGGGCCGCGTCATGGTCCCGGAGAACACAAAGGCGCTGGATAAGTATAAATAGCTCGCTCCGACGCGCTCGCAGGCCTGGGCTAGCCACGCACTTCGCTGGACATCGCGCTGCCCTATGCGATCGGAGGAATCGATCTGCGTCACAATCCGCGTGTCGAGTACAACATCAGGCGCGGCGTCTCTGATAAGCCTGCGAACCTGACGCTCTCTACCCCACCGCGTTTTATCGAGACTGACACCGAGTAGCTCATGCCGCCGCAACGGATTGGCAAACGCACTCAGGGAATACCCCACAGGCGTGTCATTACCCAGAACGAGCACGCGCATGCTATTAAGCCACCTTAGCTACAGTCTTGGTGAGGGCCCACATTCATTTAGAACGGAATATCGTCCTCTGGGAAGTCGGCCGGCTGAGATGTTGGCGCGGGCGCCGCATAGTTGTCCGCAGGCGCGGCCTGAGCCATGGGCGCAGGACTGGGCGCATAGCCACCACCATCCTGAGACATATTTCGACTGTCGAGCATCTGCATCTCGTTGCACACGATTTCAGTGGTATAGCGGTCCTGGCCGGACTGATCCTGCCATTTGCGCGTACGCAGCGAACCTTCGACGTAGACTTTTGAGCCTTTTCGCAGATATTCCGACGCAATCTCCGCTAGGCGATTAAAGAACACAACACGGTGCCACTCAGTACGCTCTTGCATTTGTCCGGTGTTCTTATCTTTCCAAGACTCCGATGTGGCAATACTAATATTAGTCACGCCGCCACCCGAGGGTAGAACACGGTGCTCGGGCTCTTGTCCCAAATTACCCACCAAGATGACTTTGTTTATTCCGCGACTGGCCATTTCTTTCTCCTTCAGGCTCTCTCAGGCTCGTATCGAATGCAGACAGGGTTTTCCAACTACCTAACCCAAGGCTGTGCCCGCGACCCCACTCAACTTGAACACACTATAACAACCAAGCGATGTCTAAGGGAGATCTCAAGCGTTCTTTATGCAACTTCAACTGCATCAGGTGACGTCAGATGCGACAGGCTTAACAGAGCCGCCCAGGCGACAGTCAGAGCGGCCATACCAGCCCAGACACCAACCGCCCCTACTGAACCCAATAGCGCTCCACCCAAGATACCGCCGAAGAAAACACCGATAAACTGCGATGAGGCAAAAACCCCCATCGCGGTGCCGCGCGCACTCTCGGGTGCATAAATCGAGGCCAGCGACGGCAACATTGCCTCAAGGGCCGTAAAACCTGTGAAAAAGAAACAAAGCCCTATAAGCGTCGGCGCCCATTGCCCAGCCGATAAAAGTGCCAAACCAATAAACAAAACACCGAGGCTGCGCAGGAGATTTGTCATCGGCCTCGTCATGTATCGCCGACCTTGGACTAACCAATAGATACCGGGAACCGAACATAAGAGCGCACCCAAATAAACAAAGGCGTGTTGTTCCAACGCAATACCTGCTTCGACTTCAAGACTTGTCGGCACAACAACAAACACGGCCATAAGGGTGAGGTGTAAAAAGAAAATACTCAGATACATCACATTGAGCGATCGAATGCTCAGCACTTGAGCGAGTCGCGACCGCTGAAATCCGGACCCAGAACTCAGCTCTTCGCGAGAGAACCGTTGAGGCTTGGGTAAAAACGCGACCACGACCATCCCCAGCAGCGCAAGCATAGCGGTAGCGGCGAACACCGCCTGCAAACCACCGAAACTGGCTAAAGCCGGCCCTAAAACGAGCGCAATACCGAATGCGATAGCAATGCTGCCACCGATAATGGCACTGGCTTTTGCGCGTTGCTCTGCACGTGTGTAATCCGCAACCAGTGCCATCGTGGCGGAAGCTATCGCGCCAGCACCCTGCAAAAAACGCCCCAGAACAACACCCCAAATGCTGGTCGACAGCGCGGCAACCACACTCCCCAGCACAAGCATTGCGAGCCCAAGAATGATGACGACTCTGCGATCCACTCGATCAGACAACCAGCCCATAGGAATTTGTAGGCTCGCCTGTGTCAGCCCGTAAGCACCGACAGCAAGCCCTAGTAAAAAAGGTGTCGCACCGGCCAGATCGGCGCTGTAAATCGCAATCAGTGGGAGGACCATGAACAATCCCAGCATGCGCACTACGTAGAGGGTCGCCAGCATTGAAACGGCACGCGCTTCACTTGAGGAAAAGGACGTCACGAATATCAACCTTGAGTAAAAACGTAGAGTATCACGATCGCGACAAATCACATGATCCAGAGTCTGGGTCCACTCGATACGCGTATACTATGCGGTTTGCCCGATTCATCGAGCGGCAACTGAGAGTCGTCGCCCTTGGCGAGCAACACGACTGTCAAAGCCATCAACGACAGTATAGAGAGCCCAGAAGTATGGACACCATTCAGGTTCGCGGCGCGCGTACCCACAATCTCAAAAACATCGACCTCGATATACCCCGCGATAAATTGGTAGTGATTACAGGGCTCTCAGGTTCAGGTAAATCGTCCTTGGCATTCGACACCCTGTATGCAGAGGGCCAGCGCCGTTACGTCGAGTCATTATCGACGTACGCTCGGCAGTTCCTTTCGATGATGGAGAAGCCTGATATTGATCATATCGAAGGTTTGTCACCCGCCATTTCGATCGAACAAAAATCAACCTCCCATAACCCGCGCTCAACGGTGGGTACCATTACCGAAATTTATGACTATCTGCGCCTGCTCTTTGCCCGCGTTGGAGACCCCCGATGCCCAACACACGGCATTTCGCTCAAAGCGCAAACGGTCACTCAAATGGTCGACACCGTTATGGCAATGCCGACCGGTGAGCGACTTATGTTACTAGCACCGTTAGTGCGTGATAGGAAAGGTGAGCACTTACATGTCTTCGAACAGGCCAGAGCAGCGGGCTTCATCAGGGTCCGTGTTGACGGAATAGTTTGTGACCTTGACGATGTCCCCACTCTCGACAAGAAGAAGAAGCACCGGATTGATGTTGTCGTTGACCGCTTTAAAGTAAGAGAGGATCTCGCGCTTCGCCTAGCAGAATCCTTTGAGACCGCGCTTGAACTCACCGACGGTCTCGCAAGCGTCGCCCCAATGGACGGCGAAGGAAAAGAGACGCTTTTTTCAGCACGCTATTCCTGTCCTCAGTGTGGACACTCCATCGATGAGTTAGAACCCAAGCTTTTCTCGTTCAACAACCCCGCAGGCGCCTGTGAAAGTTGCGACGGCTTGGGCGTGACCCAATTTTTTGACGAGGCGCGTGTGGTCGCCCACCCCGAAGCGAGCCTCGCAGCGGGCGCAATCCGCGGTTGGGATCGCCGCAACGTATACTACTTTCATCTCTTGACCTCGCTCGCTAAGCATTACGGTTTTGATATTGATCAACCTTATGAGGCGCTAGCACCCGAGCACCGAGATATTCTCCTGCACGGCAGTCGGGGTGAGGAACTCGAGTTCGCGTACATCAATGATCGTGGCTCCGTGTTCAAACGCCGGCACGCATTCGAGGGCATTCTTCCTAATATGGAGCGCCGCTACCGTGACACTGAATCCTCAGGTGTCCGAGAGGAGCTTTCGAAATACGTTTCAACCGCCTCATGCAAGGCGTGCCACGGCACCCGTTTGTGTGCCGATGCACGCAGTGTCTTCGTGGACGAGAGAACATTACCTAGCATTACTGAGTTACCCGTGGGTGAGGCATACGCTTATTTCGAGGCGCTCGAAATGGAAGGCCGGCAAGGCGAGATCGCCGATAAAATCCTAAAGGAACTCCGCGCTCGCTATCAGTTTTTGGTTGATGTGGGTCTCAATTATCTAACGCTCAACCGGAGCGCAGAAACCCTCTCAGGAGGAGAGGCCCAGCGTATTCGCCTCGCGTCCCAAATAGGCGCAGGCTTGGTGGGCGTTATGTATATTCTCGACGAGCCATCTATCGGTCTACACCAGCGCGACAACGAACGTTTGCTGCGAACACTGACGCACCTTCGGGATATAGGCAACACGGTCTTAGTCGTAGAGCACGATGAAGACGCCATTCGCGCTGCCGACCATGTCATTGATATTGGTCCCGGTGCGGGCGTCCATGGCGGTAAGGTCGTTGCCCAAGGCCCTATGCAATCGATCATGGATACCAAGGACTCACTGACCGGTGACTACCTCTCGGGGCGACGCGAAATCACCGTGCCAAAGAAACGTCGAACAGCTGATAAAACAAAAGAGCTGGTAATCGAGGGCGCAACGGGAAATAACCTCCGCGATGTCACGCTTAGCCTACCCGTGGGGCTACTTACCTGCGTCACAGGTGTATCGGGTTCTGGAAAGTCGACCTTGATCAACGGCACGCTGTATCCGCTTGCGGCAACAGAGCTCAACGGCGCCACAACCTTGCGAGCAGCGCCTCACGACGAGTGCAAGGGACTTGAGCAATTCGATAAGTGTATTGATATAGACCAGTCGCCGATTGGCCGGACACCTCGGTCAAACCCAGCGACCTACACAGGCATTTTCACCCCCGTACGAGAGCTGTTTGCGGGCACACAGGAAGCGCGTTCGCGTGGCTATAAGCCCGGCCGATTTAGCTTCAATGTGAGAGGAGGACGCTGCGAGGCCTGCCAAGGTGATGGGGTGACCAAAGTGGAAATGCACTTCTTGCCTGATATCTACGTTCCCTGCGATGTCTGCAAAGGGAAGCGCTACAACCGTGAAACGCTCGAGATTAAGTACAAAGGGCGAAACATCGCTGAAGTGCTCGATATGACCATTGAAGACGCACTCGAATTCTTCGAGCCCGTACCGTCGATTCATCGAAAGCTTCAGACGCTTATGGACGTCGGTCTTAGCTATGTACGACTCGGACAAGCGGCAACCACGCTCTCCGGCGGCGAGGCGCAACGTGTCAAGCTGTCACGCGAGCTGTCAAAGCGCGATACGGGCAGTACCCTCTACATTTTAGATGAACCCACCACGGGACTGCACTTTGAGGACATAAGACAGCTCCTCGACGTGTTGCATCGCCTGAGAGACGGCGGCAATACCGTGGTAATCATCGAGCACAATCTTGATGTCATTAAGACCGCAGACTGGATTGTTGACCTCGGCCCAGAGGGTGGATCAGGTGGTGGCGAAATTATTGCGACGGGAACACCAGAAGATGTCGCAAAAAACAAAAAGTCACACACGGGGCGATTCCTCTTACCACTACTGAGCTAAGGCGCCTCTGTAAATTGGGCGGAGTCTTAGTGCTTTTTGTACGCGTCAGATACACACTTCACTGAGGAGTGAGTGACAGACGGGCTTTACGTTGAGGGCCGTCCGCGTGAGTGAGTAAAACCCAGGCTCGCTTCCAGGAATCAGGCTGACGTTACAGTCAGAAACGCGAGACAAAAAAAAGCCCGGCTAATGCCGGGCTTTTTACATTCAGCGGCTCTTAGAAACGCATACCTATAGACAGACCATAAGTACGTGGCTCTAGGATGAACTGGTTTGTGAACAGGCTTGATACTGATGAAGTCAAGTAACCACCTGTGATGTTGTCGTCATCCAAAATGTTACGAACCCAAACTTCTGCATACCAGTCCTCACCCATCAGGCGAGCATTAGCATTCCACATCCCCCAATCTTCAATCTCGGTACCGGGAGTGTTGAAGTTCGTGGTGTACATCTTGTCCTGCCAGAAGTAGTTGGTTTGCATAGCCAAAGGCATGCCCGCCATCTCTGAACGGTAGATCAGGCCAATGTTGTAGTTGAACTCTGGCGTCAGTGCGATCTGATTACCCTTCAGGCTCTGTCGATATCCAGCACAAGGGAATGGCGCAGGCTGGTCACAACGACTGTAATCGACCGGTACTGTATTACCACTTGCGTCTACGTAAGGAGTGATGAAGTTCACACCGTTGACACTGGTAACGCCTTCAGTCGTGCCGCGCGCATTCGGGTTAGCTGTATCAACGGTATCGTACTCACCGATCTCAGCATTCACCCAACCAAAGTTTGCAGTGAGCTCAAGGTTCTCGGTCGCTGCCCAGCGGAACTCACCCTCTACACCCGTGATTTCAGCGTCAGAGTTTTGGTTCAGTGAAGTCACCGAAACAATCTTAGACTGCTGCATATCTTTGTAGTCATAGTAGAAGAAGGCACCGTTAAACTGTGCTGCACCGTCCATGAACGTGGTCTTTAAGCCCAACTCGAAGGCGTCAACAAACTCAGGTGCGAAGCCCAAGTTAGCGGGGTCACCACCGGCTGCAGGGTCTGCCAGATCATCGTCAACCGAAATGGGGTTTACACCACCCGACTTGAAGCTAGAAGACAGTGTTCCGTAAACAAGAGTATCTTCACCCATGTTGTACGTCGCGTTGAACTTCCAAGTGAACTCGTCCTGATCGTACTCTGGGAAGCCGTAAGCGTTGTTAACAGAGTCAAGTGGAGGAAGATCAGCAAACGTTACGTAAATCGTACGCTGCTTACTCTTCTTGGTCTCATCTGAGTAACGAGCACCGAAGGTCAGACGAAGGTCTTGGTTCACATCCCAGTACAACTCACCAAAGATTGCTTTCGCGTCTAACTCATAACGACGTGTGTCGTTCTCATAACCCCACATGTGTGGGTTGACTTCGTCATGTGGGTTAGCAAGGTTCGCGGGCGCAGGGAACACAGCCGGGTTGATCGGCAAAATCTGACCTGGGAGCGAAAGACCCGCGTTACGAACGACATAACGGTTACGTGACTCATAGTCGAGCATCATGCCGCCCAACAGGAAGTTCAAGTTACCGTCGTAGTTCGACTGGATGCGGAACTCATGCGACCAGCCCTCGTTGCTACCGTAAGACTCATCAGCACCAAACTGCGTTGAGGTATTGATCACTGTGCCGTCAGGCATCAACACAGGAATACCTGCGCCATAACCGCCGAGTAGAGCACTGTTACCCGCCCAAAGAGCCGCACCGGATCCTGGAACACTCTCAACCATGAACGGAGCAAGGGCTGCAAGACCTGTCGCAGCACCCAAGGCGTCAGTGTCGGTTTGACCTGGAATACCGCAAGCTGCGGCCGGTACGCCTGCGAGACCACAAAGCAGAGCTTGGTACTCGCCACCAGAGAGCGCCGTCGCGTTACCCAAGTCCACCAATGAATCAAGCGTTGGCTGGAAGTTACCGGTAGCGACGCCCTTCTCGTAATCTTCCGTAGAAGAGAAGAAGGTATCAGTGAAGCCCGTCGACCAGTTAAAGCTCAAATCACCCGCATCGTGAGAGATCTGCAACTGGAACATCTCCTCCTCTGCCTTGTAAGTTGGCTCGTAATCCATGTTTACAACACGACGATCATCAGGGTTGTTATCGGACAGGAAGGTTCCGGGGAAGTTTGTGACACCCGCGGCCGCGTTGGCGCCCAGCGCTAAGTTAGCTGGATTACCAATACCCAGCTGTGCAGCTTGCGCTAGGATACCCTGAACATTTGTGTTGATGGTTCCGATGGAGGCCAGCAGCGAATCAGCAATACCGCCGCCGTTCGCTGTGTTGTACGTCGGATTACCGGGCAAACACCCGAGGATTGCGTCGGGATCGCGGTTACACGCCTGCTTTTGCGAACGCATACGTGAGTCGTCTTCCTCGAACTTGCTGTACATGAAGTTCACTTGCGTGTCGTCACCCGCATCCCATGTCAATGAGAGTCGTCCTGACCAGAGGCTACGGTCATCAACGTCGTTACCGGTGAATTCGTTCTCTGTGAAACCATCACGCTCAAGTGACATGCCTGCGATACGCAAAGCCAGTGTGTCGCTCAAAGGTGAGTTTACGTGGAAACGCGCCTGCGTTGCACCGTAGTTACCTACCGTTCCGTCGAGACTTGCGCTGAACTCGGAGGGGTCTGCTTTTGCGGTAATCACGTTAATAACACCACCTGTGGTGTTACGACCATACAGCGTACCCTGAGGACCACGCAGTGTTTCTACCCGCTCAGTATCGAGGAACTGCGTCTCAAAAATTCGTGTCGCGACTTGGTAGATTCCGTTTACGTGAATACCCACGCCCGTATCACCAAAAGTGCCCACAGCACCTGAACCGATACCACGAATACGAATATCTTGGCTGGTAAAGTTACCCTTTGTGATATTCAGGTTTGGTACTGAAAACTGCATCGCTGATGCGTCGTTGATTAACTGCGCATCCAGCTGATCCTGCGTAAACGCCGAAACCGCGATGGGAGTGTCTTGGATGGATGCTTCGACCTTCGCCGCTGTTACGACAACTTCTTCGAGTTGCTGCGCCTGCGATAAGCTAGTCAGCGACAATGAGCAAGCTGCAACCGCTACTGCCAACTTGTTTGCGTGAGACTTCATACGCTCTCCTTTGGTTTTGAATACGACGAACCTTTGCTTGGCGCGACGTTTATTTATTAGACTTATTCATAGCCAGCATAAACACGGGCTATCACACGCTAAGCTATTACGCTTTGATTGTATTGACAACCCCTGAATTGAGGCAATTTGGACAACATTTTACGCATGATGCAAAACCAGAGTGAGAGATATAAGCTTGGCGACGATTCGACGTAAGTAGGGTCACTTAAAAATAACAAAGAACCTTGAGATGACGACCTGTCCTAAGCCCCGCATACAAGAGTAAGCACCTCGGTGCCTTGACGTACCGCGAGACGGAGGGATCCATAGGAAGTACAGCCCTATAACGATGGTTAGGACGCCCACACTCGTGCCCCCAATTATTGTTGTGGGCCGCGATACACAGAGGGTGTTGTGCGCCGCGAACCATCTTCGTTTCATCGCCATAAGGTCGCAACACATAAAAATAATTTGGAAATCACAGAACAATGAAACAATACCTTGTCGCCACAATTATCAGCTTACTGACGTCCAACGCATTTTCTGAGGTCGTCACAGCGCCGACCGATCAGCGAGTTAACCCCAAGGTTCTGGCACACCAGGCCACTCTGGTTCCCGGCCTCAAGAAGCTGGGGTCTCGTGTATTCGGTGCCGAATTTATGGGGTACTCGAATTTCGGCTTTATCGAAACGGATAACGGGGTCATTGTGGTAGACGCAGGTTGGTTTCCCACTCCCACCGCAAACGCCTTTGCACTTCTCAGAGAGCACACGGACAAGCCCGTCATTGCGGTAATCTATACCCATCTTCATTTGGACCACTACGGCGGCATTCAGGCGATACTGCCGGGCAATAATCCAGGCGCTATTCCTATCTACGGGCCGGCGGACTGGGAAGATACGGTTGCCATGGGGCAAAGTGTCACGCATAAAGCGACCTTGCGGCGCGCCTTTATGCAAATGGGCATTCCCATTCCTGAAGGTCTCGAAGGTACCGTCGGCAATGGTATTGGCCCTAGTCCAAGACTTGAGAGAAATGACGCACTCACCTACCCCCCCACGGTAGAGGTTTCCGGAAAATTAGCGCTGAGCATCGATGGGGTCGATCTCGAGCTCTTCCCCGCCGAAGGTGACGTGCCCGAGCACTTGTGGGTATGGCTACCGGAAGATCGAATCTTGTTCAGCGGCGATTCACCTCCACACGGAGTATTCCCGGCTGTAGAGACGGCTCGCTTCGAAATAGGCAGAGACCCTAACAAAATGATGGCCTCAGTCCAGAAAACCATAGACCTTGACCCGATTGCGATCGTGCCTGGCCACAGCAGCATCATCAGCGACCACCGCGAAATTCGTGAGCTAATGACACTAACGCGCGACACCATCCAATTTCTCATTGATCAGGTCGACAGATTCTACCTAAGCAATCGCTCGGTCGACGATCTATTGAATACACTCAATCTGCCCCCTGCCATCGCCGATCACCCTAAACTCCAGCCCTACTACCATCGCTGGGAGTGGATGATGCAGCAACGCTTTACCAAACGCGCTGGTTTTATCGATGATTGGATGGATTACCTGACGCACAACGCCTACCAAGAGGCCGCTCGCTTGGTACCGGCCCTTGGGGGTCGGGATAAGGTACTTGAGATGGCTAAGACCAAGGTCGCGACTGACCCACAGTGGGCTGCTCGGCTCGCGACTTACCTCATCCTTTCCGATGAGGGAGACAACGAAGCCCGTCAAGTTCGCCAACAGGCCTCTGTCCGCTTCGCGCAAGTTACCACTAGCACAAACCAGCGCAATTACCTGCTGGGTCTTGTGGCAGAGGAAAACGGCGATATTGACTTTGACAGCATGCTTCGAGGCCCAATAGCGGGCTCGCTTAACCGATTAGATGATGCTGAGCTGCTTAACAGGCTCCGTAATCGAGTGATTGCAGAACGAGCCAACCATGTGGATATAACGGTTCGGTTAGACTTAACGGATGGCGACGCCTACGACCTGCGCATTATTAATAACGTTTTGCGCGTGACCTGGCCAGACGAAGAACGCGTTGTTGCCAGCCATTGGCAAACAGACAAAGCAACAATTATTGCCGTATTAACTGACGAACTTACTCTGGCCGATGCACTAAGGAGTGGTCGCATCGCCACCTCCGACAGTACGCGTGATAGTGCGCGCCAAAATCGAATATTCGCAGGTCTCTTTGAATAACCGTCTTCAGACCGTTAGTCGCTATCAGCAGAGCCTGCTTATGGGCTCCAGGCGCATACCTGAGACGCCCACAACAAAAAAGCCGCGATCATCGCGGCTTTTTTGTTTGACAGATACGGACTACGATTTACTCGTCTTCCATCTCCGCAACTTCTTCGTGTACCTCGGGTGCTGGCCGATCCACAAGCTCAACAAACGCCATTGGCGCTTTATCACCCGCGCGATAGCCGCACTTTAAGATACGAATATAGCCACCGGGGCGTTCTTGGTACCTAGGACCCAACTCAGTGAAGAGCTTACCAACCGCTTCTTTTGATCGCGTGCGATCAAAAGCCAAACGACGGTTTGCGACACTGTCGTTTTTCGCAAGCGTAATGAGTGGCTCAGCGTAGCCGCGAAGCTCCTTTGCCTTGGCAACAGTGGTCTTGATGAGCTCGTGCTCAACCAATGACACTGTCATGTTGCGGAACATAGCTTTTCGGTGCGAGCTGTTCCGGTTTAGTTGTCGACCACTATGACGATGGCGCATGACCAATCCCTTTTACTGTCTGGCTCGCTTTGTCGGCGAGACCTAAATCATCTGTAATAAAATTAAGTGTTAAACGCTGAGTAGACGCTCGTCGTCTTTCAAGCTGGCGGGTGGCCAGTTCTCCAGGCGCATACCCAAAGACAATCCCCGCGATGCGAGTACGTCTTTAATCTCGGTCAGCGACTTCTTACCCAGGTTAGGGGTCTTGAGAAGCTCAACCTCGGTTCGCTGAACCAGATCACCAATGTAGTAGATGTTCTCCGCCTTCAGGCAGTTCGCCGAACGGACCGTTAGCTCTAAGTCATCAACCGGGCGCAACAAAATCGGATCAACTTCGTCAGCCGCTTCAGCCGCAGCTGCTTGAGTCTGCCCTTCGAGGTCAACAAACACAGCGAGTTGCTGCTGCAGAATCGTCGCCGCACGACGAATGGCTTCTTCAGGATCGATAGTGCCGTTGGTCTCAAGATCAATAACGAGCTTGTCGAGATCAGTGCGCTGCTCTACTCGAGCAGAGTCAACGACGTAGCTCACACGACGGATCGGTGAGAACGACGCATCTAACTGAAGGCGACCAATCGAGCGTGTCTCATCGTCGGTGTCAACGCGAGAGTCTGCTGGCGAATAGCCCCGACCACGCTGCGCAACCACACGAATCATAAGGGGCTGGTCGCCCGTAACGGTGCAGATCACATGCTCGGGGTTACGGATTTCGATATCGTGGTCAACTTGGATATCACCTGCTGTGACAACGCCCGCACCTGACGCGCTGAGCGTGAGCTCCGCCTCGTCCTTGCCGTTCATTACCAGCGCAACACCCTTAAGGTTGAGCAGTATTTCGATAACATCTTCCTGCACGCCCTCGATCGCCGAGTACTCGTGCAGCACACCGTCCATTTCAACTTCGGTCACAGCACAGCCTGGCATTGACGACAGAAGGATGCGTCGTAATGCATTACCAAGCGTGTGACCAAAACCACGCTCAAGAGGCTCAAGTGTGACAAGTGCACGCGTTGTAGACTTTTCATCTACCTTGATAACGCGTGGCGTAAGAAACTCATTTACTGAATTTTGCATAGTGTTTCCCGTTCAAGAATTCGGTTTATTACCTGTACGCACTCAAGCCTTACTTGGAGTACAGCTCGACAATCAGGTTCTCATTAATTTCGCTTGGGAGATCCTGACGCTCTGGCTTCGACTTGAAAGTGCCTTCAAGCTTCTCAGCGTTGACGTCGATCCACTCTGGATCTGGACGCTGTTCAGCAAGACCCATAGCTGACTGAACACGCAGCTGCTTCTTCGCTTTCTCGCGGACTGAAACAACATCACCGGGAGCCACTTGGTATGAAGGAATATTGACCACGCGGCCATTTACCAAAATACCTTTGTGCGATACCAGCTGGCGCGACTCAGAGCGTGTGGAACCAAAGCCCATACGGTAAACGACGTTATCCAGACGGCTTTCCAAAAGCTGCAGAAGGTTTTCACCTGTCGCGCCCTTAAGACGTGCCGCTTCTTTGTAGTAGTTGCGGAACTGCTTCTCTAGCACACCGTAGATACGACGAACTTTTTGCTTTTCACGCAACTGAACACCGTAATCTGATAGGCGACCACGTCGCGCACCGTGCATACCAGGCGCAGTCTCTGCTTTACACTTGCTCTCAAGCGCACGAACGCCGCTTTTGAGCTGAAGATCGGTACCTTCGCGACGCGAAAGCTTACATTTAGGTCCAATATATCGAGCCATTTATCTCTTTCCTCAGACGGCGTAATTAAACGCGACGCTTCTTTGGTGGGCGACAACCGTTATGTGGAATCGGTGTCACGTCAGTAATGTTTGTGATTTTGTAGCCACAGCCATTGAGTGCACGAACCGCTGACTCGCGGCCAGGCCCTGGGCCTTTGACTTCAACGTCAAGATTCTTAAGGCCGTACTCTTTAGCTGCTTCACCAGCACGCTCTGCGGCTACTTGCGCTGCGAACGGTGTCGACTTACGAGACCCTCGGAAACCTGAACCACCGGCGGTTGCCCAGCTCAGGGTATTACCCTGGCGATCTGTAATCGTCACGATGGTGTTGTTAAATGACGCATGAACGTGCGCCACGCCGTCGACTACCTGCTTGGTAATCTTTCTTTTCGTTGTCTTCTTGGCTTGCTTTGCCATCTTCTATCCTACTTCTATATCAACGCTACAAATTAGGATGTAGCTACACATGAGAAGCAACTGACGTTGCTTCGTTAATTACTTGCGAATTGGCTTTCGCGGTCCCTTACGAGTACGCGCATTGGTCTTGGTGCGTTGTCCACGCAAGGGAAGACCCTTACGGTGACGCAGACCACGATTACAACCGAGATCCAAAAGACGCTTGATGTTCATTGACACTTCACGACGAAGATCACCCTCGACGGTCATGTCCGATACCAGGCCACGCAACTGATCGAGTTCAGCCTCAGACAGTTCACCGATCTTTGTGCTTTCTGGAATATTTGTTTCCGCACAAAGACGCTTAGCTTGGGTACGACCGACACCAAATATGTACGTCAGTGAGATCACTGCGTGCTTGTTGTCAGGGATGTTTACACCGGCAATACGTGCCATTACCAATCTCCATTTTTAGCAGCCTAGAGGCCGCATTCTGTGGGCGACTTCGCGCCCGCAATTAGAATCCGAATTAACCTTGACGCTGCTTGTGACGTGGGTCGCTCGAGCAAATCACGCGGACCACTCGGTTACGACGAACCACTTTACAGTTGCGACAAATTTTCTTTACCGAAGCACGGACTTTCATTTCTATCTCCAAAGACCTAACGAGTACGACCGGCTGGTCCAATATTGGTTAGGTTTGCTTTCTTCATTACGCCTTCGTACTGATGCGACATCAAATGACTTTGCACCTGCGCCATAAAGTCCATCACCACCACAACTACGATCAGCATAGAAGTACCGCCGAGGTAGAAGGGGACGTTGAACATAACCACCAAGAACTGGGGCAATAAACAGACCAGCGCAATGTAAGCTGATCCGAAAATCGTTAACCGGGTAAGCACACCATCGATGTAATTCGCAGTCTGCTGCCCTGGTCGGATACCCGGTACAAAGGCACCCGACTTCTTAAGATTGTCCGCCACTTCACTGGGGTTGAACATCAACGCTGTGTAGAAGAAGCAGAAAAATACAATGAAACCGCTGAACAAAATGATGTTCAGGGGCTGCCCTGGGCCAATTGCCACGGCAAGGTCCTGCAGCCAATCAGAGCTGTCAGCACTGCCAAACCATTGCGCCACTGAGGCTGGGAACAAAAGAATGGAGCTGGCGAAGATGGCGGGAATCACGCCGGCCATATTCACCTTGAGCGGCAAATGCGATGCAGGCGCCTGGTACATCTGACGCCCTTGCTGCCGCTTCGCATAGTTCACCGTGATGCGACGCTGGCCGCGCTCGATAAAGACGACAAGTGCGATAACTACAATCGCAAGCGCCAAAACACCGAGCAAAATAAGAATGTTAAGTTCACCTTGGCGCGCTTGTTCGAGTGACTGGCCAATCGCTTGTGGCAATCCGGCCACAATGCCTGCAAAGATAAGCAGTGAAATGCCGTTACCAATGCCCTTTTCGGTAATCTGCTCACCGAGCCACATCATGAACACCGCACCGGTGACCAGTGACGTTATAGCGATCACGTAAAAGCCGAGGCTGGCATCATACGTTAGGCCCTGATTCGCCAAGCCGACCGTCATACCCGTACCCTGCACAAGGGCAAGAGCCACAGTAAGGTAACGTGTCCACTGGCTTATTCTCTTCCGACCTGACTCGCCTTCCTTCTTAATAGCATCGAGCTCAGGCGTCACTGCCGTCATGAGCTGCATGATGATCGACGCTGATATGTAAGGAAGAATACCAAGTGCCAGAATACTCATACGCTCGAGCGCACCGCCCGAGAATACGTTGGCAAGCCCCAATATTGTTCCCTGATTTTGATCAAACAACGCAGACAACTGCGCAGGATCGATCCCCGGTACCGGAATGTGTGTTCCGATTCGGTAAATAATCAGGGCAACCAGAACAAAACGGAGTCGGCTGAACAGCTCACCCATTCCCGCATTATTCATTGAAGGCATACCGTTGGCCATGATTACGCCTCAACGCTCCCGCCGGCCGCTTCGATTGCTTCGCGCGCGCCTTTGGTGACCTTAAGGCCCTTCACGTTGACTGCCTTGGTGATTTCTCCAGACAGAAACACACGAGCGCGCAATACGTCGTCTTTGACTAAATCGGCCGCCTTTAGTGCTGCCAGGTCAACCGTATCGCCTTCAACCGCATTGAGCTCGTGCAAGCGCACTTGTGCAGTCGTACGACCAATTCGCGATGTGAAACCGTACTTCGGCAACCGCTTCTGAAGTGGCATCTGACCACCCTCAAAGCCTGCGCGAACGGTACCACCTGAGCGCGCTTTCAAACCTTTGTGGCCACGACCGGCTGTTTTACCAACACCCGAACCGATTCCACGGCCAACGCGCTTTGCGTCGCGCTTAGCACCTGGTGCAGGGCTCAGCGAATTCAAACGAAGTTCATCACCCATTATGCCTGCTCCTCAACTCGTACAAGGTAGTGAACCTTGTTAATCATTCCACGTACTGACGGCGTATCTTCAACTTCAACCGTGTGGTTAATGCGTCGAAGCCCTAAGCCGCGTACACACGCCTGGTGATTCTTCAGGCGACCATTGATGCTCTTCACCAATGTCACTTTGATCATTTCTTTGCTCATCACCTAATTCCTCTTAGCTGAAGATTTCTTCAACTGACTTGCCGCGCTTTGCAGCAACGTCTTCGGGTGAAACCATGTCGCGCAGACCGTTGTAAGTCGCACGCACCACGTTGGCGGGGTTTGTAGAGCCGTAGCACTTCGCGAGAACGTTTTGAACGCCTGCGATTTCAAGTACCGAACGCATCGCACCACCCGCAATGACACCCGTACCCTCAGATGCGGGCTGCATGTAAACCTTTGACGCACCGTGGCGGGCCTTAACAGGGTACTGGAGCGTACCGTTAACCAGTTCCACAGAGATCATGTTTCGGCGAGCCGCTTCCATCGCTTTCTGGATAGCCACTGGGACCTCGCGCGCCTTGCCGCGACCGAAGCCTACTTTACCCTTACCGTCACCAACCACTGTCAGCGCAGTAAAGCTCATGATGCGGCCACCCTTTACGGTTTTGGCAACACGGTTTACCTGAACCAGCTTCTCCTGAAGGTCGCCTTCAGTGCGCTGATCACCTTGTCTCTTATCGTTTGCCATGGCTTAAAACTCCAATCCGCCTTCGCGCGCCGCATCCGCTAGCGCTTTAACTCGACCGTGATACTTATAACCTGAGCGATCAAATGCCACTTCAGTTACACCTGCTGCTTTTGCCCGCTCTGCCACTAACTTGCCAACGGCTGCTGCGGCTTCGATGTTGCCCGTTGCGCCACTGCGGAGGTCTTTGTCCAATGTAGAAGCCTGAGCCAACACACGGTCACCTTCGCCGTTAATGATCTGCGCATAAATATGACGCGGCGTACGGTTTACCGTAAGACGAACATCACCAGCGGTACGCATACGAACACGCGACTTGCGTGCGCGGCGCAAACGCGCCTGAGTCTTATCATTCATCGCTTTACCCGTTACTTCTTCTTGGCTTCCTTACGTCGGACGTACTCGTCTGCGTATCGGATACCTTTGCCCTTGTATGGCTCTGGTGGACGGAAGCTCCGAATTTCAGCTGCCGCTTGACCCACTGCCTGCTTATCAGTTCCTCGAATCACGATCTCTGTCTGCGTCGGTGTCTCTGCAGACAATCCTTCAGGCAGTTCGTAGTCAACTGGGTGTGACAAACCGAGGCTCAAATTAACGGTCTTACCGGATGCCTTGGCACGATAGCCCACACCGTTAAGTACCAACTTCTTTTCCCAACCATCAGAGACACCGACGACGAGGTTGTTTAACAACGCCCGCGTTGTACCCGCCATAGCGCGGTTGGTATCGAAGTCGTAAATGATCTGTGCGACGCCCTCGTTGACATCGATACTGATGCCATCCGTCAACGTCATTTCCATTGTCCCTTTACCACCCTTTACTGAAACGCTGCTGCCATTAATGTTGACTTCAACGCCCTTCGGAAGGCTGACCGGGCTATTCGCTACACGTGACATGAATCGATTCTCCCGCTCTCAATTAAAATACTGTGCAAAGGACTTCGCCACCGACGCCCTGCGCCTTGGCTGCACGGTCGGTCATAACGCCCTTTGAAGTCGATACGATCGCTACGCCCAAACCACCTCGGACATTCGGCATTTTGTCTTTACCTGCATACCGACGAAGCGATGGCTTACTGAATCGCTCGATCTCTGCGATCACTGGCTTGCCGTTGTAATACTTCAGCTCGATGCTTAGACGTGGCTTGCCTTCCGCAGATTCAACGCGATGACCTGAAATGTAACCTTCGTCTTCGAGAACTTGGGCGACAGCCGCCTTTAACTTGGATCCAGGCATGTCGACAAACTTCTTACCCGCCATTTGTGCGTTACGCACTCGGGTCAACATGTCACTGATAGGATCTTGCATACTCATAGTCGTTCGTCTCCGTTACCAGCTTGACTTAACCAAGCCCGGTACATCACCGCGCATAGCGGCTTCACGTAACTTGTTTCGGCACAAACCAAACTTGCGGTAAACGCCGTGTGGGCGACCCGTAATCTGGCAGCGTCTCTGCTGGCGTACTGGGTTCGCGTTGCGCGGTAGCTTTTGCAGCGCAATCTGCGCTTCCCAGCGCGCGTCATCATCCGCATTAACGTCCGCAATAATCTCTTTCAACTTGGCCCGCTTGGCCGCGTACTTAGCTACGGTACGCGCGCGCTTATTCTCTCTGGCCACCATCGATTTCTTAGCCATAACTCTGCCTCAGCCCTTAAATGGGAAGTTAAAGGCGCTAAGTAAGGCGCGCCCCTGATCGTCGTTCTTCGCCGACGTCGTGATAACAATGTCCATGCCACGCAACTTATCCACCTGGTCGTAATCGATCTCAGGGAAAATAATCTGCTCGGTAACACCCATCGCAAAGTTACCGCGGCCGTCGAACTGTTTGCCGCTGACACCACGGAAGTCACGAATACGCGGAATCGCGATTGAAATTAAGCGCTCCAAAAACTCGTACATACGCTCGTCGCGCAAGGTGACCTTGCAGCCGATTGGCCATCCGTCGCGGATCTTGAATCCGGCGATCGACTTGCGAGACTTCGTCACAACAGGCTTCTGGCCGGCGATCTTTGTCATGTCCGCAACGGCGCTCTCGAGAACCTTCTTGTCTCCGACTGCCTCACCCACACCCATGTTCAACGTAATCTTCGTGACACGGGGCACTTCCATCACATTCGAGAGCCCAAGCTCTTCTTTGAGCTTTGGCGCGATCTCGCTGCGATACCTATCTTTAAGCGTTGCCATTATTAGCTACCTCAAAAGCCTTGATTTACGCGTCAATCGCGCTGCCGTCCGACTTGTAGATTCGAACTTTTTTACCGTCTTCCACTTTGTAACCAACGCGATCAGCCCGACCGGCTTCCGAGTTATAAATAGCTACATTAGAGATTTGAATGGGCGCTTCTCGCTCAACGATACCGCCCGAAACACCCGCCTGAGGGTTTGGCTTGGTGTGCTTCTTGATCATGTTGATACCAGAGACCACCAGCTTGCCCGTATCGAGGACCTGACGCACAGTACCGCGCTTGCCCTTATCACGGCCCGCAATCACGATTACTTCGTCGTCGCGTTTAATCTTTGCCATTACCTTCTTCTCCTAACTCGGGCCGCTCAGATTACTTCTGGCGCCAGCGAGATGATCTTCATGAATTTCTCACCGCGAAGCTCGCGCGTCACAGGACCGAAGATACGCGTGCCGATTGGCGCGTCTGAGTTGTTTAACAACACCGCCGCGTTCTCATCGAACTTGATCAACGAGCCATCTGGTCGACGCACACCTTTACGAGTGCGAACCACAACCGCGCGCATAACCTGGCCTTTCTTGACCTTGCCGCGAGGGATAGCCTCTTTAACCGTGACCTTGATGATGTCTCCAACACGTGCATAACGACGCTTAGAACCACCCAACACCTTGATGCACATAACGCGACGCGCACCGCTGTTGTCTGCCACTTCCAAATACGATTCGGTCTGAATCATTTCCCTACCTCATACCGCGGCGCATTGCCGCATTGGTCTTTAACTCAAGCGATGTCTGTCGCTACCTCAACGACGTCAACCAGCATCCAAGACTTTGTCTTAGACAGTGGTCGAGACTCAGCAACCAGCACGGTGTCTCCCATACCAGCACGATTGTCTTCATCGTGAGCGTGTACCTTTGAAGAGCGCGTAATGTACTTACCGTAAACGGGGTGCTTTACACGACGTTCAATCAATACAGTGATCGTCTTATCCATCTTGTCGCTAACAACACGACCTTGGAGCGTACGAGCTGTGTCTTCCGCTGCTGCCATCACTGACCTGCCTTCTGTTGCAATACTGTTTTAACGCGCGCGATATCACGCTGCGTCTGCTTCAATAAGTGTGTCTGACCGAGCTGACCTGTCGCCTTCGCCATACGGAGCTTGAAGTGCTCCTCACGGAGATCGAGCAACTGCTTGTTCAGATCGTCAACTGACTTCTCTACTAGTTCACTCGCTTTCATCACATCACCGATCGCTTAACAAATGTCGTCTGCAAGGGCAGCTTCGCCGCGGCGAGCGCAAACGCCTCGCGTGCAAGCTCCTCAGAAACACCTTCCACTTCATACAACACGCGGCCGGGCTGAATCTGGGCTACCCAATACTCAACGTTACCCTTACCTTTACCCTGACGAACCTCGAGAGGCTTACCTGTAATAGGCTTGTCTGGGAAGATTCGAATCCAAATCTTTCCGCCACGCTTGATGTGACGAGTCATTGTTCGACGAGCCGCCTCGATTTGACGCGCCGTGATCCGTCCACGACCCGTCGCCTTCAATGCGTACTCACCGAAACTTACCTTGCTGCCCCGCTCAGCCAGACCGCGATTACGGCCTTTTTGCATCTTGCGGAACTTTGTTCTCTTGGGTTGCAACATACTTCAGTCCTTGCCCAATTAGCTCGCGGTCGCGCGACGTGGCGCTTCCTGGCCCTCATCGGTATCACCGATGATTTCACCTTTGAAAATCCAAACCTTCACACCAATTACACCGTAAGTGGTATGTGCCTCGTACGTTGCGTAGTCGATGTCCGCACGCAATGTATGCAGCGGTACGCGCCCTTCTCGATACCATTCAGATCGTGCGATCTCAGCACCACCGAGTCGACCACCAACCTGTACTTTGATTCCCTCAGCACCCTGGCGCATTGCGTTCTGCACGACGCGCTTCATTGCCCGACGGAACATAACGCGACGCTCAAGCTGCTGCGCCACGTTCTGAGCAACCAAACGTGCATCCATGTCAGGCTTGCGGATTTCCTCGATCGTAATGTGAACCGGAACACCCATACGCTTGCTGAGCTCTTGGCGGAGCGCTTCCACGTCTTCGCCTTTCTTACCGATTACGATGCCTGGACGCGCTGTGTGGATAGTGACCCGCGCTGTCTGAGCTGGACGTTCAATAACCACACGACTTACCGATGCCGCATCGAGACGCTTCAAGATGTACTCGCGCACCTCAAGATCTGTCACCAACTGCGACGCGTAGTTCTTGCTATCTGCATACCAAACCGAGTTGTGGTCTTTGACCACACCTAGGCGGATACCAGTCGGATGTACCTTCTGACCCATGCGACCCTCTCCTTAGTTATCGTTGTCAGCGACGCCTACCGTGATATGGCAGGTGCGCTTAAAAATACGATCGCCACGACCTTTAGCACGTGCACGCATGCGCTTCATGGTCATACCTTCATCGACGAAAATAGTTGCAACACGCAACTCGTCAACGTCAGCACCGTTGTTGTTCTCTGCGTTAGCAATCGCAGAGTTCAACAGTTTGCGAACAATGTGAGCACTTTTCTTCGTGCTGAATTCGAGCAGCGTTAACGCTTCGCCAACCGGCATACCACGCACTTGGTCAGCGACCAAACGGGCCTTCTGAGCCGAGATGCGAGCGCCGCGCAATTTTGCTGAGACTTCCATCATCTTTCTCCGTACGCCTTAGCGCTTCGCTTTCTTATCGACGATGTGACCGCGATAAGTACGCGTTGCCGCAAACTCACCGAGCTTATGGCCAACCATATCTTCGTTGATCAGGACCGGTACGTGCTGACGACCGTTGTGAACGGCAATTGTCAAACCCACCATATCCGGTGCAATCATGGACCGACGAGACCATGTCTTAATGGGACGTCGATCGTTTTTCTCTAGCGCCGTCTCGACCTTCTTCAATAGGTGAAGATCGATGAAGGGGCCTTTTTTCAATGAACGTGGCATCTCTTATCTCCCCTTACTTCTTGCTACGACGACGAACAATAAGATTGTCCGTACGCTTGTTTTTACGAGTTTTGTAACCCTTGGTTGGCACACCCCATGGCGTCACAGGATGACGGCCACCCGATGTCCGACCTTCACCACCACCATGTGGGTGATCGACTGGGTTCATGGCCACACCGCGAACCGTTGGGCGAACACCACGCCATCGAGACGCACCCGCCTTACCCAACTTACGCAGACTGTGCTCATTGTTGGAGACTTCGCCCAGTGTCGCGCGACAATCTACAGGGACCTTACGCATCTCACCTGAACGCAGACGAATGGTCGCGTATTGACCCTCGCGAGCAACCAACTGAACAGCGGCGCCAGCAGAGCGGGCCAGCTGCGCACCCTTACCAGGCTTGAGCTCAATTGCGTGAATCACGGCACCGACGGGGATATTACGAATCGGCAAGCAGTTACCCGCTTTGATCGGTGCCGCAGCGCCTGATAGCAATGTATCGCCCGCCACAACACCCTTTGGCGCAATAATGTAGCGGCGCTCGCCATCGGCAAATAACAAAAGTGCAATGTGCGCCGTGCGGTTAGGATCGTACTCAACACGCTCAACCTTCGCTGGAATGCCATCCTTAGTACGCTTGAAATCGATGACGCGGTAGTGATGCTTGTGTCCGCCGCCGATGTGGCGCGTTGTAATGCGACCGAGGTTGTTACGACCACCCGTCTTCGAGTTTTTCTCGAGGAGCGGCGCATACCCACGGCCCTTGTGCAGATCTTTGTGCACCACGCGAACGTGATGACGGCGGCCTGCTGATGTCGGTTTACTTTTTACGACTGCCATGACCTATACCTCTTAATTGATCGTCGCAAAGTCAATCTCTTGACCTTGCGCCAAACGAACATAAGCCTTCTTCCACGTCGGCTTCGTCGTCAAACCAAAACGGTTGCGCTTCGATTTGCCTTTGACGCGCAGAGTCTTAACGTCGTCAACCGCCACTTTGAACAGCTGCTCCACGGAGTGCTTGATCTCTTCCTTGGTTGCGTCAAGCGCAACACGGAACACGTATTGGTTATTCGCGTCTGCGACAATAGCCGCCTTCTCTGACACGTGAGGCCCCATCAAAATCTGGAATACTCGCTCCTGATTCATGCCAAAGCCTCCTCAAACTTTTTCACTGCGTCGACAGTCACCACGACCTTCTCATGAGCAATGAGACTGACTGGATCCACGCCTTCCACGTCACGCACGTCTACCTTGTGTAGGTTGCGCGAAGCGAGATAGAGGTTTTGATCAACCTCAGACGCCACGATCAACACATTCTCCAAGCCGTAGCCCTTGAGCGCTTCAACCAAAAGCTTCGTTTTCGGCTGCTCAAGGCTCATGCTCTCAACCACAACCAATCGCTCGCTTCGCGCCAGCTCAGACAAAATCGAACGCATCGCAGAGCGATACATCTTCTTGTTCACTTTCTGGCTGTGATCCTGCGGGGACGCCGCGAAGGTCACACCACCACTACGCCAGATTGGAGAACGAATCGTTCCCGCTCGAGCACGACCCGTGCCCTTTTGACGCCATGGCTTCTTACCACCACCAGCAACCGCCGAGCGATTTTTCTGAGCACGTGTGCCCTGACGGCCACCCGCGAGATACGCCGTAACCACCTGGTGGATCAACGACTCGTTGTAGTCCCTTGCGAATGTCGCTTCGGAGACCTCAACAGTGCCTGGCTTCTTCTTTCCAGGCTTAACTACATTTAATTCCACGGTAAGCCTCCTTAGCGACGCGACTTAGTCGTTGGGCGAACGATTACGTCACCGCCGGGAGCTCCGGGCACCGCGCCTTTGATGAGCAACAGATTGCGCTCAACATCAACACGAACCACTTCGAGACCCTGCGTGGTAACACGCTCAGCACCCATATGACCTGCCATCTTCTTACCCTTGAAAACACGCCCAGGGGTTTGGCATTGACCGAGCGAACCCGGAGCACGATGCGACAGCGAGTTTCCGTGCGTGGCGTCTTGCATACTGAAGTTCCAGCGCTTAACACCGCCCTGGAATCCCTTACCCTTCGACTGACCCGCGACGTCCACCTTCTGGCCTTGCTCAAATCGTGCAACGGTTAGCTCAGCGCCCAATTCGAACGCCTCGTCTGAGCCGTCCAAGCGAAACTCCCAGAGTCCCGTTCCGGCTTCAACACCTGCGGCAGCGAAATGGCCCGCTTCTGGCTTGCTAACTTTTGAGGCCTTGCGGTTACCCGCTGTGACCTGAATTGCTCGATACCCATCGGTATCTTGCTCTTTGATTTGAGTGACGCGGTTTGGAACAACTTCCACTACGGTCACTGGTACTGATACACCGTCTTCGGTAAACACACGTGTCATACCTGATTTACGGCCGACTATTCCCACAGTCATGGTACTAACCTCTCCGTGTACGGGGCTTAACCCTCTATGGCCGAGTAATTGCCTTACTCGTTACACACCCAGCGAACTGGGCAGGCTTACTTCTAAATTGTCGCTATGCCAAGCTGATTTGGACTTCAACGCCCGCAGCAAGGTCTAGCTTCATCAACGCGTCAACGGTCTTTTCCGTTGGCTCGATAATGTCCATGAGTCGCTTGTGTGTACGAATCTCGTACTGGTCACGAGCATCCTTGTTCACGTGAGGTGATACGAGGATGGTGAACTTTTCCTTCTTCGTTGGAAGTGGGATGGGTCCACGGACCTGCGCGCCTGTTCGGCGTGCGGTCTCGACGATTTCCTGAGTGGAAGCGTCGATGAGTTTGTGATCGAACGCCTTAAGGCGGATTCGAATACGTTGATTCTGCACAAGCAATCTCCTAAAAAAACCGGTACCCGCAAGGGATCCCGAAAAAAAGAGAGCGAAGTCTAAGGACGTGGGTGGGTAGTGTCAACTGCAATTTAGTGTCAGTTATTACCGTTTGCCCGTTTTTTTCCAAAAAACAAAAACGGGCCCTCGGGCCCGTTGACAATTGCCTGTTGCGCGCGACTCAAAAAGCCACGGGACCCATGATCTAACTCAAACGAATCGGCAGTTCACGGACACGTTGCCCTGATGCCGCGAAGATGGCGTTGCCAATCGCTGGCGCTACGGGAATCAACGGCGGCTCGCCCAACCCACTTGGGAACTCCTCGCTCTCGATAAACGCAATATCGAGCTCAGGTACGTCACGCATTCGCAAAGGTGTGTAGCGATCGAGATTCTGCTCGGCCACCTGGCCATCGGCAAAGCTCGCTCCCTCGTGGAGCGCGAGACTCACGCCCCAAAGCGCCGCCCCTTCTGCCTGCGCCATTGCGCCGTCTGGGTTGACAACGGTACCCACGTCAATCGTTTGCCATAGTTTCTTTAGAGTTACGTCGCCTGAGTCTGGGTCCACGGCAACATGCGCCACGCAGGCGACCCATGTTGGCATACCGCGCTCCTGGCCGTGCCCCACACCAATGCCCAAGCCCTCGTTGGCAGGCATATCGCGACCCCAGCCAGCGCGCGCTGCAACGTCTTTTAGCACCCTAGCCAGACGCCTTGCTCCGCCTGCAGTACTCCCGGCGCCACCGGCGTTTTTACCCTCGCCATCAAGCATGCCAAGCCGCATAGCCACCGGATCTTGCCCCTGCTTGTGCGCAATCTCATCGAGGAAACTCTCAACACCCCAACTTATCCACCCAGGACCCACTGCCCGTAGCCATCCTGGTAAGAACGTCTCTTGAGCAAGCTCATTGTTGATTGCCCTGACTCGGTGCGCTGGCAAACTGTACCAGTGGTCTGCCCCGTTAATCGAAAAACCGTCGATCTGCCCTTCACCGTCGATGCCCGTACCGATGAACCCTGGCGCCATGGTCTTAGTCGGCCAGCCAGCCACAACCGCGTGGTCAATCCCGCTCAGTGAGCCGTCGCCATCAAAGGATGCCTCGAAGGCGCAGACCGAGGGTGACCGCACGCAGTCAAAGCGACTGTCTGATGACCGATCAAAGATGAGCTTCACGGGTCGGTTCAATTCACGTGCTGCCAGCGCCGCTGGAATCATCTGATCACCAAACAGCCGTCTACCGTAACCGCCGCCCAAATAGTATTGGTGAATAACGATATCTGTCTCAGGCATCTCGAGCGCTTGGGCCAGGTAAGGCAGAATCAATGACTGCCATTGATTGCCCGCGTGAATATGGCATTTGCCATCAGCCCCAAATTCCACCAACGCGTTCTGCGGCTCCATGGTGAAGTGCAGAGCGGTGCTCGTGGTGTACGTTGCCGTCAATGAACCCGCTGCCCTAGCCTTTGCGGCCGATATATCTCCCTCACTAACAAAAAGCGCACCGGCTTCAGGGTCAGACGCGAGACGCGCACCCTCCTCCAAAATCGCGGACTCGGTCACCTTGGCAGTAGGGCCAGACACCCATTCCACCTTTACGGCCTTCGCGGCTTTTAATGCAGCCGGCATCGTCTCAGCCGCGACGACCACACAGGCTTGAACCGTCTGACTTGGGTCTTTGATTTCAATGGCGCCGATGTAGCCGTCAATGGACTTCGCTGCGCGCTCGTCAATCTGCACTACCTGACTCCCGTAGCGGGTAGGTGGCAGAAGCGGCATAGCGTACGCCATACCTGGAAGCTCTGCGTCGAGACCGTACACGGCAGAGCCTTGTGATTTATCAGCCACATCAAGGTTTCTGAGGTCACGGCCAATGACCTGACGATCGGCGGGCGCCTTAACCGGCATCGACGCGAGCTCATCTTCGGTGATGGTCCGCGAAAAATCGCCGTTACTCACCACCTCAGCAAAGGTCAGTGACTTTGTGCCTGAGGAAATAACCCCCTTCTCTGCACGACAGGTTTGCGCATCAACGCCCATTAGCTTCGCCGCCGCATCGATCAATATCGTCCGACCTGCGGCGCCGGCCTGTGATAGGGCCGTAAACGATGTATGAACAGACCAGGAGCCACCCGTCACCATTACCCCCCATTTAGGGTCGGTATCGACGTGCTTGAAGGACACTGTTGACCAATCCGCTCCCAGCTCATCCGCAACAATCTGAGCTAGCGACGTCCCTACGTGTTGACCCATTTCCGCTCGTACAATATTGATCAGCACCTCGCCGGCGCCATTAATCTCGAACCAAATATTGGGCGAAAATAATTTTGTGAGATCACCGGTCGCAAGCGCTTTCGATGCTTGATCGGAGCTGCAACCCGACACAAGCGAGCCCATACTCATCATGAGCGACGATCCAGCAATCCCGGCAATAAACGATCGTCGCGACAGACCCTGCTCGGCTTTTTGTAAACGCTCTTTCAGAACCTTGCTCATGACATTGTCCCTCCGCCGGCCGCCGTTTTAATGGCCTTTTTAATGCGAGGGTAAGCCATACAGCGACACAGGTTGCCATTCATCGCGTTGACAATTTCCTGGTCAGAAGGATTTGGATTGGATTCCAAGAGACCTGCAGCCTGCATGATTTGACCGGACTGGCAGTAACCACACTGAGGCACTTGAACCTCTGTCCATGCGGTCTTTAGCGCCTCTCCAACGGGTGTCGCAAGACCTTCAATCGTTGTCACCGACTTTCCCGAAACTGCGCTTACAGGCGTAATACACGAGCGCATTGGGTTGCCATCGATATGGACCGTACATGCGCCACACTGCGCAATACCACAGCCAAATTTTGTACCACGCAACTTTAACTCCTCGCGCAGCACCCACAACAGCGGCGTATCACCCTCGCTCGCTGCGGTGACCACTTCACCGTTCAACATGAAATCGACCATGGTGCGTCCTCTGTTATTAGTTTTATCTGAATATTGGTATTGCTACGGTTTTAACAAAGAACAGGCTTCTTGCCAAAAAAAACCCGCAAAATGCGGGTTTTAAGAACAGCCTCGATGCGCAGGGCAACCCTGCACCGGAATTTAAAACGTGTTTTTCCCAATAATGCTCTGGGCGACATTGCTAGGCGCCTCGGAATATCGGGCAAACTCCATGGTGTAGGTAGCGCGGCCCTGTGTCGCTGAGCGCAAATCTGTCGCGTACCCAAACATTTCTGCTAACGGGACGTCGGCATCGACTATTTTTCCAGACGCACTGTCTTGCATGCCCAAGATCAAACCACGCCGCCGATTTAAATCTCCGACCACGTCGCCCATATTCTCCTCAGGCGTGACCACCTCCACCTTCATGATGGGCTCAAGCAGTACCGCACCGCCCTCTTCTGACAGTTTCTTTGTCGCCATGCTTGCCGCAATTTTGAAGGCCATTTCGTTGGAGTCGACATCGTGGAATGACCCGTCGTACAAGGTGGCTTTCAAGCCCAGTAATGGGTAACCAGCGAGCACACCATTTTGCATCTGCTCCTCAATGCCCTTGTTGACTGCGGGGATATACTCGCGAGGCACCGCACCTCCAACAATTTCATTGACGAACTCGAGGCCTTCAGCACCCTCATCTTCTGCGGGCTCAAAGCGCACCCACACATGACCGTACTGCCCGCGCCCCCCCGACTGGCGCACAAACTTACCCTCGATCTCGGCAGTATTGAGAATGCGCTCTCGGTAGGCCACTTGTGGCTTGCCAATATTGGCCTCAACACTGAATTCGCGACGCATTCGGTCCACGATAATATCGAGGTGGAGTTCACCCATACCTGAGATGATCGTCTGCCCGGTCTCCTCGTCAGTCCTGACGCGAAACGAAGGATCCTCCTGAGCAAGCTTCGATAGCGCAACTGCCATCTTTTCCTGATCCGGCACTGAGCGTGGTTCAACGGCAACCGAAATCACGGGCTCAGGAAACTCCATTCGTTCGAGAACGACTGGGCTATTGACGGCACAAAGGGTATCCCCTGTGGTGACATCCTTTAGCCCGATGGCCGCCGCAATATCACCCGCCAAAACCTCTTTTATCTCTTCACGGCTATTAGCGTGCATCTGAACCATTCGGCCAACACGCTCTTTCTTACCCTTCACCGAGTTAAAAATCGCGTTACCCGATTCGAGCTTACCCGAGTAAACACGGAAAAACGTCAAGGTGCCGACATAAGGGTCGGTTGCGATTTTGAAGGCCAATGCCGAAAACGGCTCATCATCTCCTGACTCGCGAGTAACCGGAGTCTCTCCGTCGAGCTCGGTCCCTTCAATCGCCTTCACTTCAGTGGGTGACGGCAAGAACTCAACGACCGCGTCAAGCACCGCTTGCACACCCTTATTTTTGAACGCGCTACCACCAAGCACTGGGACAATCTCATTAGCGAGGGTACGCGCGCGAATGCCTGCCTTGATCTGCTCTTCAGACAGCTCGCCGGTCTCGAGGTATAGCTCCATGAGCTCGTCATTTGCCTCAGCCGCCGACTCGATAAGGTACTCACGCATCTCATCGCATTGATCGACCAGATCGTCGGGGATCGGCGCGTATTCGAAGGTTGTACCGCGATCACTCTCATTCCAGATGATCGCTTTATTTTTGATCAGGTCGATAACACCGACAAAATCTTCCTCGGCACCAATCGTCATCTGCAGGGGCACCGCGTTGCAGTCGAGTCGATCCCTGAGCTGCTCAACGACTTTCATGAAGTCCGCGCCGGCGCGGTCCATCTTATTAACGAATACCATGCGAGGTACGGCGTACTTATTAGCCTGACGCCACACCGTCTCTGTTTGCGGTTGCACGCCTGATGAACCGCACAGCACGACCACAGCACCGTCTAAAACGCGCAAAGAGCGTTCAACTTCGATCGTAAAATCTACGTGTCCGGGCGTATCGATGATGTTGATACGGAACTCATCAAACTGCCCATCCATGCCTCGCCAAAAGCATGTTGTCGCAGCCGATGTAATGGTGATGCCGCGTTCCTGCTCCTGCTCCATCCAATCCATGGTCGCAGCACCGTCGTGAACCTCTCCAATTTTATGGGAGACACCGGTGTAAAAAAGAACGCGTTCGGTAGTGGTGGTTTTACCGGCATCGACGTGGGCGCAAATTCCGATATTGCGATAGCGGTTAATCGGGGTTTTGCGAGCCACGTTGATACCTCGTCGCTGTAGTCAGCGAAATTAGAATCGGAAGTGCGAGAATGCCTTGTTGGCCTCTGCCATACGGTGCACATCTTCACGCTTTTTCACCGCATTTCCTTTGCCTTGTGACGCATCCATGATCTCGCCAGCTAGACGTTGACGCATAGACTTCTCACCACGGTTGCGGGCGTAATCCACGAGCCAGCGCATCGACAAAGCGACACGACGGGCAGGACGAACTTCGACAGGCACCTGATAGGTCGCACCACCAACACGGCGCGACTTTACTTCAACCATAGGCGCGATATTTTCAAGCGCTTCGTCAAAGACTTCAATTGGGTCACGATTACTGCGCTCTTCAACGAGTGTCAGTGCGCCGTAAACGATGGACTCAGCGACAGACTTCTTACCGCTGATCATCACGTGGTTCATGAATTTTGCGAGGGTTGTGTTCCCGTACTTGGGATCGGGAATCACTTCACGTTTTGCAACAACGCGTCTTCTTGGCATGTCTTTCTCTCTTCTTCAGGTTACACAGCCACGTTAGGGCTGTCCTTACTGTCACGCGGGGTGACACTCTGGCTGCAAAGCAGCCGATTCTTTGTATGACGACCTTACTTAGGTCGCTTCGCTCCGTACTTGGAACGAGCCTGACGGCGGTTAGCAACGCCAGACGTATCGAGGCTTCCTCGGACCGTGTGGTAACGGACACCAGGCAAGTCCTTTACACGACCACCGCGAATCAAAACAACGCTGTGCTCCTGCAGGTTGTGGCCTTCACCACCGATGTATGACGACACCTCAAAGCCACTTGTTAAACGAACACGGCAAACCTTACGCAGTGCCGAGTTGGGCTTCTTTGGTGTTGTTGTGTAAACGCGAGTGCAAACGCCTCGACGCTGTGGGCATGCCTGCAGTGCAGGTACACCACTCTTCGTTACTTTGCGCTTGCGCGGCTTTCGCACTAGCTGATTGATTGTTGCCATTCGGCCTTAACTCCAAGTCGTTAAGCGCGCCCAAAAAAGGCGCTATAAAAAAGAGCGCGAAGTCTAATGACGGGGACCTGCCCCGTCAAGTTCGCGCCACCCAATTACTCAGCATCACCCTCGGTGGTTGCTGCATTCTCTAGCTCAGCGGCGAGTGCCTGTGCCAAATCATCGGCGGCCCCCGCTTTTTCGAGTTCCTCAGCGAAGCTCTCTGAGAACTCCTCAGCCGACATCTGAATACCTGACTCGCTATCCAGGGCACGCTGACGTCGACGCTCCTCGTGGTGCGCAAGACCCGTACCAGCCGGAATCAGACGACCAACGATGACGTTCTCCTTCAAACCGCGGAGGTAATCACGCTTTCCAGTCACCGCAGCCTCGGTAAGAACACGCGTTGTTTCCTGGAACGAAGCGGCGGAGATGAAGCTCTCAGTCGCCAGTGACGCCTTTGTGATGCCCAGAAGTTCTCGGTCAACAGACGGTCGAACCAACCCTTCAGCATCCATTCGGTCGCACTCTTCAAGGAACGCATTCCACTCGATCTGCTCGCCCTTGATAAAGGTAGAGTCACCGGCAGAAACGACATTCGCCTTACGGAGCATCTGACGCACAATGACTTCAATGTGCTTATCGTTAATCTTCACACCCTGGAGGCGATAGACCTCTTGGATTTCGTTAACGATGTACTTCGCAAGCTCGGGAATACCCTTCAACCGCAGGATATCGTGCGGGCTAAGCGGACCTTCAGAGACGACTTCACCCTTCTCTACCTGTTCACCTTCGAACACCGAAAGCTGACGCCACTTCGGAATAAGCTCTTCGTAGTGATCAGAGCCGTCAGGCAATGTCTTGCCATCGGTTGGCGTAATCACCAAACGACGCTTACCTTTCGTCTCTTTACCAAAGCTAACGGTTCCCGAGATTTCAGCAAGAATCGCTGGCTCTTTCGGCTTACGCGCCTCAAAGAGGTCAGCAACACGCGGCAAACCACCGGTAATGTCACGCGTCTTTGATCCTTCCTGAGGAATACGTGCAATCACGTCGCCCACTTCTACTTTGACACCGTCTTCGAGGTTTACCATCGCAGACGCTGGCAGGAAGTAGTGTGCCGGTACATTGGTACCCGCCAGGTAAAGCTCCTCACCCGACTCATCAACAAGCGTTACTGCAGGTCGAATGTCTTTACCCGCACTTGGACGCTCAGAGGGATCCATAACCGAGATGCTTGAGAGGCCTGTGAATTCATCGGTCTGACGCTTAATGGTCACACCTTCTTCCATGCCACCCATTTTAACAACACCCGCTACTTCAGTAACGATTGGGTGCGTGTGAGGGTCCCAGGTTGCGACGACATCGCCAGCCGCAACAGGTGACTCGTCACCGACCTTAATCACGGCACCGTAAGGCACCTTGTAGCGCTCTCGCTCACGACCAACGGCATCCATAACAGACAGTTCGCCTGATCGAGAAACCGCAACCAACGAGCCATCGGCACGATCGACTACCTTCATGTTGTGAAGACGAACGGTACCGTCTGAATTCACTTGAATGTTGTCCTGAGCAGCTTGGCCTGACGCCGCACCACCAATGTGGAAGGTACGCATCGTCAGCTGGGTACCTGGCTCACCAATCGACTGCGCCGCAACGACACCGATTGCCTCGCCCATGTTGACCTGGTGACCACGACCCAGATCACGACCGTAACAGGTCGAGCAAATGCCGTAGCGTGTTTCACAGGTAATGGGTGAGCGCACCAAGATCTCGTCGATACCCATCTCTTCGATCTTCAACGTCCAGAGCTCATCCACCAATGTTCCTGCGGGGACCAGTACTTCGTCCGATCCAGGCTTAACAACATCGGCCGCGATGATTCGACCCAATACACGATCAGCAAGCGATTCGATGATGTCGCCGCCGTCAATGACGGGCGTCATCAGCAACCCACGCTCGGTACCGCAGTCTTCTTCGACCACAACCACGTCTTGCGCAACGTCCACGAGACGACGGGTCAGATAACCGGAGTTCGCTGTCTTCAGTGCCGTATCGGCAAGGCCTTTACGCGCGCCGTGTGTCGAAATGAAGTACTGAAGTACGTTCAAACCTTCACGGAAGTTCGCCGTAATGGGCGTCTCAATAATTGATCCGTCTGGCTTTGCCATCAGACCACGCATACCCGCGAGCTGACGAATCTGGGCGGGCGAGCCTCGTGCACCTGAGTCGGCGTACATATACACCGAGTTGAACGAGTCTTGCTTTTCCTCTTCACCGTCGCGATTGATAACGATTTCTGAAGACAGGTTAGACATCATAGCCTTAGCAACCTGCTCATTAGTACGCGACCAAATGTCGATCACCTTGTTGTACTTTTCGCCTTGCGTTACCAGACCCGCAGAGTACTGCCGCTCGATCTCAACCACCTCAGCGTCGGCTTTCTCGATGAGCTCAGTCTTCGCGTCAGGGATCTCGAAATCGTTCACACCAATCGATGAGCCCGATTTTGTCGAGTACTCGTAACCGGTGTACATCAGTTGGTCAGCGAAGATACAGGTCTGCTTCAGACCCACCGCACGATAGCACTGGTTTATCACCTGTGAGATCGCCTTCTTGACCATAGGACGGTTGATCATGTCGTAGCCCAGGCCTTCAGGAACAATGTTCCATAAGAGCGCTCGACCCACCGTCGTTTCGACAACGCGTGTTCGCGCCTGAGCTGCCTCGCCGTATTCGATAACCTCTTCGTGAATACGAACTTTGACACGTGCCTGAAGATGCGCAGCACCACTTGCGTAAGCGCGCGACACCTCTTTTGTATCGGCAAATACCATGCCCTCGCCCGGCGCGTTGATGCGCTCACGAGTCATGTAGTACAAGCCCAGTACAACGTCCTGCGAAGGTACGATGATGGGATCACCCGATGCAGGCGACAAAATGTTGTTTGTCGACATCATCAAAGCGCGCGCTTCGAGCTGAGCTTCCAACGTCAGAGGTACGTGAACCGCCATCTGATCGCCGTCGAAGTCGGCGTTGTAGGCAGCACAAACCAATGGGTGCAGCTGAATCGCCTTACCTTCGATAAGCACTGGCTCAAACGCCTGAATACCAAGACGGTGAAGCGTTGGCGCACGGTTCAAAAGAACAGGGTGCTCACGAATCACCTCAGCCAAGATATCCCAAACCTCGGGTGGCTCACGCTCGACCATCTTCTTGGCGGCTTTAATGGTACTTGCAAGACCGCGGTGCTCTAACTTGCCGAAGATGAAAGGCTTAAAGAGCTCAAGCGCCATCTTCTTGGGTAAACCACACTGATGAAGTCTCAGAGTTGGGCCCGTTACGATCACCGATCGTCCAGAGTAATCAACTCGCTTACCGAGAAGGTTCTGACGGAATCGACCCTGCTTACCTTTGATCATGTCGGCAAGCGACTTCAGCGGACGCTTGTTAGAGCCTGTAATGGCGCGACCACGACGTCCGTTATCTAACAGTGCATCGACAGACTCTTGCAGCATGCGCTTCTCGTTGCGCACGATGATATCGGGCGCGTTAAGGTCAAGCAGACGCTTAAGCCGGTTGTTACGGTTAATAACACGTCGGTACAAATCGTTGAGATCTGATGTTGCAAAGCGACCGCCATCCAACGGCACCAATGGTCGCAGATCGGGCGGTAGGACAGGCAAGGCGTTGAGTACCATCCACTCAGGACGGTTCCCTGACTTGTCAAACGCTTCCATCAACTTCAAACGCTTTGAAAGTTTCTTGATCTTTGTCTCAGAGTTGGTCTGAGGAATTTCCTCGCGCAAACGCTCGATCTCACTGCGCAGGTCGAGCTGAATCATCAACTCTTGGATCGCCTCGGCACCCATCTTCGCAGTGAACTCGTCACCAAACTCTTCCATGGCTTCGAAGTACTGTTCGTCGTTCAAAAGCTGACCGTGGTCAAGGCTAGAGAGACCGGGATCGGTCACCACGTACGATTCAAAGTACAAAATGCGCTCGATATCACGAAGCGTCATATCAAGGAGCAAGCCGATGCGCGAAGGCAGGGACTTCAAGAACCAGATGTGAGCAACTGGGCTCGCAAGTTCGATGTGACCCATTCGCTCTCGACGAACTTTTGCCAACGCAACTTCAACACCACACTTCTCGCAGATAACACCGCGGTGCTTGAGTCGCTTGTACTTTCCACAGAGGCACTCGTAGTCCTTGACCGGGCCAAAAATCTTGGCGCAGAAAAGACCATCGCGCTCAGGCTTGAACGTACGGTAGTTAATAGTCTCGGGCTTCTTAACCTCGCCGTAAGACCACGATCGGATCATTTCGGGTGAGGCAAGACCAATACGGATCGCATCAAAATCTTCAGATTTCTCGCGGTTCAACAGGTTTAGTAAATCTTTCACGTGTTCTCTCCCCTCAGAAGCCTGATGACTCGGACTCGAGATCGATATCGATGCCGAGCGAGCGGATTTCTTTGACCAATACATTGAACGATTCGGGCATTCCCGGATCCATGCTGTGATCACCATCAACGATGTTCTTGTACATCTTGGTTCGACCTGCCACGTCATCCGACTTAACAGTCAGCATTTCCTGCAGGGTATGCGCAGCACCGTAAGCCTCAAGTGCCCACACCTCCATCTCACCAAATCGCTGACCACCAAACTGCGCTTTACCACCCAGCGGCTGCTGCGTGACAAGGCTGTAAGAGCCGGTTGATCGAGCGTGCATCTTGTCATCCACCAAGTGGTTGAGCTTGAGCATGTACATGTAACCCACGGTCACAGGACGATCAAACTCATCGCCACTGCGGCCATCGTGAAGCACTAACTGTCCGCTATCCGGCAGATCTGCCAGACGAAGTAGCGCCTTGATGCTGTCTTCACTAGCGCCATCGAAGACCGGTGTCGCCATGGGTACGCCCGGGCGTAGATTCTGCGCCATAGCCAGCAACTCATCGTCAGACAAGCTATCGATATCAGCATCGCGTCGGCTGTCACTGGTGTGCGCGTAGATTTCCTTTAAGAACTCGCGAAGCTTGGCCACTTTGACCTGCTGCTCGAGCATCTCATTGATCTTTACGCCCAAACCGCGTGAAGCCATGCCAAGGTGGGTTTCTAAGATCTGGCCCACGTTCATTCGCGACGGTACACCCAGCGGGTTCAATACAATATCGATAGGCTCACCGTGCTCGTCGTAAGGCATATCCTCAACCGGCATGATCACCGAGATAACGCCCTTGTTACCGTGACGACCCGCCATCTTGTCGCCTGGCTGGATACGACGCTTAACCGCGAGATAAACCTTCACGATCTTGAGAACGCCGGGAGCGAGGTCATCACCACTCTGGAGCTTTTCTTTCTTCGCTTCAAAACGCTCTTCGAGTAGCTGGTTTTGCTCTTCGAGTAACCGCTGCGCTGAGGCAAGCTGGTTATTCAACTCAGCGTCAGAGAACTTGAGCTTAAACCATTGCTCGCGATCGAGTTCTGCAAGCACGTCGGCATCAATGGCTGTGCCTTTCGACAGACCGCCGCCGGATACCGTCTTTTGGCCATTGAGCAGTTCTGCCAAACGAGCAAATGTTGCCTCTTCGTAAATACGAAGCTCTTCCTTTAGGTCTTTGCGGTAGTCGGCAAGTTGCGACGCTTCGATTTGCTTCGCACGCGCGTCTTTTTCAAGACCGTCGCGGGTAAAGACTTGAACGTCAATAACCGTGCCCTTATAGCTCGAAGGCACGCGCAACGATGTATCTTTCACATCGGATGCTTTCTCACCAAAGATAGCCCGCAGGAGCTTCTCTTCAGGAGTAAGTTGCGTTTCACCCTTAGGCGTTACTTTACCCACTAGAATATCGCCAGCATCGACCTCGGCACCGATGTAGACAATGCCGGACTCGTCCAACTTACCGAGCGCACCTTCACCCACGTTCGGGATGTCAGCTGAAATTTCTTCAGCACCCAACTTGGTATCACGAGCAATACAGGTCAGCTCTTGAATGTGGATCGTGGTCAGACGATCTTCCTCGACCACACGCTCGGATACGAGAATAGAATCCTCAAAGTTGTATCCGTTCCATGGCATGAAGGCGATTCGCATATTTTGACCGAGCGCCAGCTCACCGAGGTCCACCGAGGGTCCATCAGCAAGAATGTCGCCCCGTTGAACCGAGTCGCCCGGGCTCACAATGGGGCGCTGATTGACACAGGTGTTCTGGTTAGAACGCTTGTACTTGGTCAAGTTATAAATATCGACCGGAGATTCGTCCTGTCCCACCTCAGCCGGATTGACACGAACAACGATTCGGCTCGCGTCAACAGAGTCAACGACACCGCCGCGTGTTGCCACTTTACAAACGCCGGAATCGCGAGCCACGTAACGCTCCATACCCGTGCCCACTAACGGTGCTTGGGTCTTAAGCGTCGGTACCGCCTGCCGTTGCATGTTTGAGCCCATCAATGCGCGGTTCGCATCATCGTGCTCAAGGAACGGAATCAGCGCAGCGGCAATGGAAACCACCTGCTTTGGTGAAACATCCATGAAATCGACTTCGGAAGCCGTCTTCACGGTAAATTCATTCATGTGTCGAACATTGATCAGCTCTTCAACGAACTGATTCGCGTCGTTCAGCGCCGCTGAGGCCTGCGCAATGACGTGGTTCGCTTCGTTAATGGCTGACAGGTATTCGATCTCATCAGTCACAACGCCATCAACGACTTTGCGATAGGGCGACTCGAGGAACCCGTACTCATTAGTCCGCGCATAAGCGGCCAATGAGTTGATCAGACCAATGTTTGGCCCTTCGGGTGTCTCAATAGGACAGACACGACCGTAGTGAGTTGGGTGTACGTCTCGCACCTCAAAGCCCGCACGCTCACGCGTAAGGCCACCTGGACCCAACGCAGAGACACGACGCTTATGCGTCACCTCAGACAGTGGGTTGTTCTGGTCCATAAACTGCGACAGCTGACTGGAGCCAAAGAATTCTTTGACCGCCGCAGAGACTGGCTTGGCATTGATGAGATCTTGGGGCATTAACCCTTCGCTCTCCGCCATGGACAGGCGCTCTTTAACCGCGCGCTCAACACGCACAAGGCCGACTCGGAACTGATTCTCAGCCATCTCGCCAACGGAGCGAATTCGTCGGTTTCCGAGGTGATCGATATCGTCTACGACACCCTTACCGTTACGAATATCAACCAAGCACTTAAGTACGGAAACGATGTCTTCTTTATCGAGCGTTCCACTACCAATTACTTCGTCACGACCCAAACGGCGATTGAACTTCATACGCCCAACTGACGACAGATCATAACGGTCTGCAGAGAAGAACAGGTTGGAGAACAGGTTCTCCGCCGACTCTTTTGTGGGTGGCTCACCAGGACGCATCATGCGGTAGATCTCTACCAGCGCCTCAAGTTCTGTGCGCGTGCTATCACCTGCAAGTGTGTCTGAAATAAACGGACCGCAATCGATCTCGTTGGTATAGATCGTTTCGATTGATTCGATTTCTTTCTCACGAAGCGAGTTCAAAATCTCTTCAGTCAATTCGCTATTGCACTCTAGCAGCACTTCGCCACTTGCAGTGTCAATGACCGGCTTGGCAACACGACGACCCACGAGGTACTCATCGGGTACCGCCAAGGCTTCCACACCTGCGTCTTCAAGCTGACGGATGTGTCGGGCCGTAATACGGCGACCGCGATCAACCAGTACTTTGTCGCCCGCCATAATATCGAAAGCCGCCATATCGCCTTGCAAGCGTTTTGGCACCAATGTCATGGTGGCGAGGTGTTCATCGTTTAACTGGAAAGTCGTTGTCTCGTAGAACATCTCCAGAATTTCTTCAGACTCGTAGCCAAGCGCACGCAAAAGTACCGTCGCTGGCAGTTTCCGACGGCGGTCAATACGTGCGAAGACCTGATCTTTGGGATCGAATTCGAAGTCGAGCCATGAGCCGCGGTAAGGAATGATTCGCGCGCTGTAAAGCAACTTGCCCGAAGAGTGGGTTTTACCTCGATCGTGATCGAAGAAAACACCTGGCGAGCGGTGCAGCTGCGAGACAATGACGCGCTCAGTGCCATTAATGACAAACGTGCCGTTGTCTGTCATGAGCGGAATTTCGCCCATGTAAACGTCTTGCTCTTTGATGTCTTTAATCGACTTCGAAGACGCTTCCTTATCGTAAATGATAAGACGTACCTTGACGCGGAGCGCACATGCGTAGGTGGTGCCACGCAAAACACATTCTTCAACGTCGAAAACAGGGGTGCCCAGAGAGTAATCCACATACTCCAGCGCCGCGCTACCGCTGTAGCTCGTAATAGGGAACACTGAGCGGAAAGCTGCGTGCAGACCGTAGTCGCCGCGCTCATCCACCGGGGTGTCCGGCTGAGTGAACTTACGGTAAGAGTCCAGCTGGATGGCCAGCAGGTAGGGGATATCCATTACCTTCGGCATTGATCCGAAATCTTTGCGAAGGCGCTTCTTCTCTGTAAACGAGTAAGTCATTGATACTCCTCAACGAATGTCGTTGGTCATCACCAACACGAATGGCTTAACGCCAATTTACCCGGCTGATAAAACCGGAAAAAGGCCGGTGCGCATTGCGCACCAGCCCGGACCTGCAAATCTGCAATCCCAGAGGGATCACTTAAGCTCGACAGAACCGCCGGCTTCTTCGATTTGCGACTTAATGTCCTCAGCGTCTTCTTTGCTAACGCCTTCTTTGATGGGTGATGGCGCACCATCAACCAAGCCTTTCGCCTCTTTGAGGCCCAGACCCGTGATCGCGCGAACCGCCTTGATCACGTTTACTTTCTTCTCTCCTGCTGAAGTGAGGATAGCGTCAAACTCAGTCTGCTCAGCTGCTGCTGCGCCGCCTGCATCGCCACCCGCTGCTGGCGCTGCTACTGCAACGGCTGCTGCGGCTGAAACGCCAAACTTCTCTTCCATCGCTTCGATTAGCGCAACAACATCCATTACGCTCATTTCTGCGATTGCATCAAGGATTTCTTCCTTTGAAATTGCCATGTTTATCTCTCCTAAAATGTGTAGTCGAGCATTCGCTTACGCGGATTGCTCTTTCTGATCACGAACCGCTGCTACTGTACGAACGAGCTTGCTTGGTACTTCATTCATCGTACGAACAAGCTTGCCGACAGGCGCTTGCATAACGCTCATCAACGTTGCGAGTGCTTGCTCACGGGTTGGCAGTTTCGCCAACACGTCGAGCTGATCTGCACCCAGCAACTTACCGCTAACGGACAATGCTTTGACTTCGAATTCACCATTATCTTTGGCGAAATCTTTGAACAACCGAGCCGCTGCACCTGGATCTTCCATTGAAAATCCAAAGATAGAAGGACCTACCAATGTGTCATTGACGCATTCGTAGTCAGTACCTTCCAATGCACGCTTTGCGAGCGTGTTGCGAACAACACGTAACTGAATCTGATTCTCGCGAGCGGTGGCGCGGAGAGCCGTCATGTCATTCGATGCTACGCCGCGGGCGTCAGCAATTACGAGTGACAAAGCACTGGCCGCTGTCTCGTTGACTTCAGCGACGATCGCTTTCTTCTCTTCGAGTCCAATTGCCACGGATCTACTCCTATGGTTTATGCCAAGGCCATAACACTGCTATGACCACCCTAGGTGAACGTATTCACCATCTGCGTAGGTCGAACCAATACCGGCTTCTTTTAAGGAGACTGTGCCTCCCCCTACGGTCTTTGATAGTCCTGCGTCCTGCTAGGGGCTGCGCCCACACACTCTGCTTAAGACTTCAAAGTGGAATGCCCAACTTCTGCATCCCGTGCCCACCGAACAACGGCAAGCAAGCCCCGGGCAAGCCCGGAGCCAATTCCTATTCATTAAAATTCGATGTCGCCGTGATCGATCGTGACGCCAGGACCCATAGTCGTGGACAGGGTCACTTTACGAAAGTACACACCTTTGGCCGCTGCTGGCTTCGCCTTCTTAAGATCAGCCAAAACAGCAACGAGATTTCCCTCGATCGCTGAAGGGTCGAAATCGATCTTGCCGATACCGCCGTGAATGATGCCATTCTTGTCAGTACGGAACCGTATCTGGCCCGCCTTCGCGTTCTTAACTGCCGCTGTGATGTCAGGCGTCACCGTGCCGGTCTTTGGGTTTGGCATCAGACCGCGCGGGCCGAGTACCTGGCCCAACTGACCAACAACACGCATCGCATCAGGAGAGGCAATAACCACGTCAAAGTCCATCATGCCGCCTTTGATTTGATCGGCAAGCTCTTCCATACCAACCAGGTCAGCACCCGCTTCCTTGGCCTTCTCAGCATTTTCGCCTTGAGTAAACACGGCTACGCGCACTTCAGATCCCGTGCCGTGAGGAAGCGTTGTCGCGCCTCGAACACCTTGGTCTGATTTGCGTGCATCGATCCCTAGGTTTACGGCAATTTCAACAGACTCATTAAATTTCGCCGTTGCCGTTTCCTTTAGAATCGCGATCGCCTCATTGAGGGGGTAGCTTTTGTTCGCGTCAACACGCTCGCGAAACGCTTTTACACGCTTTGATAACTTCGCCATTTTAAACAACTCCCTCTGTATCGATGCCTGCGGCGCGGGCACTACCCGCAATGGTCCGAACCGCTGCGTCCATATCGGCCGCAGTCAGGTCTGGCCACTTCTGAGTTGCAACTTCTTCGAGCTGCGCACGAGTGACCTTGGCCACCTTCTCAGTATTAGGACGACCAGAACCGCTCTTGATACCCGCAATCTTCTTCAACAAGACAGACGCAGGAGGCGTCTTCTTGATGAAAGTGAATGACTTGTCGTTATAAACCGTAATCACAACGGGAATCGGCAAGCCGGGCTCAAGGCCCTGCGTTTCAGCATTAAATGCTTTGCAGAATTCCATGATGTTTACGCCCTTTTGGCCCAGCGCTGGACCAACGGGTGGCGAGGGGTTTGCCTGCCCGGCAGGGATTTGCAGCTTGATATAGCCGTCTATTTTCTTTGCCATGTTTTTACTCCTGGGTTCAAACGCCGTTGCAGCATCACTGCTCGGGCTCCCCAATCATTGCCGCTAAGCGGCGTTACTTTGGCACCAAAAATGGTGCTATTGATCAGCCCTTTTCGACCTGACCGAATTCCAACTCTACGGGCGTTGAGCGTCCGAAGATCAAAACAGCCACGTTCAAGCGGCTTTTTTCGTAATTCACACTTTCAACAACCCCATTGAAGTCGTTGAACGGCCCATCAATAACCCGCACCATTTCACCGGGCTCGAAGACCGTTTTGGGCTTGGGCTGATCGACGCCCGCCTCGACACGCTGCAAGATAGCGTTGGCTTCTGCCTCAGTAATCGGTGCAGGCTTGTCGGCCTTGCCACCAATAAAGCCAAGAACGCGAGGCGTGTCCTTCACTAAGTGCCATGTATCGTCGCCGAGCTCCATCTGAACCAAGACATAACCCGGGAAGAACTTACGCTCACTCTTGCGCTTTTGTCCGCCCTTCATCTCGATCACTTCCTCGGTCGGAACGATAATCTCGCCAAAACGATCCTGCATACCAAAGCGATCAATGCGCTCTTTCAGCGCCACAGCCACCTTCTTCTCGTACTGAGAAAAGGCGTGAACTACATACCAACGTAAAGCCATGAATTTCCCTTATCTCAGCGCTTATACCAACAGCAACGAAAACAGCCAGCCCAGAAAACTGTCGAGCGCCCAGAAAAACAACCCACAGACCACCACGAAAACCATCACGATCATCGTTGTCTGCGTCGTCTCCTGACGCGTCGGCCAGATAACCTTTCGGATTTCTGTGCGCGCACCCTTAATCATGGTCCAGGCTGAATCACCGCGAGCCGTCGTTACCGCTACGGCCAACGCGACTGCGGCAACCACCAATAGCCCGATGACCCGGTACAGCAGGGACTCGTCACTAAAGTAGCTATTGCCATAGATACCTGCGCCAACCAGTAGCGCAACCAAAACCCATTTTAGGCTATCGAGCTTGTTGCTCGCAGCTTCACTCATACTTCAATCCTTCAAGAGGGTGATCATTCACTCCCCTTCAAAATTACGTCGCCACTTCACCATCCGATGAAAGTGGCAGGCCAGGAGGGAATCGAACCCCCAACCTGCGGATTTGGAATCCGCTGCTCTGCCAATTGAGCTACTGGCCTAACACATCGCGACTGTCGCCATAGGCCAAACTGGCAGAGACGACAAAGCCGAACACGTCGCGAGGACGGTCCGGCTCAATATCGAGGTGCGTCGTAACGCACCTCACTGACTCATCAATTACTCGATGATTTTCGCAACAACACCGGCGCCAACAGTTCGACCACCCTCACGGATAGCGAAACGCAGGCCTTCTTCCATCGCGATTGGCGCAATGAGCGTCGCAACGAAGTTCAGGTTGTCACCAGGCATTACCATTTCAACGCCAGCTGGCAGCTCAACAGCACCTGTCACGTCAGTTGTACGGAAGTAGAACTGTGGACGATAGCCTTTGAAGAAAGGTGTGTGACGACCGCCTTCATCTTTTGACAGTACATAAACTTCAGCTTCGAACTTGGTGTGAGGCTGAACTGAACCAGGTATAGAAAGAACCTGACCACGCTCAACGTCATCACGCTTAGTACCACGCAGAAGAACACCAACGTTCTCACCAGCACGGCCCTGATCGAGCAACTTGCGGAACATCTCGACACCTGTACAGGTTGTCTTTGTTGTCTCGCGGATGCCGATGATTTCAACTTCGTCACCAACGTTGATCACGCCACGCTCAACACGACCTGTTACAACCGTACCGCGACCTGAAATTGAGAATACGTCCTCAACTGGCATCAGGAATGGCTGATCGATTGCACGCTCTGGCTCAGGAATGTAAGAGTCAAGGGTTTCCACTAGTGTCTTAACCGCTGTTGTGCCGAGATCGTTATCATCTTGACCATTAAGCGCCATCAGTGCAGAACCGCAGATGATGGGTGTGTCATCGCCAGGGAACTCGTAGGTATCGAGAAGCTCACGGAGCTCCATCTCAACGAGCTCTTTCATCTCTTCGAATTCTTCCGTGTCAACACCACCACAGTCTTCAGCAAGAAGATCGGCTTTGTTGAGGAAGACTACGATGTAAGGAACACCTACCTGACGTGAAAGCAGGATGTGCTCACGAGTCTGAGGCATAGGGCCATCAGTCGCACCACATACCAAGATCGCGCCGTCCATCTGCGCAGCACCGGTAATCATGTTCTTAACGTAGTCCGCGTGTCCGGGGCAATCTACGTGTGCGTAGTGACGGTCGTTAGACTCATACTCTACGTGCGAGGTCGCGATCGTGATGCCACGCTCACGCTCTTCAGGTGCGTTATCGATACCGTCGAACGCAACTGCCTCACCACCAAATACTTCAGAGCACACACGTGTCAACGCTGCAGTCAGTGTTGTCTTACCGTGGTCAACGTGCCCAATTGTTCCCACGTTTACGTGGGGCTTACTACGCTCAAATGCTTCTTTTGCCATTACGACCCTCTCCTGGTCAATCTCGCACTATTTCCCGACGCCAACGCGCCTTACTCAATTAAGCACACATACCGCTGTGCACCTCACTCAGTATAGGCCGTGGCCTCTACTGCTTTGACCGCCGGGGCGGTCGAACAAGCACCTAAGGCGCCTGTTCAAATTGGAGCTCATAACCGGATTTGAACCGGTGACCTCTTCCTTACCAAGGAAGTGCTCTACCGACTGAGCTATATGAGCAAAAACTCATCGCCGGAACTTGGAGCGGGCAGCGGGGATCGAACCCGCATCATCAGCTTGGAAGGCTGAGGTTCTACCATTGAACTATGCCCGCAGCATTTAACCGCCGACGGAGGTCAAACCCCAAAGCCAACCGCCTGACGACGGCTCGTCGCTTACGCGACAGGGCTTATCCGGTTCAGCCCCCTGTTTTACTCACAAGACACTCGCTAAGGCGTGTCTTACCCTGTCCTTGGTGGAGGGGGGTGGATTCGAACCACCGAAGCTCGCGCGTCAGATTTACAGTCTGATCCCTTTGGCCACTCGGGAACCCCTCCAGAAGGGCGCACATTCTCTAGATGTCAAGGGAGGGTGTCAACACTAAATTTTACCCTCAAAATACCAACTCAGGGCTTTGTTTCGCGCTGAAATCGAGATTCAGACTCAACACGGTGCCCAGCACCGCAAACCACTGACGACTGAGTCGCTCAATAGACGCGCGCAAGAGGGACTTAAGCGGGCCAAGCCAAAAGGCAAAAGCCTTCGCTCTATTCGCGAAATGCGTATCGCGAAATGGGTAGCTATTTATCGACACACCACAACATAAACGCCGGATAGAACCGAAAGTCACATGTCGTGGTAAGGGGAATATGGAGCTGGCGAGAGGAATCGAACCCCCGACCGCCTGATTACAAATCAGATGCTCTACCTACTGAGCTACGCCAGCTAGACGTTGAGACGGCACTGCCATCTCGAAGGGCGCACATGATCGTCAAGAGGGCGCCTCAGGTCAAGCCCCATTTGACCAAAAATCCAGACCATCAAAAACAAGGTCCTTCGCCAAGCGCCCTTCCACACCAAGATCACTCAGAGTCGGCCCCGCACCACCTGTTATGTAAAGTGGCGCCTGTGGGTACTGCGCTGAGATTTCTCTGATCGCTCCGGCGATCGTAAGCCATGCACCGGCGACCACACAGCCGCCCGTATCGGTTCCCGGCGCAAGCGCGGCAGGAGGCTCTGAAACAAAACGAATCTTGTCCGTATTCGCCACCAGCGCATCACAGGCGAGCTTCGGCCCGGGCAAGATAAAGCCACCCATATGACGATTGTTTTCTAGCACGTCGATTGTGCAAGCCGTGCCGATATCGACAACAATGCCACTTTCATGACCGAATGACTTAAGGGCGAGAATAGCCAACCAACGATCGACCCCTAAAGAAGACGGCTCCCTGTAGGCGTTGGTCACACCCGCAAATTGACGGGCACTTGTGGCAAAGGCAACACCCTCAAAGCCTGCTTTTACCAATGAATCATTTAGCGCTCGAGCAAACTCATCATCGCGGACACAAGAAACAGCCACCAAATGACGGGAGGGATCCGCCAACGAGTTCAGCCAAGAAAGGAGCTCATCGGTGTTTCCTTTGTCGGTGCAGACGATCTGCTCGGCCTCTCGCAGCTGCCACTTAATTGCCGTATTTCCAACATCGATAAGAATGGTCATGGTGTGGAAGTTCGTTGCATTCGATTTTTGCCCGTCAATTTATTCGCTTCCTGGCACGTTGGCATGACCGCTGACATGACCGCTGACATGAGCGCTGACATGACCGCTGACATGACCAAGGCTAACGTCACCCGCATAAAAAGTCTCTGTTGTGTCGCCCAGGTCAATTCGCAATCCACCATCGGGTGCAATGCCCTGAGCCACTCCGCGTACCGTCGTCCCGGCAGCGCCTGAGCCCTGCGACACCACCACCGGCTGACCCAGAAGAAAGTCACGCTTTGACCACTGACGCATTAATCGCTGTGAGACCTCCGCAGGGGGAAGCTCGCAAATAAGGGTGATCGCACTCATTACGGCCAGCGCAACCTCAGAGAGTGCAATAGGCTCCTGGCACTCACTTTGCAAACAAGTCGTCGGACGACCCAACAATTTCTCATCGGGATGACTGGCAACATTGATGCCAACGCCCACAACAACCGCCATTACCTCATTGGCCAGCGCTTTGGTCTCCAGCAACATACCACCACACTTCTTACCTCTTAGGTATAGATCGTTAGGCCACTTAAGACTCAGTGGAGACGCGAATTTCGATTCAATGCCCTGCGCTATTTCAACGCCAAAGGCGAGTGGCATGAGCGCTACCTCGGACAGCGGCTGCTGGGTGTGAAAGCAATAGGACAGGTAGAGGTTGCCTGAGGGCGGACTTTGCCACACGCCACCGCGTCGACCCACTCCCGCCGTTTGTTGATGAGCAATCAGAAAATGATTATCGGAACGTTCGGCTTCCAAGATCAGTTTTGCGTTAGTGGATCGAATATTTTCAACCACCTCGACCCTCGCGGCCGCGCCTCGCAGAGACTGCCCGGCTAACGTTCGTTGCAGCGAAGCACCATCTAGGAACTGACTCCCATCATTCATCATTCGCAAGACTCACAGCGATAGTAATTCATAAAGAAAAAAGGTCACTGAACGCACACTGCATAAAATTGATCTTTTAAATACCGTAGACATGTTGCGCCAATGATATACCGTTTCAGCGAGACCAAAGAAAATGGAATGACGATGTACCAGAAACTCCGTATCGCCTCGGCGGGCCTGGCCACGCTGGTGGGCGCCGCGCTGATCGGCAGGCTATGGCTTGTCGCATTGGATGCGGTGAGCTTGGGGAATGCAGTTCATGGTCTTGTCTTCTTACTCCTCGCACTGGGTCTGATTGGCTACCAGCGACTCAGCCTCGCCTTAACAATCCTCGCGTGTACGCCCGTCTTTTTTACAGGTACCACGCTGGACTCCGCGGGAGCCGTTGCAATGGGGCAGTATGTGCTCTTTAGCCTTTGCCTCATCTTGTTCGTCATTCACCCAAGATACCGAAAACGGGATGACGCGTGATCAGTAAAGTTATCGATAGCCCTATTGGGTACCTGCAATTAGTCGCCAACGACCATGCGCTCAGCGAGCTCAACTGGCCAGAACAACACACCCACGGGCTCGCACAGTCCAGCAAGCGCTCGAAAATCCTAGATCAGGCTGAAGAAGAACTAAGGCTTTACTTTGACGGTCAATTACACGTCTTTGATGTCCCACTCACGCCCACGGGAACCGCATTTCAACAACAGGTTTGGGCACGACTCGCCACCATTGAATGGGGTAAAACCTGTAGCTATAAAACGATCGCATTTGGAATAAACAAACCCACAGCAATGCGTGCCGTCGGCACGGCTATCGGCAAAAACCCGCTGCCTATTTTCATTCCCTGTCACAGAGTCGTGGGCAGCGATGGTTCACTCACGGGGTTTTCGGGTGGGATCAACGTAAAGCGCCTACTCCTTGCGCACGAGAGCAATCAGCGCAACCTCGCACTCGCTTAGGCGTCGATATCCGGTATTAGCTCGTCCTTCAGAGTCTCTATGGCGTCGCGCAACCTCAGCTTTTCCCGCTTTAATCGCCTAACATGAAGTTGATCGGCCAAAGGCTGGAGTTGCAAATCTATCAGCTCCCTGTCCAACCGACGGTGCCGCTCTTTTAAAATCGACAATCGCATCTGCGCAGGCATCGGCTCGTTCGCAGCAGGATGGTTTATCTCCACTCTCATGCGCAGGCTCCCCTAAGCACAACACAATAGCTTGCGAGTTTACGCGCTCGGGAGCCGAAGTGTTACCGGCCAGCAAAGATTATTTGCGCGAAATCGATCATTGGGTCGGCTGCCGCAACAAAAGGTTGAGCCAGAAGCGACTCGCGCTGGTTATAAAGAATCTGATGACCCTCTCTATCTGTCACCGACCCGCCAGCTGCACGCACCAGCGCGTCACCGGCGGCAACGTCCCACTCACTGCAGGGTGATGTCCGCGGGTAGACATCTGCAGCACCTGAGACAACATCACAAAACTTCACCGCACTGCCAGAATTCAGGCGATGGACCTCACCAAAGCTCCGGGTAAGACTGCTCATCAAAGCCTCCACGCGCTTTGGCGCATGGCGATGACTCGCGAGCATAACGAGCGGGTTAGGCGGAATATACGACTGCGTTTTGACAGCCCGACCGGAGAGCCCTTTGCCCTCCGAAAAGATGGCAGCGCCGTTTCCTACAATACCAACCCAATGTTCATGAAGGCAGGGAATAGAGATGATTCCCAACTCTGCCCGCCCGTCAATAACGAGCGAAACATTGATGGTAAATTGGTCTGTCTTCTCAATAAATTCTTTGGTGCCGTCGAGCGGATCAATTATCCAGCATGCCTTCCAGGAATGCCTCGTGGCAATCTCCTCTAAATTTGACTCTTCAGAAAGAACAGGGAGCCCGATGGCCATCGAGCGTAAATGTCCTGTAATGAGATGGTGCAGTGCTGTGTCCGCTTCGGTAAGTGGCGTCGAATCCCCCTTTTTTATGACATCCAACTCATCGGCTTTTCTGTAGTACTCTCGTGCGATGGCGGATGCCTCGTCCATAAGCCCTAATAAATCTGACAGCAGTGTTTGCTGCGTCATGTCACCGTGAGCCAGTAAGGTTTGGAGTTGGATGTTGCTATTTTGTTCAGACCACCACATAAGCATTGAGACTAACACCTGATGGATGAGCATGTAGCATCTGGAGGTGTCCAAATGGGAAGTGTGCCGCGGGTAGACTGGACAAAAGTTGACCACGTCTTACTCGACATGGATGGCACACTGCTTGATCTCGCGTTCGATAACGATTTCTGGGGACACCAAATTCATGCCCACTATGCTGCGCTGAACAAGTTAAGTTACGACGCGGTGGCGCACAAATTTGAACCCCTTTTTCGATCAGTGGAAGGCACACTATCGTGGTATTCAACCGATCATTGGAGTGAGCAATACGGCTTCGATTTGATTGCGCTGTCGCATCAATACAAAGCACAAATTCGGTGGCTAGATTACGCTGAGTCGTTTTTAAGCGGCTTGCGCGACCTGGGTATCCGAACCACGATACTGACCAATGCGCATCCGGATATTGTCACACTCAAAGATTCCGTTACGCGTATTCGTGATTGTGTGGACAGTGTCATCAGTAGCCATGAGATCGGTTACGCCAAGGAGCACGCTACATTTTGGAAGGAAGCGTTTTCGCTGGCGAACGTAACGCAGCATGACCTCGATAACGATCGTGTTATGTTTTTCGACGATTCAAGCCCCGTTTTAACCGCTGCCATTTCCGCCGGCATTCGATACTCCGTTATGATATGCGCTCCCGATAGCACGCGACCTCCTAAAATGCCTGCCACTCAGTACGCCATTAATAGTTTCAATGATATTTGGCCTCACGTAACCGTTGATACACGCCAATAATGGAGCGCCTCAGAGTTGATAAGTGGTTATGGGCTGCAAGGTTTTATAAGACGCGATCGATCGCCAAAGCGGCGATAGAGGGCGGTAAAGTTCATCTTGATGGGCAGCGAGTAAAAGTATCGCGCGAAATTACAATCGGCGAGCGCCTTGCGATAAAGCAAGGGTGGGAAGAAAAGGAAGTCATCGTAAAGTCACTCAGTGACCAACGAGGTCCCGCACCCGTCGCCCAAATGTTATACGAGGAAACGCCAGAGAGTGTCCAGCGGCGCGAACGTGAAGCGCAGGCAAGAAAAGCGGCGGGTGGCGCAATGGCACGCCCCGTACAAAAGCCCGGAAAGCATGAGCGCAAAGCGCTAGAAAAGCTTCGGAAACAGTTCGATCTGTAATTCAGCCTCGGGCGTTAAGCCGTTTTATCTGATGAGCCATTCGAGGCCAACTCACCGGCCGTGACGCGATTTCGACCCGACACCTTACTCTCATACATCGCATCATCCGCCGCTTGCAATATTTGATCGAACTCGAGATCCCAGTCCGGCACACAAGACACCACACCAATGGACACGGTGACATACTCCGCTGTGGGCGATTTCTCGTGGGAGATCCCGAGATTTGATACGCCTGCTCGTACCTTTTCAGCGATCTCGAGTGCAGCGGCTAGTCTCATTGTTGGGAAGAACATGGCGAATTCCTCTCCGCCCATACGAGCCGCAAACTCACCTGAGCGATTCGTCATCTCCAGCATGACAGTGGCTATCCGCTGGAGCACCTGGTCGCCCGCTGGGTGACCATAATTGTCGTTGTAGGCCTTGAAATGGTCCACGTCGAGAACGATCAACGACACCGGCAGCTGCGCCCGCTTCACCCTTCCCAATTCGTCGTTAATAATGATGTTCACGCCCCGCCGATTTCGAAGCCCTGTCATCTCGTCAATGGTCGCCTGCTGGGCCAACTGCTTTCGCGCATCTTGGAGTTGTAAATTTCGTGTCTTCAGACTGTCGGTCAAGGACGCTAAATCCTTGCTCATTGCCGCCCGCTCAAGACTAGTCTCGACCATTTCGGAGAACGATTTACTCATCCATTCACTGGTCACAATTAAAAAGGCCATCAGCGCAACCAGTAACACGGAGAAACCCGCGTTAAAGGGTCTTTCGTCAACCTGCCACGCTAGCCACATTGCGGTGGCTCCGAGAGAGAACACCAACTGTGCTAAGTAAGCGCTGCGTATCACCACCGAAACCGCAATATTGACGACCGAGATAATGGCGACGCACATGACGCATATATAAAAAATCAGGTCTGAGAGATAACTGTCCAGCGCAATAAGCGTCGCGGCCCAGATCGCACCGGTTACCAGAGAGTAAGCAACCAGCTCATTGAGTACCGTAGGGCGCTGGGAAAAGTGACGATTTGCTAGAAGCGTTTGATTTATCCGTCGAGACCACCAGAGATTAAGCACCAGTAAAGATATCGCCCACCCGACCAAGTAGACAGTCTCGACACTATAAAGTGCGGCTCCACCCAGGCCTACGATACCCAGAAGTTGAGTCCCCACTCCGGCATAACGTCCGCCTCGAAGCTGCAACTCGAGTTTTGCAGAAACGATTTGGTTATCTGGAATGCGACGTTGGTACAACATCGGCAAATCTACCCTTGCACTCTCTATACAGGTTACCGATTATGCACAACCTGGCCTGTTTGGCCTATCAGTCATTGATGATTTGAAAAGGTAAGTAAAAATGCTGAGGTTTGCGTGGGCGACTGCCCTTGCCACGTTGCTCGTGCTCGCCGTGAGACTCACCGTTTTTGATTCAAACCGTCAGTCCACCTCCTGTGAGGAGCTCGAATTGACGTTTGAGACGGCAGACTTTAACGAGTCACTGCCGGCGGGCCCCGCATTAATTATTGGCAATCAGCGCGTGCGCTACTGGACCAACCCCCTTGAGCCAATCAGGGACAGTGAAGTGATACGCCGGGCTGCAAAGGGCTTAAACCCCGATCGCATTGATCAGTGCTTTCCACGGCTTGTAGGCTATTATCAACCTTCGGCTGTCGTCATTCCTCTGGACACCTCATTTGCGAACGACATTGATCAGTCTGCGCTTTTCAAATCGTTGGAAGGCATCGTTGATCAACGATCTGAGTATTCATTGGACTTTGATTTGTGGGTCATTGCCCCTATAACGACGCCGCGTTTCGAGCGCACGAGCACGTCAGCTCTTGATGCTGTAAATGCGGCGGGAGCGGCCTGGGCATCGAACAAGTTCAATGTGCGCTGGCTCAATCTTCAGGCTAATTTCACTGATAAAGCAGGCAAGGCTGACAGTAAGTTAGTTTGGCCAGATGGCAACACACTTAACGACAAGGGATACGAAAGGTTGACTGAGGCCCTCGTCACGATTTCAAATGAGCGTAAATAATAATTTACAGGTATAGTGTCAAAATGAATTTTGATCAGCTGCCAACGGAAGTTCCGCATACACCGGTCCTCGACCGAGTAGATGTCACACCTGAAGCCATCTCATCGCTGACAAGCGACGAGTTGGTTCAGTTGGCTAACGAGTTACGCGAGTTCTTGCTTTACTCGGTATCTACCACCGGTGGCCACTTTGGCGCAGGCTTAGGCGTTGTTGAGTTAACCATTGCCCTACATCACGTCTTTAACACGCCGGACGACCGGATTGTTTGGGACGTTGGGCACCAATGTTATCCCCACAAAGTATTGACCGGGCGCCGAGGGCGCATGCCTTCCATGCGTCAAAAAGGTGGGTTAAGCGGCTTCCCTAAACGCAGTGAAAGCGAGTTTGATACCTTTGGCGTTGGTCATTCATCAACGAGTATTTCTGCGGCTATGGGTATGGCGCTTGCTGCAAGACAACAGGGAATAGATCGTAAGGTCGTTGCCGTTATCGGCGACGGGGCGATTACCGGAGGCATGGCATTTGAAGCCTTGGCACACGCCGGTCACGAGCGGCCAAATATGCTGCTCATTCTGAATGACAACCAAATGTCGATCGGGCACAACACAGGCGGTCTCGCCAGCTATTTTGCAAGAATTTGGGCGACGCAAACCTATCTCACTCTGCGTGAGACCTCCAAAAAATTACTGGAGCATGTCAAGCCAGCCTGGGATCTCGCCAAGCGAACCGAAGAGCACATGAAAGGCATGGTGGCGCCCGGTACGCTGTTTGAAGAGCTTGGCTGGCACTATATCGGCCCGCTAGATGGGCACGACCTACCTTCACTAGTCGAGGTTCTCAAACGTGTATCCTCGCTCAGCGGTCCCCAGATCCTGCATATTCGAACAATCAAGGGTAAGGGCTTTACGCCGGCCGAAGAGGATCCTATCGGCTATCACGCCTTAGGCAAGATCGAGCCTAAGAAAGAAAAGGCTGAAGAGGCCGTGACGCCCGCACCAAAGCCTCCAAAATATCAGGATGTCTTCGGACAATGGCTCTGTGATACGGCTGAAATCGATTCTCGCCTCGCTGGAATCACGCCAGCAATGTGCGAAGGCTCAGGGATGGTTAATTTCGCCAAGCAGTATCCGGACCGTTATTTCGACGTCGCCATTGCCGAACAACACGCGGTAACGCTCGCTGCCGGCATGGCTTGCGATGGGGTTAAGCCGGTCGTTGCTATCTATTCAACGTTCTTGCAACGCGGCTACGATCAGTTAATACATGACGTTGCCCTGCAAAATTTAGACGTGACCTTCGCCATCGACCGAGCAGGTCTTGTCGGACAAGACGGCGCAACACACCACGGTGCGTTCGACTTAAGTTACATGCGGTGCATCCCTAATTTAATCATTGCCGCGCCGAGTAATGAAAATGATTGCAGGCAGTTGTTAGTAAGTGCTTACAACCATCCAGGCCCCTCAGCTGTAAGATACCCTCGTGGCGAGGGCATTGGTGTTCGAATGGAACCCGAGCTAAACGGGCTGGAAATCGGTAAGGGCGAAATCGTTCGACAAGGGTCTGGTACGGCTATCGTGAATTTTGGCGTGATGCTTACCGAAGCCCTAAAAGCGGGAGACGCACTGGATGCGACGGTCGCGGATATGCGGTGGGTCAAGCCACTCGATACGGCTCTCCTCGACGCGCTTGCCGCCTCCCACGACGTGTTGATAACAGTCGAAGAGAATGCACTCGCCGGTGGAGCCGGTAGTGCTGTCACAGAGTACTTCTCAGAATGTGGTGTGAACTGCGAAGTTCGCCACATTGCTATCGATGATCGGTTTATTGACCACGCTGGACAGGGCGAAACTCGGACAGATGCAGGTCTGACGGCCGAGGATATTCTCAAAAAAGCATCTCCGGCTTCGGCTAGACTTCACGCTCAAACGGCAGCGGTAGCATTATGAGCAACGATCTAAGCGAGACGTCGAGCGGAACAAAAAAGCTCAGCGAACAAATTGACGAGCTCACGACTATTGTTAAAAAGCTCGAGGATCCAACCATCGAGCTAGAGGATGCCTTGGCCGTTTACGAGGCGGGTATGAAGATCGCCAAAGCGGCGCAAGCGGCGCTCGAAGATGCTGAGCAACGCATCGAAACTGTTTCAGCCGCCCACTCAGATTCCTGACACGGTTAATAGATAAGCCTCAACGCATGGCGCTGTCATCAAACATAGTCTGTAGCGACCCGGCCCTTGAGGCGGCCCTGGCTTATGCACTTGCCAATCCCGGGAAGCAGTTGAGAAGTCGGCTGTGCCGCGAAACGGCCACCATGGTGAGCGGTGAAGCCATGCAGAGTGCAACGAGAGTGGGCGAAGCCATCGAGTGTCTGCATACTTACTCACTCATCCATGACGACCTTCCGTCTATGGATAACGATGATCTCAGACGAGGAAAACCCACTGTTCACAGGGCGTTTGATGAAGCCACGGCCATCCTTGTCGGCGATGGGCTTCAAGCGTTTGCCTTCGAGTGGGTGTCCGAGACCGACGGCCTGTCTGATACCCAGAAAATAAAGCTCGTGAAACTCCTTAGTAAGTCCGTCGGCTTTGATGGCATGGTTGGCGGACAGGCCATGGATATTGCGGCTGAGGGTAAATCCCTCGATGTCTCGGCTTTAAAAGAGGTCCACCTGCGAAAGACAGGCGCACTTATTGAAGCCTCTGTCCTTGCCGGCGCCATTTGCGGTGAAGCAAACGCAGGCCAAATCGAAGCACTTGGTCGCTTCTCGCGAAATATTGGACTCGCCTTCCAAGTTATGGACGACGTGTTGGACGTGACCGCATCTTCCGAGACGCTGGGGAAAACCGCCGGGAAGGACATTGCCGCGGATAAATCGACCTACGTTGCTTGCATGGGTGTTGATGCAGCGAGTGCCTATGCGAACGACCTTCTCAATGAGGCACTGGCGTTGCTTTCCCCCTTCGGCCAAGCCGCAGACGCGTTAAGCGCTCTCAGTAAACTGCTGGTACATCGCAAAAACTAAGCGCCAGCTCACATGACCAGCAAGGCGTAGGCAAAATAGTTGCCAGCCAAAAATAAGACGGCAAGCAGTGCGGCAACCACGTCATCCAACATAACGCCGAATCCACCTTGAACCCTGCTATCGACCCAGCCAACAGGCCACGGCTTGGCTATGTCGAAAAGCCTGAAGCCTAAAAAGCTCAGCACAAGCAGCAACATCACATCGATCAGCCCAGGCAGGAAGGCCTCAAGTAAGACCACAACCAGGCACTGCCCTACCACCTCGTCAATGACAATGAGCTTAGCGTCGTGACTGCCTAAGTCCGCCTCAACAGCGTTTGACGCCAAGACCCCGATAACAAAGATAACGGCGATGACAAAGAGCGCTGCCTCGAGTGAAAGCGACAATAAACCAAACGCGAGCGGTAATGCCGCTAGACTACCTAGCGTGCCGGGCGCAACGGGGAAGAGACCCACTCCAAAAAACGTGGCCAGAAAAAATGAAAACTTAAATCGCTTAGTGGAAGTGGTCATAGCCGCCTCTTTTTAGTACACCATCACACAGAACACCTTCTCCGGCTTCAGCGAACCCTATAACGGTGCAATGATCAGGCACGGACACTGATTCGGGCAGCGTAAAGAGCAACTCAAAATCCTCGCCACCGGTCAGAGCAAGCTCAATCGCGCGCGCGCGCCCCACACTCGCAACAAGCTCGGTTGAGAGAGGGATTAGAGCGCTATCAATTACGAGCTTACAACCGCTGGCATTGGCGATATGGGTAGCATCGGCAAGCAATCCATCTGAAATATCGATGCAACTTGTCGCCTGTGCCCGCAGGCGCTCGCCAAGTTCAATTCGCGATGCCGGCCGGCTGAACCGGGAGAGCAGGTATTCTTGATCCTCAAAGTCGATGTCCAAACCTCGTTCGTTGCCTTGGAGCATCGATAATCCGAACGTAGAATCTCCCAACGACCCACTGACACACACAAGATCAGTCGGACGTGCGCCGGACCGAAGTAGCTTTTGCCCCTCAGGGCACTGACCCATTACGGTTAGGGTCATTGAGAGAAGTCCGCGTGTGGTGTCACCCCCAATCAATGGGAGATTGAAGTCACGGCTTGCGCTAGCTAGCCCCTGAGAAAAGCCGTGTAACCACAGCGAGTCGTGCTCGGGTAGCGAAATGGCCAGGGTCATCCCTAACGGACTCGCCCCCATCGCAGCGAGATCGCTCGCGGCAGCCGCGACCGCCTTGTACGCAATATCCTCGGGAAATAAATCCTCGGGGAAATGAACACCTGCGGCCGAGGTATCAGTAGAAACCAAAAGCTCGAACCCGTCATCGACGCGCAGTGCTGCTGCGTCATCGCCTACCGACAGTCGAACATTTTCACCTGCACCCAGCGACGAAAAATAGTGAGTGATAATATCGAACTCACTCATCAGTGCAGATCATCATAAGCAAAGCCTAGGCGTCAGAGAGCTCGTGAGGTCTGAGAGAGAGACCCACATGGTCAAGAACACCGTTTACGTAGCGATAGGAGTCGGTGGCACCAAACTTTTTCGCAAGGGACACCGTCTCGTTCAAGGTTACCTTTGCCGGTACATCGATACGCTCGAGTAGCTCAAAGGTACCCAGGCGCAGTAAATTGCGCTCGATACAGTCAAGCACCTCTAACTCGCGATCAAGGAAGGGGACAAATAACGCATCGAGCTCTTCGGCTCGCTCCGTTATCCCCACCAACAGCTCGTTGAAGTACTCGATATCGACATTGCTAAAGTCATTGTCGGTACGAAATTCAGCCTCGATCGAAAAGGGCGTCGCTCCCGTCATAGACCATTGATAGAGTGCTTGAACGCAGAAATGCCGCGCCCGCCGGCGCTGCGCGGCAAGAACATTAATGGCTGTCATTAGTTGTTTAATTCACCAAGCAAACTGACCATTTCGAGTGCACTCGTGGCCGCTTCTGCGCCTTTATTCCCGGCTTTTGTACCAGAGCGCTCGATGGCTTGCTCAATGGAGTCGACGGTTAACACACCAAACGCAATGGGAATACCCGAGTCGAGCGATACTTGCGCGATGCCTTTCGTACATTCGCCAGCAACGTGCTCGAAGTGAGGTGTTCCACCACGGATGACAGCACCGAGCGCAATAATGGCGTCGACATCGCCACGCTTGGCAACGGCCTGACACACAAGTGGAATCTCAAAGGCACCAGGTGCGCGAACGATGTGTAACTGATCCTCACTCACACCGTGACGCTTTAGCGTATCGATTGCACCTTCAAGTAAGTGCTCGACGACAAAGCTGTTCCAGCGTCCAACCACTAAGGCAAACTTTCCAGAAACACCGTGAAGCTGACCTTCGGTTGTAGCAATTGTTTGTGATGCCATTTCTCTTCTCCTCGTCACGCGCTTAGCGCGGCTTATGGCTCTATAAACTCAACGACTTCAAGCCCGAAGCCCTCGAGCGCATTGTACTTTACTGGCGACCCCATGAGGCGGATTTTACCAACGCCTAAGTCGCGCAAGATTTGCGCCCCCATACCTACTTGCGAATAACCCACGGAACGCTGCTGCGAATCATCTACTGTTTCGCGACCTAATACCGCGTCCACTTGGGCTAAGAGCTCACCATCTGTCTCGTCTTTATTGATGAAGACCACGACACCCGAACCCTCTTCACTCACTCGGACCAAGCTTTCTTGAATAGACCAGGAAGCGCGATCTGGCGCCGATATCGACATCAAATCTCTCAGTGCGGATGTGGTATGCACGCGCACGATAGTCGGCCTATCAGCCTCAATATCGCCGCTACTCAACGCCATGTGGACATGACCTTGGGTGCTCTCCTGATACACGGAAAGCAAGAACTCGCCGTGCCCTGTTTGCACCTTACCACTGCGAATTAAATCGACGGTTCGCGAGTGATTTAGGCGGTAATCGACAAGGTCCGTTACTCGGCCAACTGTCAGCTCATGCTTTTCAGCGAAGTCTACCAACGCCTCGGCGTTGGCCATCTCACCTTTTGCATCAAGCACCTCGGCAAAAACTGCTGCAGGTGTAAGACCCGCAAGCGAGGCGAGATCAACACCCGCCTCCGCTGCACCCGTGCGAATGAGAACACCGCCCGAGAGCGTCGCTACAGGAAAAATATGACCCGGCTGAACCAGATCTGAGGGTTTGGCATCGGCTGCGACCGCTACTCTCACGGTCCGCGCTCTATCCACCGCCGAGATACCCGTATCAATGCCGGTACTTGCCTCGATGGATAACTTGACCGCTCCGGACGTCGCGGGATCCACCATGGGCGGCAAATTGAGTTGCTCGCAACGCTCCTCTGTCAACGCGAGGCTCACAAGACCCCTCGCCTTTCGTGCCATGAAGGTGATGTCATCGGGCTCACAGTACTCAGCTGCCATCGCGACAACACCTGTTTGCTCACCATCACTTTGGTCGAGCACTAATAAGACCTTACGACCGCGCCTGAATTCGCTGATCAACTGATCAGCGGACGCTGGAGGAACTGAATCAATCACTGCGATACCCCGCATTTTTGAGGGTGTCTAGAGTAACGCCCTCACTAGATGGCACAACACCTGATTGCAGCAGACGCTCTAAATATCGCGCAATAATGTCTACTTCGAGATTCACCTCAGTACCGACTGCATAATGACTGAAAACTGTCTCTTCCCACGTCTGTGGAATGATATTCAAATCAAACCGAGAACCTTCTACCGAATTGACGGTCAGACTGGTTCCATCGATACAAATACTGCCCTTTTGAGCAATATACTTCGCTAGATTTGCAGGTGCCTCGATAGTAACGCGCCATGACCGGGCGTCTCGAGCCAACGCGACGACTTTACCCAAACCGTCGACATGGCCGCTTACCAAATGCCCGCCCAAAGCGGTTGTCGGGGTTAACGACTTTTCAAGATTCACCGCGCTGCCCACTTTGATTCCTTTAAGCGAGGTGAGGGAGAGGGTTTCGTTAGAAACATCAGCCCAGTAGCCATCACCGGGAAGCTCTGTCACCGTCAAGCAGACGCCGTTTGTCGCAATGCTGTCGCCCAACTGAACGTCGGCAAGCGGCAGCTTCCCCGTCTTGATTCTGAGTTTGACATCGCCATCCGCAGGCTCAATAGCAGCCACCTCCCCTACGGATTGAATGATTCCGGTAAACATAGTCGTCTCTCTCTATAGCGGTATCGGGGCGCCGGCCTAGCTGTCTTGTGCCGCGCGCATGATAATACGCAAGTCATCACCGATCAGCTCGTGACCCGTAACTGAGTATCTTGGGGCGTCACTGAGCTTTTTAAAGACTGCGGCGTGTGCCGGTCTCGCATCGGCGCCCAACATTGTAGGTGCCATGTAAATCAACCACCGATCAATAAGGTCCGCCTGCTGCAGCGCGCCTACTAATGTGGGGCCCGCCTCAACCAGGATCTCATTCGCTCCTTTATCACCAAGTAGTTTAAAGACGGCCTTTAAATCGACGCCTTTTTCTTGGGCATCAAGAGGAATGTAGCTCACGGAGCTTGGCATATCCGTTGACGCTTGTGCGTCGGAACGGACGAAGAGGAAAGTGGGGGTGTCACCACTGACCACCTTGGCGTCGTGGGTAATCGTCGCTGAAGAATCCACTACGGCACGCGCTGTGGGCTTAGCCAGCGCGCGTTGCCAGTCGGCCTCTGAGAGTCGGTTCTCACATTGGCGCAAGGTCAACGCACAGTCATCGGCCATCACGGTACCGCTGCCGGTTAAAATGACATCGCTCTCCGCACGCCACGCCTGAACATCTGCGCGGGCCGCGGCCCCCGTAATCCACTGACTTTCACCCGAGGCCATCGCCGATCGACCATCGGCTGATATTGCCATTTTAACCGTTACCCTGCCCCAGCCGCGTGACAGGCGGAGAAAGAAGCCTTTGAGTTCATCGTGCGCCTGCGCCTCAAGCACCCCGGTCGTAACATCGATACCTGCTGACTCAAGCTTGGCAACCCCTTTACCCGCCACGCGCGGATCGGGGTCAACACAACTAAGCACCACGCGCACGATACCTGCGCCGATCAAGGCATCAACGCAGGGGCCCGTATGCCCGGTGTGCGAACAGGGCTCCAATGTAACGTAGGCAGTAGCACCGACTGCATCGTCTATCTGCGAAAGTGCATGTATCTCTGCATGCTGCTGCCCGGTAGGGTGCGTAAAGCCCGCTGCCAGTAGCGCGTCATCTCTTACGATTACGCACCCCACAGCGGGGTTAGGGGCTGACCATACGCGCGCCTGGCGACCTACTTTGATCGCCTCTGCCATCCACTTTTCGTCTGAATGGCGCATGGCGATGTCAGCCCTGAGGATCTGCTTCGAGCGAGGCAATCGCGTCACGAAACTCCGAGAGGTCTTCAAAGCTTCTGTAGACTGACGCGAACCGAACGTAGGCAACCTGATCGAGACGTTTTAACGCTTCCATCACCAACTCACCAACGGCCCGCGAGTCGATCTCTCGCTCCCCCGTCGCTCTGAGCCGATTTTTGATTTGGCCCAACTCGCTCTCAACTGCCTCGACCGCAACGGGACGCTTCTCGAGCGCTCGCTGCAAACCTGAGCGTAGCTTTTCTTCATCAAAGGGCTCACGACTGCCGTCTTGCTTGATCACACGAGGCAGTACAAGCTCAGCGGCTTCATAGGTTGTGAAACGCTCACGACAATTAACACACTCACGACGCCTGCGGACCTGGCCGCCATCGGCGACCAATCGAGAGTCGATGACCTTCGTGTCATCGGCACCACAAAATGGACAAAACATCGCTCTTAACCCTCTTTACTATTTTTGTTATGAGTTTTTGAGGTGTCAGTCGGCGTAAACTGGGAAGCGCGCGCAGAGTGCTTTCACTTTCTCGCGCACGCTATCGATGACTGACTCGGAGTCACTCGACTCCAAACCCTCAAGCACATCGCAGATCCAATGTGTCATCGCCTGAGTTTCCTCATCCCCAAAGCCGCGGGTTGTGATCGCAGGCGTTCCCAGTCTGAGACCTGAGGTAACAAAGGGTGAGCGGGGATCATTGGGCACTGCATTTTTATTCACCGTAATGTAAGCACGACCGAGCGCCGCGTCCGCGTCCTTGCCGGTGTACTCTTTGTCCCGTAGGTCGAGCAACATTAAGTGGTTGTCTGTTCCGCCCGACACCAGATTAAAGCCGCGACGCGTAAATGTCTCTGCCATCACTTTCGCATTGCGAACCACTTGGTGCTGGTAATCGACAAAAGCAGGATCCATCGCTTCTTTAAAGGCAACGGCCTTCGCTGCAATGGCGTGCATAAGCGGACCGCCCTGTGCGCCAGGGAAAATGGCCGAGTTCAGTTTCTTGTGTAGTGCTTCGTTGGGACCGGCCAGAATCAAACCGGAACGCGGACCACGCAGGGTCTTGTGGGTCGTCGTCGTAACCACATCAGCGTGTGGGATAGGACTTGGATAAACACCCGCTGCCACGAGGCCCGCCACATGAGCCATATCGACCAAAAGGTAAGCACCAACGGCATCGGCGATTTCTCGAAATTTACCCCAGTCCATAATGCGGCTATACGCACTAAAACCACCGATAATCAGCTTGGGGCGGTGCTCGAGCGCCATCGCCATCAGCTGGTCGTAGTCGACTTCACCCGTTGTGTTGTCGATACCGTACTGAACTGCGTTATAAATTTTTCCCGAAAAATTAACGCCCGCACCGTGTGTGAGGTGTCCACCATCGGCAAGGCTCATCCCCATGACGGTGTCACCGGGCTCCAGAAGCGCGTGGAACACAGCAATATTCGCGCTCGATCCTGAGTGCGGCTGCACGTTAGCGTAATCGGCGCCAAATAAGGCTTTAGCGCGCTCAATAGCCAGCACCTCAGCGCGATCAACGAATTCACAGCCACCGTAATAGCGCTTACCAGGATACCCTTCTGCGTATTTATTGGTCAGCACACTGCCTTGCGCCTCGAGAACACGTGGGCTTGCATAGTTCTCTGAGGCAATGAGTTCAATATGCTCTTCCTGACGCTGCGTCTCGAGCGTCATCGCATCCCAGAGCTCGCTATCAAATGATGAGATGGTTTGCTCGGATGAGTAACCGTGACCGGATGGCGTCTTCGCAGCCTGATTCATGGGGTTTTTCTCCTGGGAAAGGTGCGCACCACAACGCGCGCAATCGACGATGTGGGGATGATAGCGCAGCTGACCACAGCATGCAGTGGAATCGGGAGTTTTACCGACAGTTATCGCGGTGGGGCCTTTCCTACTGTCACATTTTTGACATATAAATGTCATATCCCTAGTTAATGATGTCCCCGCGTGAGGGAAAAAGCATATGCGAATCAGTATTTTTGGAAGTGGCTATGTTGGCTTGGTGCAAGCTTCGGTGTTTGCCGATGTAGGCCACCGCGTCATTTGCATGGATATTGACGAAAGCCGGGTTCAGCGATTGCGGGAGGGTAGCGTCCCCTTTTTTGAGCCAGGCCTCAGCAATATGGTCCTTAAAGCAGTCGATGAAGGCCTGCTGACCTTCACGAGCGATACGCAAGAGGCCGTGCAGGACAGCGACTTCCTTTTCATCTGCGTTGGCACACCGTCAGGGGACGATGGCAGTGCTGACCTCACCTATGTGATGAGTGTTGCAGACGGCATTGCCGAATACATAAATGGTCGTAAAGTTGTTGTTAACAAATCCACGGTGCCTGTCGGCACAGCCGATGCGGTAACAGCGCGTATTCAACAAGGCTTAAAAACGCACGGACACGACCATCCATTTGAGGTTTGCTCGAACCCAGAGTTCTTAAAAGAAGGTTCCGCCGTTAGCGACGCGAAAAGCCCTGATCGCATTATTGTCGGGGCGCACTCGGAGGACACCAAGGCTGATTTTAAGCGCATGTACGCCGCCTTTAACCGAAATCGCGACAAGCTCATGTTCATGGACCCTCGAAGCGCCGAGCTCACTAAGTATGCCGCCAACGCGATGCTTGCGACGAAGATCAGCTTCATCAATGAGATCGCCAATATCGCGGAAGCCGTTGGGGCCGACGTCGAACTGGTGAGACAAGGCATGGGGTCGGATCCTCGAATTGGCTACCAGTTCATTTACCCAGGTGCGGGCTACGGCGGGTCTTGCTTCCCAAAAGACGTGAGAGCGCTTAAGCATCTCGCGCAATCCGAGGGCTGTCAGGCGTCGATTTTGACCGCGGTCCACGACACAAATCAGCGCCAGAAGAACAAGCTCGCTGAACGTGTCATGGAACGCCTAGGGGCTAATCTTGAGGGTAAAACCATCGCTGTCTGGGGCTTAGCCTTTAAACCCAACACGGATGACATGCGTGAGGCACCCAGCCGCTTTTTACTTGAGAATATTTGGTCCTGCGGCGGTAACGTTCGTGCCTTTGATCCTGAGGCGATGGACGCCTGCCACGCACTTTATGGTGATCGCGAGGACATAACTTACGTGGACTCTAAGGACGAGGCACTGGAAGGGGCTGACTGCCTCGTTGTGTGCACAGAGTGGCGTACGTTTTGGTCACCTGATTTTGAGGCCATCAAAGCCGCGCTCAATAATCCCATTATCGTCGATGGCCGCAACCTCTACGATCCATACTATTTAGCCAGTATAGGCATCGAATACTACGGGATTGGCCGCGGGCTATCGGTGACTCAGTACGCGTAAGCGGCGAAATCTACCCGATCACTCCTAGGCAAACACCGTGCACACGCACAACCACGCGTGCCGCATTTTTATAGGTGTGAGCGGGAGCTCCCGGTCCAAGTCGCAGGCCAATAATCCTCAGGACAACGGCTGAGTCACAGGATATCGAATGATGACAGCTGCGAAGTCACTAATTTTGGCCGTGTGACCACCAAAAGCTCGTCTCAAGCCCTGCCTTACCCCCTGCGTACGGGGTAGACTTGCGGTCACAGTTTGGGTGTGGAACCAACACCCGTATTTCTACAGAAAGGCTTTAGATATGAGCGACAACAAACACGGCAAAAGTGGGCAGTACGTCTACTCGATGAATCGCGTAAGCAAGGTCGTGCCACCAAAACGCGAAATACTAAAAGACATATCCCTCTCATTTTTCCCCGGGGCAAAAATTGGCGTCCTTGGGCTTAATGGCGCCGGTAAATCCACCCTCCTCAAAATCATGGCGGGCATCGACACTGACATCCAAGGCGAGGCGCGTCCGCAAGCGGGCATTAAGATTGGTTATCTCGCTCAGGAACCTCAGCTTAATCCTGATAAAGACGTCCGTGGAAACGTCGAGGAAGGTCTGGCGGAGGCAATCGATGCGCTGGCCGGGCTCGATAAGGTCTATGCCGCCTATGCTGAGCCCGACGCAGACTTTGATGCGCTGGCTAAAGAGCAGGCGCGTTTGGAGGACGTAATACAAGCGACAGATGCCCACAATCTTGAGACGCGCCTCAATGTTGCCGCCGATGCACTCAGACTCCCAGCGTGGGACGCTGATGTGACCAATCTATCCGGTGGTGAGCAGCGCCGCGTTGCACTCGCAAGACTCTTGCTGAGCGAACCCGACATGCTGCTACTCGATGAGCCCACGAACCACTTGGATGCCGAATCAGTGGGGTGGCTCGAGCGCTTCCTAGAAGGCTTTACCGGTACTGTGGTGGCCATTACCCACGATCGCTACTTCCTCGATAATGCTGCCGGTTGGATTTTGGAACTCGATCGCGGCCGCGGCATCCCTTACGAAGGAAATTACTCAACATGGCTCGAAGCAAAAGATCAGCGCCTTGCACAAGAGCAGCGGCAAGAGGCCTCCAGGCAAAAAGCCATCAAAGCGGAGCTCGAGTGGGTTAGATCAAACCCCAAAGGTCGTCAGGCAAAAAACAAAGCACGTCTTGCACGCTTTGACGAGCTGAACTCTCAGGATTTTCAGACACGCAATGAAACCAATGAGATCTATATCCCACCAGGCCCCCGCTTAGGCGAAAAAGTAATCGAGGTAGAGGGCCTTCGAAAAGTATTTGGTGATCGCCTGCTGTTTGAAGACGTAACATTCACCGTCCCTAAAGGTGCGATCGTGGGGATTGTCGGTGCGAACGGCATGGGTAAGTCGACGCTATTCCGCCTGCTAATGGGTCATGAGCAACCCGATGGTGGCTCAGTAACCGTGGGCGAAACGGTCCAGCTAGGCTACGTCGATCAGTCGCGGGACGAACTCGATGGCTCTAAAACCGTATGGGAAGAGGTATCGGATGGCCTAGATATCATTCGAATCGGCACCTACGAGGTACCCTCGCGCTCTTACATTGGCCGATTCAACTTTAAAGGGTCAGACCAACAGAAGTTCGTCAAAGACCTCTCAGGGGGCGAACGCAATCGATTGCACCTTGCGAAACTACTCAAGCAGGGCGCCAATGTATTGCTACTCGATGAGCCCACCAATGATCTCGATGTCGAGACACTGCGCGCGCTCGAGGATGCAGTGCAGGCCTTTCCCGGCTCAGCTATGGTGATATCGCACGACCGATGGTTCCTCGATCGCATTGCCACCCATATTCTTGCTTATGAAGACGACGGCTCAGTTATTTTCCACGAAGGTAACTATGCCGAATATGAGGAAGACCGTCGGGCGCGTCTTGGCAGAGATGCCGAGGTACCGAGCCGGGTAAAGCACCGAAAGCTCATGTAATCGAGGCGGCACCGCACTCAATCAAAGAGTGCGATCGCCTCGTCAAGCCTCGACACGGGTTGAATCTTAATGCCGGGGATATCTGTCCGCGGCGCATTTCCCTTCGGGACGATTGCGCGCTTGAAGCCGTGCTTAGCTGCCTCTGCAATCCGCTCCTGCCCACTCGCAACGGGCCGGATTTCCCCTGTAAGGCCCACCTCTCCAAAGACAACCAGGTCTTTTGGAAGCACTTTATTTCGAAGGCTCGACACCACCGCTAGCAGGAGCGACAGGTCGCCACTGGTTTCGGCAATCCGTACACCACCCACCACGTTCGCAAATACATCTTGATCGCCGACATGAAGACCCACATGACGGTGCAAGACCGCAAGCAGCATTGCCAGACGATTTTGCTCGAAGCCTACAGCAACTCGACGGGGGTTACCCAAATTACTGGCATCAACCAGAGCCTGAATTTCAACGAGCAGTGGACGCGTACCCTCCCAGACCACCACAACCACTGTTCCCGGCGCAGGCGTCTCGGCCCGCTCCAAGAAAATAGCTGAGGGATTAAGGACTTCTTTAAGTCCCACGTCAGTCATCGCAAACACGCCCAACTCATTGACCGCACCAAAGCGATTTTTCTGGCCTCGGAGTGTGCGATAGCGAGAGTCCTGCTCACCTTCAAGCAATACGGAGCAATCGATCATGTGTTCGAGTACTTTGGGACCGGCAAGGCTTCCGTCTTTTGTGACGTGACCTACTAAAATTAATACGGTGCCCGTTTGTTTTGCGTAGCGCGTGAGTAAAGCCGCACAATCTCGCACCTGCGCAACACTTCCGGGCGCCGACGTGAGTGCGTCGCTGTGAATCACTTGAATCGAGTCGACAACCAATACCTTTGGCTTATGCTTTTGTGCGGCTGCCAGAATTTCGTTTACGTCCGTCTCAGCCATCAATTGAAGCGCGTCTGTTGCAAGTCCCAATCGCTTAGCCCGCATCGCAATCTGCTGAGGTGACTCCTCACCGGTCACATAGAGCGCAGGGGCCTGCGCGGCCAACTTGCACAAAGTCTGTAGAAGTAGCGTACTTTTTCCGGCACCCGGATGGCCACCAATCAAAATGGCGGACCCCGGTACAAAGCCGCCGCCCAGAACACGATCCAGCTCAGCGAACCCAGAACTGAATCGAGGGAGATCAATCAAATCAATATCGGCGAGCTTCTGAACAACTGCCGTGGTTCCGGCAAACCCGCCGCGCGACTTTGGACTAGCAGCGCTACTTGTCCCCGCTATGCGAACTTCCGTGAGTGTATTCCAGGCGTGACAGGCTGAGCACTGCCCCTGCCACTTGCTGTAGTCCGCGCCACAGTCATTACAGACAAAGGCTGTCTTAGTTTTTGCCATAGATCACTCCGACGGGGGTGCCCAAGCACCCCGAAACCGCTATGCTACCAGACCAAGAGTCATAGCTAACATCCATGTCTAATCCTCAATTCATCCCCGAGCGGTACTGTACGTTTTCTGCGCAACTTGCAGCCACCATTGGTCTCGAGGAAGCGGTGTTGCTGCAGGGTTTGAGTCACCAATTGGGAAGTGGCGCCGCAGAAAGTAAAACAATATCCGTTCCCGCCCTGTTAGCAGAATTCCCGTTTTGGGATGAAATAAAAGTAAATCGGCTACTTCAGCGTCTTGTTGAGCTCGGCATTATCGCAGCGACTCCCACCTCGGATCCCTCGATATGGTCTACCGGTGGGCACCGTCAGAGCAGAGCGGCTGTACAGACTCACAACACGCAGGCGTGGCGCCCAAGCGAACACGTCATTGACCTCCTAAATTTGAACCACGGTTTAACGCGGGACTACATCCTGTCACAGTTAAAAAGCTTCGATCGCACGGGCGACCCGAAAGCGTATGACAGTCGATTCCGACAACATGTTTTATCTGAGTGGCGCCACAGTCAGAGGCATCCGGCCTTTGATATCAAAGAGCCACCAAAATTCGATAATCAATGGCAACCCAGTACCGACGCACAGGAAATTCTCGTGCGGGCGGAGATACCGGCGTCGTTTTGCGACAGCCTAAGACCTGAATTTATTCTGTACTGGAAAGAGCGCGGCGGCGCACCCAAAGACGTAAACAGTAAATTTATTCAGTTTGTCAGGCAGCGCTGGGTTCGTCATGAGAACAGTATTCAACACAGCACCTTGCCCGAGCGACTCAGTCCCCAGTGGCGACCCAATGAAGCTGTGTATGAAACGCTATCATTGTCAGGGATAAGTGAGGATTACGCCGATTCCGTACTAAACGAATTTGTTGTCTACTGGGTCGACAGCAATGAGGTGCACACATCGTGGAACGCGAAGTTCTTACAGCATGTAAAATACCAATGGCAACGCCATCAGGAGCAGACAAGTGGCAGATCAACATCAGGCGGGGGAACTAGCCCAACAGATCGCACGAAAGACCGCAGCATCTCCGACGACCTCAGCGATACCAGCTGGGCGGGCTGAGACAAAAACAGCCGACGATGCCGGCCTTGATACTGACTTAGTCGAAGCGATCAATCAGGTTTTTGCGCTCTTTCGTTTGAACTATCACAATCAGTACTACGCAGCCTGGTCTGAGGCTCAGCAACTGGGGCAAGTGAAGCGTCTTTGGCTAGAGGCCTTAGGCCATTTTTCTAGTGATTTAATTCTGATGGGGGCTCGACGCGCCATCGAGGGAAGCGAATACCTACCCACCCTCAACCGTATGCTGGCCAGTTGCTCCGAAGCGCTCGGTGAACTTGGCTTACCAACGGCGAGTGCGGCTTATGAGGAGGCCTGTCTCGCACCCAGCCCAAAAGCAGAGGCGACGTGGACGCATCCCATCGCCTACCTGGCTGGCCGCGATGCTGGATGGTACCTACTGGCTAATCACCAGCGGAGCGAGGCATGGCCCACTTTTCAAACACACTATAACCAGTGGCTTCGTCGTGCGCTTGCGGGCGAAACCCTCACGATACCGGAGCGCAAAGCCATCAGCGCAACCCGTGAGGAAGATGCAATGTCGATGGATGAAAGAAAAGAAGCTCTGTCCGCCCTCAAAGAGCAGCTCGGGTTCTAGTTCAATAGCCCTGTTCGGCTACATAGTGCTCTAAGGCGACCCGCTCAGCGTCGAGTGCCTTTATGAGACCCGCCGCTTGATCAAGCTCCCCCGCTGCCATGGCAAATTGCAGCAGCTTCGCAATTTCGGAAAGTTGAGTGGCTTGCGCATTCCCGCAGGTTCCCTTTAACCGGTGGGCTAATGCGCGGATAGGCTCAGCCTGGTCACCCGCTTGGAGTGACTTTAACTGCTCGATATCACCGAGAATTTCCGCCCGAAACTTATCAAGGATCATGCTAACAAGGTTCTCGTCACCACCTAACATGACTCGAAGCGCGTCGAGATCGATCGGTGGGTGTTCGCTAGGCACCATAGTGCTCATAGTCCCCCCTCGCTAGATTTTCAAACCGCGTAAACTGCCCTTGGAACGACAGTCGGCAGGAGCCAATAGGGCCGTTTCTCTGTTTGCCGATAATAATTTCAGCCACGCCCTTATCCGGCGAATCCTCGTTATAAACCTCATCGCGATAAATGAACATGATGACGTCGGCGTCCTGCTCGATCGCCCCTGATTCACGCAAATCTGAGTTCACCGGACGCTTATTCGGTCGCTGCTCCAGCGAGCGATTCAGCTGCGATAGTGCCACTACCGGCACCTTGAATTCTTTGGCTATCGCTTTAAGGCTCCGCGAGATCTCGGAAATTTCGGCCGTTCGCCCTTCGCCAGAGCCCGCAACGCGCATGAGCTGAAGATAGTCCACCATGATCATGCCTAAATCCCCTTGCTCACGGACCAGTTTTCGAACGCGAGAGCGAAGCTCAGTGGGTGTAAGCGCAGGCGTATCGTCAATAAAGACCTGTGTGCCTTTTAATTTCTCGGTAGCACTGGCGAGTTTCGGCCAGTCATCTTGCTCTAGCTTACCTGTGCGCACGCGCGACTGATCAATGCGACCCAACGACGAGAGCATACGAATTACCAGCTGCTCTGCCGGCATCTCCATCGAAAAGACCATTAGCGGGCGATCGCTGGCAAGTGCCGCGTTCTCAACAAGGTTCATAGCGAATGAGGTTTTACCCATCGACGGGCGTCCAGCGACAATGACCAGGTCTGAAGGCTGCAAACCGGATGTCATGCGGTCAAGATCAATGAACCCGGTGGTCAATCCAGTGATATCACCACCGGTGTTGTAGAGCTCCTCGATACGATCGATGGCGCCTTTGAGCAGACCTTCCATCCCTTGAGGGCCACCGGCTTTTTGACCGCTCTCGGATATCTGCATGATGAGGCGCTCCGCCTCATCAACTAACTCCTCGGAGCTTCGGCCTTCGGGGTTGAAGCCAGCAGACGCAATGTCTTGAGCGGCATTGATAAGCTGGCGAAGCACCGAGCGCTCTCTGACCGCCTTGCCATAAGCACGAACGTTAGAAGCTGTGGGGGTTTGCTCAGCAAGCTCAGCAAGGTAGGTGTGACCGCCAGCGGCATCGAGCTCACCAGTTGCTAGCAGCCTGTCTGAAACCGTAACAACGTCGACCGGCTCGCCCCGATCAACCAAAAGTGCGATCTGACGAAATATAGCCCGGTGCTCTGGACGGTAGAAATCTGACGCAGCAACGACCTCGGCTACCCCATCCCAACTGTCGGATGAGATCAGCAGAGCGCCAATCACGGAGCGCTCGGCTTCAATCGACTGCGGTTGCAGTTTTAGCTTGGCAACATCCCAATCGGGATTTGATGCTGTCTCCATATCAACTCTTTACCGATGACGCCGTGTTGATCGATCCGGATCTAATCCGGCGGTACAGCATGCCACAGTTCAGAACTGTGGCGTAAGAGACATTCGTTATTCAGCGACGACTGCGATGTTGGCTGTCGTTACCACGTCCGCATGAAGCTGAATCATGATCTCGTACTCACCGAGCTCACGAATCGCCCCATCAGGGAGTCGTACCTCGGCTTTATCGGCATCACAACCCGCCGCTGTCAAAGCGTCCGCAATGTCACGCGTTCCGATCGACCCGAAGAGCTTGCCTTCTTCGCCCGCTGTCGCTGCAATTTGCAGCTGCTCCAGCGCCTGGATCGCTTCAGCACGCTTTTGCGCAGCGCTTAGAGTTGCGGCGGCGGCCGCCTCAAGCTCCGCACGACGCGCTTCGAACTTTTCGACATTCTCAGCCGTGGCAGGCACTGCTTTTCCTTGTGGGATAAGGAAGTTACGGCCATAGCCTGGCTTCACATCAACACGGTCACCCAATCCACCAAGGCTACCTACGTTATCGAGCAGAATTACTTCCATCGTATTTTTCCCTCTACTTTGAGCACACTGTGCCCAACCTTCTCTAAACTCATTTCGGCTTCACTCGGCGTCCCAAATCGAGAAACGCATCCAACAAAACCGCTAATAACACGCCGACTTTTAACCCATCGACGATAACCCAAAGCACATAGCCAATCGTTAGAAACGTACCACCCAACTGCTGGCGCTTTGCAATATGGTGAAACAGTCCAAACCCAGCCAATGTCACGGGAATACCCGCCAACGCAGACCACGCGGCTGTTTCGCTACCGCTGAGTGCTCCCGCCATAGCGACAAGCACAAGTAAGGCCGTCAAAGCACCGGGCAATTTAAGTGCCCTAAACTCCTCACCAAATGCACCTGGTTTGAAGAGCGCCGACTGCCAATAACGCCCCAGCAACAAACTTAGAGACGCCAAAAATGCATTACCAGTCGCCATCAAACCTGCGACCTGATTTGCCGTGGGCCGCAGCGCGCTCAAGGAATCACCGGTCTCAGGCGATTCGCTTTGCAGTGCGGCTATCCATGCATCGAGCATCGATAACATGGCCTCCAAAAAGGCCGTATTAAAGGTCAGTAGCACAAAACCACCGACGGCCGATACGGGGATTATTGCGATAAGCGCGAGCGACAAACTCAGCGTTTGCGCAAGCACCACAGCACCCACATATACGGAGAGCAGCAAAAAGCCGGTCCCGTAGTCCCCGCTCACCCAGCCCAACAACAGAGCAGGCAGCAAGGCCCATAAAGCGACCCACGTTCCATTGCGCATTCCCTGTGCCATGGTAACGAGGGCTATCGCCGCCGCACTCATAGGAGCGGCGATAACAAGCACTGAGCCAAGAACAGCTACCGCCAGCGCTTGCCAGCGACCGCGCATGATAAATTCAGCGAGGCCGCGCATCACAGTTTTACTGGTGAGAATCCGTGTACGGCAAGAGCGCTAAGTAGCGAGCGCGCTTGATGGCCGTAGCCAACTGACGCTGGTACTTCGCTTTTGTACCCGTAATACGGCTAGGTACAATCTTTCCAGTCTCACTGATGTACTGCTTGAGTACTTCTAAATCTTTGTAGTCGATTTCCTTTACGCCTTCGGCGGTGAAACGACAGAACTTTCTACGTCGGAAAAAACGTGACATCGATTACTCCTCCTCTGCGCTATCGGTTTCGGCGGGCGCTTCTTCAGCCGCCTCGTCAGAAGCCGCTTCTTTAGCCACTTCGGCTTCAGCTGCTTTCGCTTCAGCTGCCTGACGCTCTTGATAACGCGACTTTCGCTCACGATCCTCTTTCTCGGACTTCATAATCAGTGACTCTTCCGTCACTGCTTCGTCACGACGAATAACAAGGTTACGGATGACCGCATCGTTGTAGCGGAAAGTAGTTGTTAGCTCTTCCATGGCCTCATTGGTGGCCTCAACATTCATCAATACGTAATGCGCCTTGTGAATTTTGTTGATGTGGTAAGCGAGCTGTCGGCGACCCCAATCTTCTAGACGGTGAACTTGCCCGCCATCTTTGGTGATCACATTGGTGTACCGTTCGATCATGCCCGGTACTTGTTCCGACTGGTCCGGATGGACCATAAAGATGATTTCGTAGTGTCGCACTAACGATCTCTCCCTTCGGTTGTAGCTGCCTGACAAACAGTGCAGCAAGGAGTTAAGGCTCTAAGAGCCCGGCTAATTGTGAGGCGCGGAGTCTACAGAGCCGCAAACAAGAATGCAATTACCCGCCACGACGCTGTCGGACCGCCTCAAATAAGCAGATTCCGGTCGCAACCGATACGTTGAGACTCGAGACATCACCCGCCATGGGGAGTTTGACCAAGAAGTCACAAGCCTCTGTGGTCAGTCGGCGCATACCGGGACCCTCTGCTCCCATAACGAGGGCCGTGGGAATCGACAGATCCTGGTCGTAGACAAGCGTGTCGGCATCGCCTGTCGTGCCGACAATCCAGATACCGAGCTCCTTTAATGACCGAAGCGTCCTGGCAAGATTTGTCACGCGCACAAGCGGTATCACCTCAGCGGCGCCGCTAGCGACTTTCCTCGCAACGGCATTTAGCTCAGCGCTGTTGTCTTTTGGCACAACAACAACTGCAACTCCCGCGGCGTCTGCAGATCTCAAACAAGCACCCAAGTTGTGGGGGTCGGTTACACCGTCTAAGACAAGAACAAGCGGGCAAGTCACGCCAGCCAGAAAGTCAGTTAGATCGCGCTCTGTTAAGGCGTTAGTGCCCTGGCGAGGCTTAATAATGGCCACCACACCCTGATGGCGTTCTGCCACAGCCGCATCGAGATCAGCTTTGGAAACACGATCGACACCTACGCCCTGATTCTGGGCAAGTGAGAGCAGACCCTGTATCCGCTTATCATTGCGGTCTGATTGCACGGAGAGCGAAATAATCCGCTCTGGCGAACGGCGTAATAAAACGTCTACAGCATGAATACCGTAAGCGAGATCGGTCACGAATCGCGCCCTCGGCGCTTTGGCGCACCCTTAGATTTTGAGGCCTTTTTCAGCGACTTTGCCGGCTTAGACCCTTTTTTTGCCGACGTGGAATTCGACGAAGTAGAGGACTTACTCGACTTCCTCCCCCCTTTCCCCGCAGTCTTGCCGCCGGGCTTCGACCGCCTTGAAGGGGCGCCTTCAAAGGTTTTAGAGCGATTGCGTATCGACTTCTTATTGCCGCGACGACCCGCACCGGGCGTCACCTCGCCGACAATCTCTAGATCAATTTTGCGATCATCGAGATCAACACGTGCAACCTGCACTCTCACCGCATCACCCAATTGATAGGTCTTGCGGGTGTGCTCACCCACGAGTCGCTGCGACGCCTGATCGAAATGGTAATAATCAGAAGGCAAAGCGCTAATGTGGACCAAGCCTTCCATGTAGATATCCGTCAGCTCTACGAACATACCAAAGCGAGTCACGGAGGCCACAACCCCAGCAAATTCATCGCCAATGTGATGACGTAAGTACTCGCACTTTAACCACAGGTGAACATCCCGCGTCGCATCATCGGCACGACGCTCAGTCATCGAGCAATGCTCTCCCGCGGCAACAAGGTCTGTCATGGTATAGGGATAGAGCTCTCGGCTTTTTTCTTTGGACAGCTTCCTAGGCGTAGCGCCCGAGCTTGTTGCCAAACGCTTTATCGCTCGATGAACGAGCAGATCAGGATAACGACGAATGGGGGACGTAAAGTGCGCGTAAGCGTCATAATTAAGACCAAAGTGGCCTCCGTTATCAGGCTTATACACAGCTTGGCTCAAAGAGCGAAGCAGCATGGTTTGAATTACCTGCGCATCATCGCGCTCGACAAGTCGCGCTAGAACACTTTGATAGTCCAGTGGTGTGGGGTCCAACCCACCCGGCAGATCTAACGCCAACTCGCCTAAAAAAGTGCGTAACGCTTCCAATCGCTCTGCCGACGGTCCCTCATGAACTCTGAACAGACCTGCGAGCTCTGACTCCTCGAGGAAGTTGGCGGTTGCAACGTTTGCAGCGAGCATGCACTCCTCAATGAGCTTATGCGCATCGTTACGATTGACGGGCACAATGGCATCGATTTTTCGGTTTTCATCAAACAGAATTCGGGTTTCCACCGTCTCAAAGTCGATAGCGCCGCGTGTGGCTCGCGCCTGGCGTAACACCTTATACAGTGCGTGCAGTCTGAATAGGCCATCCAATCTTTCTGACGCCACACCCTCGCAAAAACCGTTCTCAAGGACCTCGCCAACCTGTGTGTACGTTAATCTCGCATGCGAATGAATAACGGCTTCGTAAAAGGTTGATTCTACGACTTTGCCGTTGGCGTCGATGAGCATCTCGCAGACCATAGCGAGGCGATCAACGGCTGGTTTTAAGGAGCAAAGTCCATTTGAAAGAACCTCGGGAAACATGGGTACAACGCGCTCTGGAAAATAGACGGAGTTGCCACGGTTAAAGGCCTCTTCATCGAGGGCGCTTCCAATCGGCACATAGTGACTGACATCAGCGATTGCCACCCAAAGGCGAAAACCTGCTCCCTCGGATTCACAGTACACCGCGTCATCAAAATCCCGCGCATCTTCACCATCAATCGTGACGAGCCCTAATCCACGAAGGTCAACACGGTTTTTTTTGTCTGACTCCGACGGTTCATCGCGCAAAGCGCCAGCCTCCGACAACACTGTATCGGGCCATTCATTGGGAATATCGTGTGCGCGAATCGCGACATCAATCTCAAGCCCGGGATCTAAGTGATCACCCAGAATCTCCTCAACCTCACCTTTTGCACCCAAAACCTCGGTGGGGTAACCGGTTATCTTGACGCTGACCAACTGGCCTGATTTCGCCCCCGCTTTAGCCTTAGGCGGTATCAGCACGTGATTGCTGATCCGTCGGTTGTGTGGAAGTAGGTAGCCAATACCGCCCTCTTCCATATAGCGGCCAACTATCGAAGAGTGGGCGCGAGTGAGCACCTCGACAATCTGCCCTGACGGCCGACCTTTGTCGTCATACCCCGACTCGGCCACCAACACCTCGTCCCCATCAAATACCCTGAACATTTGACGACTGGATAGAAAAAAGTCGTCACCCTCCTCAAAGGGTGAAGCGAAGCCATAGCCGTCGCGGTGACCGATCACTTTACACTTCACAAGGTCCATTTTTTTGGGAAGTCCCAGCGCACCGCGACGCCCAGAGATCACCTGTCCATCGCGCTGCATCGCGCGCAACCGCTTTTGCAGGGAAAACAAATCACTGTCATTTGTAATGCCGAGTGCCGAAGCCAGTTCCGACATGCGCATCGGCACATCCCGCTCAGCCATTACATCGAGGATGAGCTCACGACTCGCAATCGGCTGATCGTATTTGTTTGCCTCGCGCGCTGCTTGAGGGTCCGTTAATGTCTGTGACTTGGAGGTCTTTTTCAAATGTCCGCCGATGAGGGTAACAAGGAGCTGAATTGCTCTTTGTTATACGCAGAGTGTACGGGCATGAGATTGACAAATAAATGTCCAAGCCGTAGCCTCGCGATCCTTCGTTTTACCTTACCTGCCCAGGTGGTGAAATTGGTAGACACGCTAGCTTCAGGTGCTAGTGCTCGCAAGGGCGTGGAGGTTCAAGTCCTCTCCTGGGCACCAAACTAAAAATTTTTCGAACCCACACTTTGCCAATGCGAGTTTCGCGCCTCGAAAACCGAGAGGACTGTTCCAGCTGCGCGCGAGAAGCGCTTGCGTTGGTTGGCTCACAGCCGTGCCGCGCTAAACCTCCACTTACACTCTCCAGCGCCCCAAACTTACCACCTACAAAGTAGCTCTCCTGAGAAAAAATGCGCCGCGAGACAAACGCCGACATAACTGCAATAACGATACCGCTCGCGGGAAACCTACCAACTCTCTTTGTAGGGTCTTAGGTCAAGCTCATGACTCCAGGCCGAGGGATGCTGCTGATGTAAGGCCCAGAATGCTTGGGCAATTGCCTGTGGCTCAAGCGCGCCGTCATCGCCCAGTGCATCGAGGTAGTCTGCAAAACGACCGCGTACAATGTCACCATTTACAACGCCATCGATGATCACGTGGGCGATGTGAATACCTTGCGGACCATACTCTCTCGCGAGTGCTTGAGCTAAGTTACGAAGTCCGGCTTTTGCGACCGCAAAGTGTGCGAAGTTGGGACGCCCTCGCATCGAAGCCGATGCGCCTGTAAAAAATAGCGAGCCGCGGCCTTGCTGCTGAAGAATGGGGAGTGCTAACCGAGCGGTTAAAAAGGCGCCAAAGCAACCGATTCGCCAAAACTCGTCGAATTGCTCAGGCGTCAGGTCGGAAAACTTAATGGGTAGGTTGCTACCCGCGTTATACAAGACCGCAGCGAGGGGTTCACCGCGCTGGCTTACCAAATCAAATACTGCATCTTGATCCTTACCCGCAGTGACATCGGCGATGACAGCTTCCGCAGAGCCACCCTCGCGCTCGATCGCTTCAACAATTCCGTCGAGCTTTGACTGTGTCCTGCCTGCAACCACGATGTGGTATCCGTTGTCAGAAAACTGTTTGGCCAGAGCCCCCCCAACACCCGCAACTGCGCCGGCACCCATAATCAAAACCGTCTCGGTCATATCTATCACCTTTTGTGTGCATTGCATCCCGGCACGCTTTTTCCATGCGTGTCGACTAAAACCCCCATTGGAGCCAACGCTTTGTCTATTGGCTCATCGTGAACACATACTCCTCATAAGCCCCTGTAAATGAGATCTTTCGAATCGATTCACTCATTGTTTGCCCAAGCGTCAGAGTAGGTCCCCGCCTGCCGCCATGGCTGTCGTTCCGTCCCGCTCGAACGCACGAAGCACATTTTTTCCCACCTTCCAGCGATGGACTTCATCGGGCCCGTCGACTAACCGCTGACTGCGGATCGAGGTGTACCAATCGGCAAGCGGCGTATCGCGGGAATAGCCAAGCGACCCGTGCAATTGAAGGGCCGTATCGACGACCTGATGAACCATGTTGGCGAGAAAGATTTTGGCAATGGAATTTTCCTGGGTCATATCGAGCCCATTTTCAGCTTTGTAGGCGATATGCATCAGCATCAAGCGCGCTTTGTAAATCTCCGCGGCACAGTCGGCCAACATAAATTGCACACTTTGACGATCTGATAATTTCTTCCCAAAGGTTTCACGCTCAAGTACGTGCTTGGCAGCCATATCCAGGGCGCGCTGCGCCTTGGCTACGTTGTGCATGCCATGGCGCAGCCGGCCGTAGCCCAGACGATGCTGACCCATATTAAACCCTTGACCCCGACCGCCGAGGAGATTCTCTTTGGGTACCACGAGGTCTTTGATTTGGATTTCGCAGTGCGCTGCACCCAATCGCTCTCCTAAGGGGGTATGCCGATGCATGGTGTCGATATTTCTTAAAATATTAAATCCTGGGTTAGGCAGCTCAACAATGAAAGTGGAGAACTGTTGATGGCGCGGCGCATCAGGATCCGTCTTCGCCATAACGACAGCGATGTCAGCGACGTTCGCCGACGAGATATACCACTTGTCACCATTCAAAACGTAGTTATCGCCCACCTCAACGGCAGACGTTTTCATGCCCGTTGCATCGGCACCTCCACCCTTTTCGGTCATCGCGTAGCAAACGCGCTTCTGGCCCTCAACAAGTGGCTTTAAAAACTTCTCGTGCTGATAGGCCGTCCCATGACGAAGTAGGGTCATCATGGTGGCATCGTCGGGCCCCTGCGTATTTAGGGCGAGCGCACCCAGCATGGATTCGCCCAATTCCATTTGCACCAGCGCATTCGCCAGGGGTTTTAGACCCATGCCGCCCCACTCGATGGGAAAAAATGGACACCACAAACCTTGAGCCCGCGCCTTAAGACGCAGCTCCGCCAGAATTTCATCAAATGTATCAACGTTCAGATTTTTCTCAGCGGGTATACAAACGCTCTGCACAAACTCGCGAACCTGTGCTCGAACCAGCTTAGTCTCATCTGGAATTTCGAAATCAATCATGGTTGCTGCCTCGTTATTATTTTTTAATGAGGCTTAGAGTATGACCGGTTCGACTGCGGATAAAAGCAGTAGTTTTAGAGCGGTCAATATCTGTTTAGGCGTGGCAAGGTAATGACACAGGTCATTGGACTACGTCTTCTCGCTCCCCCACCCGCGACCAATCCACAGAGCGGCGAAGAAAGCCAAACTTTACTGTCATGCGCAGCGTCTGGTCATCGGGCATAGTAATCGTGACCTTTTTGTATCCGTCCAATTGGGGCACAAATACTTGACCTTGCCAGATACCCGGCTCGTCCGTCGCAGCTAAGTCTTTAACAACATGAAACCCAACGGTCTCAGGCTGATCATCGTTTCGCAGGGCTATGCCAGTCCCTGCTTGGAGCAATACCTCAATCCAGACAGGGTCCTCGGGGTGTTGCCAATATCCGTCAGGCGTCTGAGCGATCTGGGCTTGCGCGCTTACCGCAGACAACATTATGACGATGGCAGGGGCAATGCGTCCGTGCAGCGATATCAACTGAGCGGCTTTGATTGAGAGGCGACGGTACAGTTGGTACAAAAACATGGCTTCACACGGCTCCGAGGATTTTTTTACTTTCGCTGATTGAGCACCAACATACCATCGTGACCGACTGAGACCCACTCTCTGCAGATTTTTAGCACCACCTAACATCTTAGATTGCCGCGACGAGCTACCTGTCCAGACGTTACTGCTAAAACCTAGCTAACAGGGCGTCGAGACTTCCCGTTACCCTTCATCCGGCGTGAATATCGCCTCGATAGTCATATCGAACACCCCCGCCAATTTAAATGCCAAGGGAAGACTGGGATCGTACTTATTTTTCTCAATAGCGTTGATCGTCTGGCGTGTGACACCTAGACGATCTGCAAGCTCTGACTGAGTCCAGTTTCGCTCCGCCCTCAGAACTTTAAGCCCATTCTTCATTCAGCCGTGCGCTTTAGCCACAACACGACGACAGCACCAAAATAAGTGATGCCCATAACGAACAGAATATTTGATGGACGCGCATTGGCAAGCAGGTTTGCAGTTTCGAAGCTCACATAAGCAACAGTAAAAATCATTGTTACGCCAAGTGATAACGCCATGGCTTCCAGGTGTGTTTTACGCTGCAACTCGTCCATGCTCAAAAGGTGCTTATAAAAAGCAAACAGCATCAAGATTCCAGCCACAACATTTACCAATATCGCTACCTGACTCTCTGAAACACTGTATGCCCACAATGAGCTGGGCCCAAACGCGGCAACTGCAGTTGTAGCGACCCACGCCGCCGTACAGACAAAAAGCAGTCGCATTGTTCGTCGCAAGTCCTGCTGTAAGGAGCTGCTCTCGCTAATGTTGGTCATTTTAGTATGGCTCTTTTTACAAAAAGTAAAGCTTACTTTACATTATTATCAATGCCCAATGCAAGCACCGAGGTATTCATGGCCACGCCCGCCCGCACCTAAGATCGGCAAACGCCGCTTAAACAGGATAAGACTGAGGGGGCATAAGTCCACAAGGCAGAGCCGCGTTTACGGAAGCCGGGGCGATCCAAACAGCTTACAACCAATGCCGTGAGCTAGGGTTTCTGTTTGTAAAGCGTTCTGAGCAAGATGACTTGAAAGGGGTAATTCAATGCAACCGATAAGGGAATGGCGGTGACCACCCAGGCAGCAAAACCCGCTGCGAGTGATTGCCCATAGGTCTGAAGCGAGGCGTAGAAATCCTCGTTGAACATTGAGGCAATCTCGGTCGGACTTATCGCAACGCTCTCCATACCCAACAACCACTCACCCGCCCTAATATAGGGTATGAATAAGAGAATCTGAGCGGGGTAAGCAGCCCAATTTGCCACCTGTATTGCCACCTGATTCAGCCTAAGCATCGCAGCAATTAATACGGCGAGTAGCGAGGAAACTCCTAGAAGAGGCGTTATGCCAAGTACAAACCCGATAGACAGCGCTTGAGCCATTTTCGCGGGCGTAAGTCCTGCATTGAGTAATTGCTTGAGCGGCTTGATGACGCGCTCTTTAAACACGTTTGCCATAAACGATGACGTCCTTGGCCAATCTAATCACAGAAAGCCTTCCGCAATATGAAAACTGATACGCCTTCAAAGATTCAATTATGAAGGAGATATTATTTATAGCTACTGACCTATTAGCCGCACATCGCTAGGGCAACAGCGCTAACGCTCCGAGACAACCGCAGCGAATCAATCGCTGTCCCTGCGTTAGCCATATGAATTCATAGGTCGAGTTGTCTCGCGACGAATGAAGGATGAAAGCCCACGTCCAACAAGCACTCTATTGCAGTGTATCTGCGCTCATGATCGACGAAAGCTCTATGGCCCGATCTAGGATGGTCGTAACTTGCAGCTCGACATCAGGGGTGAAGTGAAAGCCAAGAAAGGCGCACCTGCCGAGCTCGATACACCCCATCATCACCGCGCCCTCGTCAGTGCCATCGCCCATCATTTCAGCAACACCGTTGAAAAACAGATACTGGTCAAGCTCGCCTGCGGCCATCAAGCTCGCACACAACGCATCGAGGGGCGTTTTAATTTGCGCTACGACTAATTCAGAAAAATCCACGCTCTATCCTAATCAGGCTGAAATACTATTTGGCACGTCACCGGGAAAACTAACCTCTGAACAAGACACAACTTGTTTAAGAAGACAGTACGCGATTGAGTCTTAGTGCATTCTGTCTCTCAATGTGACAATGTTTGAATGTCCGTATCACCACTTCTCGAGCATGACGCAACACGCATCCACATTCTCAATAAGTCTAAGTTATGACGAAGCAAAGGTCTTCTACACAGGAAGTAAGACACGCATTCAGGTGACGGCCTTTGACGGTAAGACCATCAATCTTCCCTGGTCCGTTTTACAACCCTACTTCTCTGGGTCGGGCGTACAAGGCCGCTTCGCTATTACTTACGACAGCGCGGGAAAGCTGGTTTCAATCGAGCGTGAAGACTAATTTAGGCGAGCGATCGCGCGTTCAGCACCATCGAGTGCTTTAAGAATACCCTCACGCAAGCCCTCCATATCAACGCCTTCGGTACTCTTTTGCCCAGCGCGATAGCGTGCGTATACGCCGTGTAAAATCGCCGCGGTCTTCCAATGATTAAAGCCCACGTAATAGTCTAATAACTCAACCGGGAAACCGGTCCGCTCAGCATACCGCTGTGCCAACTCGGCTCTAAGAGGAAGGCCAGGCACCGCAGTGGGGGCCGTTGGCTCCAAGTAAGGATCGTCTTCCTCCTCAGGCCATGCTCGCAGCGTGTAACCCAAGTCTGCGAGCGGGTCGCCCAATGTCGCGAGCTCCCAATCCAGCACAGCGGATACCTTTGAATCGCTCGAGAACAAGCAGTTATGCAAGTAATAATCACCGTGGACGACACTGGCGGTGACTTGCGCGGGCTGATTTTCAAGAAAGTAATCTTTAAATTCATGCGCCCTCGGGTCGTCCAGCTCCGCGTAATCTACGGACGCAACCCAAGATCGATACCAGGCTTTTATCTGACGCCCGATGTAATCCTCTTTTTTACCCAGCGATGTCAGTCCAATGGCGTCAGGGTCGAGTACGTGCATATCAGCCAATGTGTCGATAAACGAATAAGCCAGCGTTGTGCGCTGGTGTTCTGGCACCCACTCCAACGTGTCTTCCACCTTAAATAAGGGCCGCCCGCCGGCAAATCCCATGATGTAAAACATAGCGCCAGTGACAGACAGGTCATCACAGAAGCCAATTGGCTCGGGAACGGGAAATCCATGAGGTGCAAAGGCAGCAATGAGCGACCATTCTCGGTTCATGTCGTGCGCTTTCGGGAGCAGCTCGCCCATGGGTGGGCGCCGGATGACCGCTTTCTTGCCGGAGGGATCCTCTAGTCGATAGGTCAGATTAGAATGTCCGCCCTCAAGGCGCGTCCAAATGAAAGGGGGCTTGAAGTAATCGGTGTTCTCAGAAATCCAGGCCTCAACAGCCGGAATGTCGTAACCTTCCGCAACGCGAGTCTCGGCATTTGTATTCTTATTCATCTTACAGCTCATCGATTTTTAATTGCCTGAGCAGATCGTACTTACGCCAGAGCTGGCTGCCAATCGGAATTAGCCAATACACGGAATAAGCCAACACAGGGAATAAGGAGATTGGCGGGACTCTATCTCGCCCAATTATGCTACTTCGAGCTGCGGGTCACCCGTTTGCGTGTCCAGCGGGTAAGCCCCCAGACCGAGAAGAAAACAATAGGGGCTGTAATACCGAGGACGATTTTTGGGTTCACATCGATTAACTGTGCGGCAATACCCGCTTCCAACATAATCTCCAGCAGACCCATGGCGTAATAACTAATAACGAAGGTAGAAAAGCCCTCTACCGCCTGCTGCAAGCGAATCTGCGTCGCTGAGTGATCACCCATCGTTTTCATCATCGCATGACTCTGCCGCGTGCGGATGAGATCCACCACCGAGCTCTGCAACGTGATAGCGCGTGTCACCCGTTGGGCGAGCTCCTCGATTCGTCTTTCTGCAGCCTCACAGGTACGCATTGCGGGTTGGAGCGTTCGCAGCAAGTAGGCGGAATAGCGCAGCTGCGGGAGTCCGGTATCCTCCCGCAAGTCAGCTAACCGCTGCTCGACTATTCTCGAATACGCACGCGATGCAGCGAACCGATAGCTCGACTCGGCAGCAAGATGCTCCATACGGGCCGACATATTCGAAAGCTTCATAAATAACGATTCGTGGTCAGTATTGTCAGACGACTGCATGAGTTCATCCATGAGCGGCTCGAGTTCTTTTTCAAGCTGATTGAGTTCAGCCATTGTCATGCGAGCAACAGGTAGCCCCTCGACCGCCATCAGTCGATAGCTCTCTGTCTCCAACACGCGCTGCAGCAATCGACCGACCGCCGTGTCGGGCAGCGAGTGATCAATCAATACGATGCGGCAGTAGCCCTCCGCGTCGAGATGGAAGCTGGTCCAAAGCGATGCTTTACCATCGACAACCGGGCCGCCATAAATCTCATTGGAACCCAGGCTCGACCGGATGAAGTCCATATCGAGCTTATCCACCGATTGCTTCAGCACCTCCACATTGACGCCACAAACAAGCTCACCGCTAAAGACGGTCTCCACTTCGTTTGGCGCAAATTGATTTGCCGACTCACCAAAGAGTGGCGCTCCATTACCCGGCACCAGACAAGTAATCGAGTCCGCCTCCGTGTGCCCCTCCCACTTAATGAGCGCTGATCCCAATTGAGCCAAATGGTAGCGACTACCCTCGCTCGGACCTGGCTGGCTGTGCCGCGCACAAAGCTGTGTGAAGGCGTCTCGACTTTCCGTCGCTTGTCCGGATCGCTTAATGACCTGATGAGTACACCGAAAGGGGGCCGGCATCGTTGCGACCGGCCGCGCATGCCACTCATTATTGAGTTGCAGACGTGACACAAGGGATTCAGATGAAGACATGTGGGACCACCGGTGCGTGACGAGCGTAATTAACAGTCAGCGATTTTCTGCACAAAGAAAGCCGCGACCGCCTCCGCAAGACAGTACGCACTCTTCTTACTTCCGGATGGTTGATCAGCGGCGATCTCACAGCCGGCAATATCGCACACCCGAGGTTTAACTGATCGGGCAAGCGAGTAGAATCACCCCGTCTCACTATGACTTTGAACTCGGAGTACACATGCTTTACCACATCCTGTGCACGGATAAGCCCGGACATTTGCAAACTCGTCTCGATAACCGCGAAGCACACCTTGCCTATATAAATACTCTAGGTGAGACGCTATTCGCAGCAGGTCCGCTGCTTAATGATCGTGATGAAATGGTGGGCAGCGTTCTCATTATCGACTTTGACTCTGATGACATTGCGCAAGCGTTTTGTGCTGACGACCCCTACGCTCTCGCCGGCCTATTTGAAACGGTGAAGATAACGCGCTGGCGAAAAACACTGCCGTGACACTTTATGCGTCAGCGTAACTGCGTTTTTTTTCGTGCTGAAATGCCCCTTGCTCAGCTAGCCATGAACGGGATCAGATGCATGAACTGTGATAGGCCACAGCCGTCTTCGATTTCTGATTAAAGGCCAATAACGCTGGCCCATCTGCCGACTTATTGATGCCGATATGAGGTCATCAATGCCCTCAAAGTGGCGCTTAATTAAACAAGTCAAAGGTATGCGAAAATTTGAGGATCCACTCGCGACGCTTTTCTGTGAACATCCCAACATCCTCATCACGCATTTCGTTATAGACAAGATAAAACCCGGCATCTGCCGATGTTAACCAGGCAAACCGCAGGTTGGCGCCAACCACGTCAGTTGCGTCGTTGTACTGAAAGAGTGCTTGAAGGGATATTTGCGGACTGAATGAATATGTCATACGCAACGACCCGACATTGATACGAAGCTTCTCGGGGTTGCCCGGTCGCTTTAACTCATTAAGTGTCCAACCCAGCCGCGCATTAAACACCTCACCCACACGATAATTAATCGCAGGCGTCACCTGCACTCGATCCCCGCCAAAGTATCCGCCAATCTTCGCGGTCACGCGCATAGAAAGGGGCTGACTATCATCTGTGATGAGCACCAACTGCAGCTCCTCATCGTCGTAATCCCCCGCTGCGACCTCGTAGCCCGGAGCAAATTCAAAAGACTCACGGACACCCTCGTGCAGGAAGTTAACACCTGTGTGAATCTCGAAGCCGGACTTCCACTCCCAGTGGTTATCGACATGCCAAAAGCCTGTTTCGTAGAGGCCATCACCACCCCACCAGCCGCGGTAGGCAATGTGTGGCCTCATCTCAAGGAGGTTATCCCAACTGGCGTCACGCCAACGATTGAGTCCAAAGATGCCAACACGCGTGTAATCTTTGCGGCGAAGGAAACCGACTTCAGGATTAAAGTTCTCGCCAACATGCGTCACGCTACCGGCAAAAGACCAAGCCTCGGTATCGCTGGCAGCCGCCAGTCGAACCGCCATGTCGTCGCCACTGAGCCCAGGCGTGTCCGTCTTCGCAACGAAACCAGAAAGGAGTGCATCGTCACCAAGGCCTAACTGCCCATCGACTGCATAGGTTCGGTTGTAATGATTGGGACCGCCGTCGAGCGAGCCATTTTCTTCTTTATTGACGACGAGGAAGCCAAGGCTTGAGCGGTTATCAAATTCTTGACTCACACGCGCAACGCTAAAGTCGGTTTGCGGAGCGACACCCGCCACCTCATCGGCTTGCATATGTAACAGGCCCACGTTGGTAGCATCGCCCACCTTGCCTGAAAGTCGCAGGCCACCCTTGATGGGAATCGCGCTACCGTCACCCGCTATACCAATGCGTCGACTGAAGAAAAGCTCCATCTCACCAGGATCTCCCACCGTGAATTGCGCAGAGTTCTCTAGGAAAAAAGGGCGCTGTTCAGGTAAGAATAGGCTGAAGCGATCAAGGTTTATTTGGAATTCATCAACTTCCACTTGCGCAAAGTCGGTGTTGTACGTCGCGTCCAACGTCAAGCTCGGCGTGACGCTGTATTTAATATCAAAGCCGCCATCTTGATCACTCAACGAGGCGATTCTATTTCCGGTTCGCTCGCGCCCTAAGAGATAGGGTGTAATCTTGAAATTTCGCATAGCGGGCGCTTCTATACCCGCCACCCGTCCCGCATCCGCGAGCCGTGACAAGCTGTATTGGCGTGAAATAGGTGCCCAGTATGCGATCTCATTATTGCGACGAATTGTTCGCTGAAAGTTAAAGCCCCAGGTTTGCACATCCTGATTACCAAAGCGTAGCGAGCGAAAGGGGATTTCGAACTCAGCAGACCAACCATAATCACCAATATGGGTAGCAACACGCCAGTTCGTGTCCCAATTGAGGTTGAAACCACCACTCCCCATCATAGAGCCACTGGCTTGGCGACTTACCTGCGCGTCGTACTCAATTCCTGCAGGGTTAGTGCCAAAGACCAGTCCATTCTGCTGATCCATGAAGCTGTCGATAATGAAGCTGACATTATCACCGTTCTCAAGCGACGCATCGCGGCGGCTATCCGCCATAATGATGCCCGAGGGGTCACTGTCATAGGCCACAATACCGACATATAGGGTCGTTTCCGTGTAGCCAATATAAACCTCTGTCTCTTGGGTTGAGCGCGTCCCCTCTATCGGGCGCTGCTGCCAGAACCCACTGAGTGACGGTCGGTCCCACGCGGCATCGCTGAGCACCCTTCCGTCGAGGGTAGGGACTGTCTCCAAACGAACAGCCTGAGCACTGGGCGCAGCGAGCACGCCAGGGCTTTGTCCAAAGCCATACATGCCTATCAACAAAACGAGGAGGTATCGAAAAACCACTTACAATCAATCCATGGGTCAGACAGGGAGACGCGCCAATGTCTTGCACATTCCAAACAGTTATAAGGATAGCACCCAAATGGTGCGCCTGTGCGAGATTTCAGCCTCAGCGACAGACCAATGGGAGTAAATTGTCACATTCGCAGGGGGCACAAAAGGTAAGCCCAGAGTCAAAGGTAAGCTGGGAGTCAGAGGTAAGCTCGGAATCGTCCAGAGTGCTAGCGCTATGACTCGTTAACCGACCTGGTCGAGTCGACTAGCCTTAGTGCCACTCTACAAGCAACGTTTTCTGCTCTGCGGACGCAACCGCAAGCCGGGCAGCGAAATGCCCAAATCGCTCTGAGATTTGATCACGCTTAATTTTCAAAGTCGGCGTTAGCACGCCGTTCTCGATGCTCCAAGGCTCGTAGCTCAAAATAGCACCGCCCATGCGTGCGTGTTTGTCGAGTGTTGCATTGATGGTTTCTAAGGTCTGCAGCACCGATGCTTCAATTTCTGTCTTAGGTGCATTGCGCATTGTCTGGGACACGACTGCCACCATGACGGTTTTCGTCATACCCAATCCCAACAAACATTGCTGCTCAACATGCTTGTTACCAGCAAATTGCGCTTCGATCGGCGTCGGCGCGACAAACTTCCCTTGAATGGTTTTGAAGTACTCTTTGATTCGTCCTGTGAGATAAAGGAACCCGTCTTCATCCTGCCTAAATCGATCACCCGTGTGTAGCCAACCATCCTGAATGAGCTCAGCTGTCTTTTCGGGCTGCTTGTAATAGCCCGGCGTGCAACCATCGGCTCTGATGGCGAGCTCACCCTCGTCGGTAATCTTGATATCAACGCCCGGAAGCGCCTTACCCAGCGATCCGAGGCGGCGCTCCCCCTCGCGACTAATGATCAAACTCATTGCCTCGGTTTGACCAAAGCCCTCCATTAAGGAAATGCCCACACTGTCCCACCAAGTCATAAGCGGCGAAGGTAAGGGCGCTGAACCCGTCAGATGAAACTCACACCGGTCGAGCCCCAAGGCAGCTTTTACCGTAACGGCCATTTTTTGAGGGTCCGCGGCCTGCGCCGAATCAAAAGCTTCGCGACCGCCAAACTTTGCAATAACGGCTTGCTGCAGCTGCTCCCAAACGCGAGGCGCCCCAAAAAAGAAGGTAGGACGAGTGCGCTGCATATCGCGACCTAAGTGCACTAAAGCCTCGTTAAAACTTACCGGGGCACCTCGGCAAAGTGCCGTAAACTCGATGACTTGGCGCTCGGCAAGATGCGATAGGGGCAAATAGGAGAAATAGCTGGGCTCAGCCTCAATACCCAAAAACTCACTGCCTCGCCTGATGGGTATGACATTGCTATCGTGGGTTTGTATGACACCCTTGGGACGACCCGTTGTTCCAGAGGTGAAAATAAGGGCGATCATGTCGTCGTGCTTGGGCTGGAATGCCGGCCTTTCGCCGTTACCCTCCGCCACTAACTGATCCCAGCTCAGGGACGCCTCAGGTATACCCACGCCCGGCAAACTAATAATATCGATATCGTCAGATAAAACAGCTCGAACACTTGACCAGTTTTCCGCCTCGCCGACAAAAATGGCTTTCGCCTCGCTGAACTCAGCTATGTATTGGGCAACGTCAGCATTGAGCGTCGTAAAGAGACCCACACTCACATTCCCCGAGGCCATGATCGATAGGTCGGCGAAAAACCAGTGTGCGCGATTACGAGACAAGAGAAGTATCTTTGTGTCTTTGTCGTACCGGCGCTCTAGGGCTGCAGCTACAGCATAAATCTGCCGACGACTTTCGGACCAAGAGTAGTCGTCGCTGCCCTCACCCTTTAAATCGCGCAGCCATATTTCATGAGGCTTCTCCTCAGCCCATTGATCGAGGTAGGCCATGAGCGTGTCATGTTCAAGCATGCTGTCTCTCCCAGTATTTTTATTGTACAGCGCACGCATTTAAACCGAGGGGCTGCCGTTTCGTATCAACGAGCATGCCACATCACGTTATCGAGGCAATATTAGTCAGGAGATTTTTAATTGCGTGTGGTTTTTGCCAGGCGGTCAGAGGGCTGAACAGGGAACGATGCGATTGTAATCTGTGAGCGTCGCCTTTCCGCCCAGCACCCCAAAGTTCTTTCCGGACTCATCAAAAGGCAGGAGCAAAAGCGTACTATTATCCGAAACGAACTCCTCCGTTGGGGGCGTAAAACTCTCGGAGTAGCGCACTGTGCTGCTGATCCGAACCTCATCCATAAGGCCATTAAAAACCTCATAATAGCCATCGCAACAGTTGTTACCGCCAATCGCAATATTCTGATAACCCAACTGCGCCGGACGACCGCGCATCGCTTCTTCGCCCGCCATCACGCCGTCAATGTATAACCGCATAACTTGACCATCGAATGTGCTGGCAACATGTACCCATTGGTCTTTAGGAACCGGCGTATTTGAATATAACGCGCGTACATGATTCAGCGTGCCATCAACGGAGAACCAGGCTTTAAGCAACCCTTCGCGATTAACCGAAAGGCGATACTCGCGTCCCCGAGCGTTGCCAGAGTACTTGTCCACCAAGATCCCAGAGCGAACATAGCCTTTAGTGAATACGCGCGCCTCTATAGTAAAACTCTCATCGAGATACAGCTCTTGCGTACCGTCAATCGTCATTGCCTGTGAGCCTCGAAAGGGATCAAAATCCGCCACGGCATCACAAAATGGCGAGCCATCTGTCAAAACTGAGGGGCTATTACAAGCCGCCGGAGCGCCACGACAAGCATCAACAATCTCAGGTGACAAACTATTGGCCTCAGATGAAACTGAGTCGCCATCCTCCACCGTCACCGTTGGACTTGCGACTGCGACCGCTGACACACCGTCGTCGCCAATGGTTATAGCGAGGTCCAACTCAGCCTCGCCTGGCTCTTGGAGGGTGAGCCGATACTGCCCTGGTACCGGCTGAAACGGGAGCTGCAACTCGATAGCCCGAACACTGGTATTGGTCACCCTAGGCAGAAAGGGATAAGACGCACCTTCTGCGCCAAAGGTCACCCGAGTGTTCGCCGAATCAAAGAAGCGCCCGTAAACCGTTATTTTTGAACCGTCGATACGCACTTGGTCAATCTGCTCTGCATGATCCGCCCACACAAACTCACTGAATAGAACCAGTAATAGACATGCCCAGAATGTTGACGATTGTTTCAAACGAGTACACCGGTGTAACAAGGACTTAAAAGTCAGGCTTAAGCAGACACTCTACTGCCCCCGCTAGGCAAGATTTCGTGACAAATACCTCAAACATACTGATGAGAAAACGACAAATGTTGCAGTGCAACCACGGCCTAGGTCGCATGACACAGGACACGAGTCACGGGAGCGTTTCCACAACAATACGGGCTCCGACCAAAACACGGTCGACGACCTGCGGCGTTATTATAGCGCATTGCTACAGCGATATAATAATGCACCAGCGCACCGACAAAAGTCGCTTTGCGCCGCCGACCCCTCGATCAATGGGCTAGGTTATTACGGCGTTGTTTCTCAGGTGTTGAACTCGCTCATCGCTTAGGCCAAAACTCTCTAGAACACTATCCGTGTGTTGTCCGTGGGTGGGCGCACCCCTTCCCGGCTCAAGCCTCTCACCCCCAAAGAGGGGCGGTGACAGTACCCGCCGCGACAAACCAGCAACCGGATGATCATAAATTTCAACCGTGCCGTTCGCTGCAAGCTGTTCTTGTGAGAGAACTTCCTCTCGCGTCATCACTTTTGCACAAGGAACATCGGCTAGCCGCAGACGGTCGACCATATCGTCGCACGTCAATCCAGCGCAGCGTGGGGCAACCAGTGCCTTTAATTCTCTGATATTGCGAATCTGATTTTCAAACGAGTCAAAACGCGGATCTTCGAGCAACTCTGACATATCGATTGCCGTTAAAAACCGCCTTTGAATCTCATAGCTACCTAACGAAATAATCACACTGCCATCACTGCATAGCCACGGGTCGTACAGGATATCGATCAGCATGGGGCCACGCTCGTGGTCGTCGCTGAGCAACGTATCGTTTTGAAAACCGTCTAGGAAAATGAAGAACAAGCCAGAGTCGATCATCGACAGGTCCAAGTGTTGACCTTCTCCCACCCGCTCACGCATAAACAGCGCGCTGGTCACAGCCTGACATGCGGTATAGCCGGTGATTTTGTCGCACAACAATGTCCGCATAAACGCAGGCTGATCGCCTCGCCCCTGAGCCGCAGCAACACCCGCATGTGCCTGGATCATTGGGTCGTAAGCCGGCGCGCCACTGAGGGGACCCTTCGTGCCAAAACCTGAAATCGCTGTGTAGATTAGCTTTGGATTAATCGATCGCAAGCACTCTGAGCCAAGCCCGAGCTTATCCATAACACCGGGCCTAAAGTTGTGGATGACGACGTCAACAGAGGGAATCATTGCTTTAATGGTTTCAACGCCCTCAGCCGATTTTAAGTCGATACGGAGGGATTCCTTACCGCGATTGCAGTTAGCAAAGAGTGCGGAGATATCAGCCTTGCGCGCACCGATGTAGCGCATGGGATCACCCATTTCCATTGGCTCGACTTTGATTACGCGCGCCCCTTGCTCGGCCATCATCATGGAAGCGAGCGACGCCGTAATCATCGTGGAAAACTCAAGAATGGTGACGGACTCAAGCGGTTTCATACCAGTACCTATACGTTATTTTTCTTTATTACTGACACGCTAGTTGCGCGCTAGCTCACAATCAAGTGAAACCTGCGAGTTCGCCGCTTTGCTCGAAAACGAATCCCATAACGAGCATCAAACGGCAGTCATCCGCGTGAGATCAAATGTGATCAGCGACTTTACTGCAGAGATAAAACGAGTAACGTTGGACAGACCCAAGGACGGGTAACAACAACAAGGACGTCATTATGAGAGTAAACACTCTAACCGCCGGCGCATCTGCGTCAAAAGAACACCCAGGCACCAGCGCTCACTTCCCACAACTTGCATGGGGTAACGGCCAAGAGGTTTTTGCACTTAGGCTAAGGCAGAGCCCGCCACAACCGCCCGAGCGACTCTTCACGTTTATTGAGGCACCGAATCCTCGCAACCTTTCTCAAACCACCCTTAGAGTGATCGACGCCTTGCTTATTGGCGACTTGAGCCGCATCCGGTCCGACACCTTGTCAGACAGCCTGCGAATCAGTCCAACTACCCTCAGGCGCCGTTTACGTCGAGATTCATTGACCTACCAGCAAATCCTAGACGCCGTGCGGCGCTATCGCTGTGAGGAAACCTTGGCTAGCGATTGGGTTCCAGGCAAATGCCTTGCTTGGGAGCTCGGTTACGCAGAGGTCAACAGTTTTTACAGGGCTTTCCGACGCTGGACTGGCTACAACTACAGCGCACTTAAGCTTCTACTGACCTAGTAACGGCCCGCAAGACGGGTGTGCGCAGAGCAAGAAATACTGAAGTGTGATCTGTGTAGTAGGGTGCCTGCAATTATCGCGTTTTACGCGCCGGCAATGACGGCTATAGATCGCGTGGCTAGATGAAATAAAGCGTACTAAGTATTCGTGCTTCGCGAGACACAGCTCGCCCCTTTGCCATTATGTCTTAGTCGGCGACCTCTACCGTATCGTCCGTTGTCGATTCAAAACTGCCCAGTTGCTTACCAACCCAGTAGCCTACCCACTCGTGAATGGCAGCAGTCGACGTATCGAGATGTTTGATTTGCGGCATCCAGCCGGGCACGGCGCCGGGGTACCGCGCGACACGATGATCTGTTGGCGCCGCAGTAACCTTGAAGCCATAGGCGGCGAAAAGTGCTGAGGCACGCCGCATATGCACAGAGGACGTCACAAGCAACACGTGTTGAGCATTTGCCTTTGCCATAGCCGACACTTCTCGGGCATTTCCCTCGGTGTTTAAGCTCTTTTCTTCCAGGCTAATGGCGGCTGCAGGCACACCCAAGCGCTCCAACAAATCGCTCATACGGCGCGCTTCTGAGACAGGACCGTTAGTGGCGCCTCCACTGACCACAATCTTTGCGGCCTTGTTTGCATGCCAAAGTTCAGCGGCTGAGACGACACGATCAGCGGCATGATTCAAATCACCCCAGCGCCCGAAATAACCCTCGGCCTCAATCCCTCCGCCCAAGACAACAATAATATCGCCCTCTGGCAACTCCTCGGGCGAAAACGCGGGATAGCGGGCTTCAAGCGGCTTGGCAAGTGCCTCCACCCCAAACTCGGTCGAGGGGTAATAGAGCACCGCGAGCGCAAAAAAGGTGTAAAGACCGGCTGCAGCACGGTTGCCACGCAGCTGACACAGCAGCGAGAGACCAACCAGGAATACGCCCAATGAGAGTGGGTAGACAAAAAGCGAGAGAACTTTCGTCAGCGTGAACATCAGGCGTAAGGATTCCTCAGTACGATCGTCTCTGCACGATCGGGCCCTGTGGAAATAATGTCAATGGGTGCGCCGACCAAGGCTTCGAGCCGCTTTATATAGCTCACTGCCGCCGGGGGAAGGTCTTCTACCCGCTGCGCGCCAACAGTGGACTCTGTCCAACCCGGTACTTGCTCATAGACGGGATGCAGATCGTCATAATTTTCAGCTCCCCCCATCATCTCGTTCCCCTGCGCATCGGTATAGCCAACGCAAATCGAGATCTGCTCGAGGCCATCAAGAACGTCGAGTTTGGTCAAGCACAGCCCCGAAATAGAGTTAATTTGAACGGCGGCTTTCAGCGCAACTGCATCGAACCAACCGCATCGACGAGGACGCCCAGTCGTGGCGCCGAACTCGTTACCGCGTTCAGCAAGCCGCCGACCGACATCGTCAAAAAGTTCTGTTGGGAAAGGGCCCGAACCGACCCGAGTCGTGTACGCCTTAGTAATACCCAATACGTAGTCAAGATAAAGTGGACCAAAACCCGAACCGGTCGCCGTTCCACCCGCTGTGGTGTTTGAGCTCGTAACGAAAGGATACGTCCCGTGGTCGATATCCAGAAGTGAGCCCTGTGCTCCCTCGAACATAATGTTCGCACCTGCTTCACGGTGCTCATGGAGGCGCGTCGTGACGTCTGCCATCATAGGCAGCAACTGTTCAAACTCTTCAAGCGCTGTTGCCAACACCTCGTCAAAATCGAGGGCCTCAGCGCCGTAGTAATGCACTAGCGAATGATTGTGGTAGTCGAGAACTTCGCGAAGCGTATCTGTAAATCGCTTTCGGTCTCTCAGATCCCCAAGGCGAAGTCCGCGTCGTGCAACCTTGTCCTCGTAAGCAGGTCCGATGCCCCTGCCAGTGGTCCCGATTTTCTTCTTGCCACGCTTTGCTTCACGCGCCTGATCTAACGCTACGTGGTAGGGAAGAATGAGTGGGCACGCCGAAGAGATTTTAAGCCGCTCTCGAACCGGAACACCTCGCGCCTCAAGCTGCTTAATCTCCTTCAAGAGCGCCTGAGCTGAGAGCACAACACCATTGCCGATGAGACACTCAACACCCTCGCGAAGAATGCCCGAGGGCGTCACATGCAAGACGGTCTTCTCACCGTCTATGACCAGTGTGTGGCCTGCGTTATGTCCGCCCTGGAAGCGAACCACGGCAGCCGCCTGCTCAGTGAGCAAGTCAACAATTTTGCCCTTGCCCTCATCACCCCACTGCGTGCCGAGCACAACCACATTACGACCCATTATTTTTTCTCCACTGGCTTTAACAGCCATTTTCCTTCAATTCGAACAAGTTGCTGTGAACATCGGGGATCAATGATATCTCCGAGGGACTTAATAACGATGGCACCGGTGCGTCTCAAGTCTGCCTCTTGAACAAGCAGCTCACTGCAATCAACGGCCGGCGAGGCCACGTAGCTACCGCCACTAACGGGCATCTCAGCGAGCACGGACCACGCTTTCAAATCAATCGCAAAGCCCGTTGCAGGGCGCGAACGACCAAAGGCTTCCCCAACACCATCGTAGCGGCCGCCTTTTGCAATCGGGGCGCCCAATTCTTTTGCATACAACGCAAACACAACCCCTGAGTGATAGCGGTAACCATGTGCCTCAGTCAGATCGATGTAAATATTGACGTCCGCGTAGCGATCGCAGCAGGCCAATACTGCCTCGAGCTCGTCCATCAGCGAATCGACGCCCGGCACGTCTGCAAAACCTTGTCTCGCCAGCGAGAGGATATCGCGCCCACCATGCATACTTGCAAGTAGACGCACTCGCTCGCGCTCATCTACTTGGGGCAGCGTCATTACGAGACGCTCTAATTCAGAAGACGCCTTGCGTGCCAGCAGCGAGAGAACCTCTTCTCGCTGGTCAGGACTAAGCGTAGTGGTGTCCAGCACAAGATCACAAAACGCGACGTGACCTATATCAAAAGTCACCCCCGACAATCCATTTTGGGTGACCAACGACAAGAGTAAATTTACAACCTCTGTGTCCGCTTCGATGTCAGCAGAGCCAAAAATTTCCGCACCCAGTTGCACAGGGCTGCGATCCGCTGGTATCGAGTTGGCTACGCTTTTTAGCGTCGACCCGGCATAACTGAGTCGAGTAACGCCCTCGCGACCCAAACTATGCGCGTCAATCCTGGCCACTTGAGGGGTGATGTCGGCGCGCACAGCGAGGGTTTTGCCGGTTTCTCGGTCAGCGAACTTACAGGTGAGCTCATCAAGATCCGCACCCAGTCCCACAAGAAGCGAATCGGTAAACTCCACCAGCGGGGGAACCACGTACTCGTACCCCCATCCGGTGCAGATATCGAGGAGCCTTCGACGGCAATGCTCAACACGGCTCGCCTGTTCAGGCAAAAGCTCATCGATCCCATTTGGGAGCAACCATCGTGTTGTGTCACTCATGTCTTAGTTCCAAGCTATAAAAGCTGAGGTAGTGCGCGCAAAAAAAAGGCCGAACCCGCGTATTATCACCGGTACGGCCTTAGATATACAGTGGAAGATTACTTCCCTGCTTTGGGATCTCTTAAATACTGGAAGAACTGACTATCAGGCTGGAGGAGCATGATGTCGCTGCCAGTAGAAAAGGTCTGCTGATAGGCGTTGAGACTTCGTGTGAATGCATAAAACTCGGGGTCGCGATTAAACGAGTCAGCATAAATTCGAGTAGCCGTCGCATCACCATCACCACGGATGATTTCCGCATCTCTAACCGCTTCCGCCTCAATCACTGTTACCTTTCGGTCGGCCTCGGCTCGCATGCCTTCAGCAATCTCCTTACCTTCCGAACGAAGTTCACGCGCTTCCTTTTCCCGTTCGGCATTCATCCGGCGATAGACCGACTGCGAGACCTCATTCGGCAGATCGATCTTTTTTACGCGCACATCAATGACCTCTATACCGAGCTCAGCCAGTACGGTCTCATTCAGTCGCGCTTTCACCGCTTCCATCAATTGATCACGTTCACCCGACACCACCTCTTGAACGGTGCGACCCGCCACCTGGTTACGCAGGTCATCGTTGATCCGCTGTGACAGGAGAGCGGCAGCGCGGAACTCCTCGCCACTGGTTGCCGTGTAATACTTAGCAGTATCGACCACACGGAACTTCGCGTACGAATCGACGATGAGTTGCTTCTGCTCCTGTGTAAAGAAACGCTCAGGAGTCGAATCAACGGTCAGAATCCGTCCGTCGAATTTCCGCACCGAATTCACAAAGGGCGTTTTGAAGTGGAGCCCCGGCTCAAGGTCCGATTTCACAACCTCACCAAACTTCAGAAGAACGCCTCGCTGCGTCTCGCTAATGACATATACCGAATTGCTCAAGACGATAAAGCCCAAGAACAAGAGGGTTCCAAGTAAATTAGATCTAGACATGATTAGCGCCCTCCTCGTCCATTTCGGCTTCCAAGATCACGGCGAAGTTGCTCCGTTACCGCATCGGTAACCTCTCTCAACTGCTGCGATGACAACCCGCGGTTTACCGCTGAACCTGGGGTCGCCGAATTCCCACCACCGGGGACCAACTTATCGAGCGGTAGATACATCATGTTATTGCCGCCCTCTACGTCGACCATTACCTTGCTTGTATTGGTCAAAACAGATTCCAGTGCATCGATGTAGAGTCGCTCGCGCGTTACTTCAGGTGCTTTTTCATATTCAGAAAGTAACTGATCGAAACGCTGCGCTTCACCCGTAGCCTTAGCGATGACTTGCTGTCGGTAGGCCTCGGCCTCCTCCTTAATACGCTGTGCACGACCCCGCGCCTCTGGAACGATGCCGTTAGCGTAGGACTCAGCTTCGTTCTTCACGCGCTCCTCATCCTCACGCGCTTTAATCACGTCGTCGAATGCTTCTTGCACCTGCGAGGGTGGGCTGGCGTCGTCGATGTTAACCTTTTGCACCGTGATGCCCGTCGTGTAGGCAACGAGGTATTGCTGCAGCCTGTCACGCACTTCCACCGCAATCTCAGCTCGACCTTCCGTTAACACCAAGGCCATGGTGCCGTCACCAACAACGTGACGCAGTGCACTTTGCGCCGCATGCTGGAGTGATCGCTCCGGGTCACGCACTTCAAGAACGAAGTTTTTGGGATCGTTAATGACGTACTGCACCGACATGCTGACATCGACGATATTCTCGTCTTGCGTCAACATCGTCTCGCGAAACTGTGCAGCGCGGACCTGTGTGATATTCACCCGGCTTATCGTATCGATGCCGCGGGGATACCAAAACAAACCCGGCTGTGCTGTGCGGTTATATTCACCCAGTCGCAGAACCACTGCCCGCTCCTGTTCGCCTATTTGCGTAAGGCCCATGAGGCCCCAAACCGTTACAGCGATGATCGCAAGGATGCCGATCAAGCCACCGGCACCTTTTGAGCTACCACCGCCGGAGCGCCCACCGAAGAGACCGTTTAACTGATCTTGGAGTTTTCGCAACGCCTCATCGAGATCCGGCGGTCCTTGATCTTTCCCGCCCCAGGGATCGCGCTGGCGGTTACCGCCACCGGGCTCATTCCATGACATAGTCGTTTCCTCGGTTAAATATGCACACAGTCTAACAAAAGCTTATAGATTGGGGGCCTGTCATTCACTTTCAAGGCCTAAATTCCGTGCTGCTGTTTCAAACGCGCCCAATCAGCGTCCGGCAAGTGCAGATTTAAAGTGCTGTTACCGTTGTCCAGCCACTCCTCCGCCTGAATAGCACCCAACTCATACAAGGCCGCTCTTAGCTTACCCTGCATGGGGGTTATCTCTACACATCCGGTGAAAAAGCGCCCCGCCAGACGCTCACCAATCGCATCGCGGAGCAAGTCGAGACCCTCCCCCGTTTTCGCGCTCACAGACACCGTATCGGGTGTTCCATCGCTGTCACGCGTTATCCGGGGCTCACGTTCCAACAAATCAATTTTGTTGTACACAACAAGCTGAGGTATGTCGCCAGCGCCGATTTCCTCGAGAACAGACTCAACCTCCGTTTTTAAAAACGCTCTATCATCTGCGGCCACATCGATGACGTGTATCAAGAGCGACGCGTTCAGCGTCTCTTCCAGCGTCGCTCGAAATGCCTCCACCAAAGTGTGTGGGAGGTCGGCAATAAAACCGACAGTGTCAGCAATAATAACGCCGCCCAAGCCCTCAACTTCGACACGCGCCAACGTTGGATCGAGTGTGGCAAATAGCTGATCAGCCGCATAGACACCGGACTCAGACCACGTGTTAAACAGCGTCGATTTACCCGCATTTGTGTACCCCACCAACGATACCAGCGGCACCTCTGCGCGCTGCCGCGCCCGGCGATTTTGAGCTCGCTGTTGCCGCACTTTATCTAACCGCGATTCGATGGTGCTCACGCGTGCGCGCAATAAGCGCCGATCCGTCTCGAGTTGCGTCTCACCCGGGCCACGCAGACCAATTCCGCCTTTCTGACGCTCGAGGTGAGTCCATCCGCGAATCAAGCGCGTGCTAACGTGTTTCAATTGCGCAAGCTCCACCTGCAGCTTGCCCTCATGGGTACGCGCACGTTGCGCGAAAATATCGAGGATTAAACCCGTGCGGGCAATGACGCGACACTGGAGATACGCCTCTAGATTACGTTCCTGGCTCGGCGATAGTGCGTGGTTAAAAACGACGAGCTCGGCCTCCGCATTGGCGACCTCTTCAGCGATCTCATCTAGCTTCCCTTGACCCACAAAATATTTCGCCGTGGGCGTGCGGCGGGATCCGCGAACAACAGATGCTGGCTCGCCGCCCGCAGAGCGAACAAGCTCAATAAATTCGCCTAGATCAGGCTCATTCGCACCACCATCGATGGCGATTTGAACAAGTACGGCGCGTTCGCCACCCGAGTGGAGTTCAAAAAACATTGACGTTCGCTACGCGTTTAACAGCGCCGCGTTCAGACTCAATGTTATGCAGCCTCTTCCTCGTTCGCCGCGATGGGGATACGTACATTGCGTGCGGGGACCACAGTTGAGATAGCGTGCTTGTACACCATTTGCGAAACGGTGTTTTTGAGCAGCACGACAAATTGATCGAACGACTCGATTTGGCCTTGAAGCTTGATGCCGTTTACGAGGTATATGGATACCTGAACGCGCTCTTTTCTGAGTGCGTTGAGGTAAGGGTCTTGTAGCGTTTGCCCTTTTGACATGGGTGCTCCTTAAAATGTCAGCGGCCGCAAAAAACGAGGCGGCCCAATATCCCCAAAATTGGGGGCGCGTAGTCTACTACGACAGCGGTGCCTACAGGTAGTTCCGAAACCGCGCTTTGACCTGCTCTTGTACATCTTTTGCGCCGCTGTCTAACCAGTGTAGACCAGACCAGCCGCGAAGCCACGTAATTTGACGCTTAGCTAACTGCCGAGTTGCCGCAATGCCCTTTTCTCTGGCGATTTCAAGCGAATACTCCTGCGACAAATGTGACCAAAGTTGTCGATACCCCACCGCACGAACAGCCGGTAAATCGACGTGCAGATCGCCACGCTGATATAGCGCTGCAACTTCCTCAAGGAACCCGTTGGCAAGCATGTCGTCGAAGCGATGCTCGATCCGCTCATGCAGGGTGCGTCGCTCTGCAGGTGCCAGTGCCACACAAATAGCAGCTCGCTTTTGTCCCTGGGAGCGCTCACGCCACTGACTCATGGGAACCCCAGTTTGACGGTACACCTCGAGCGCCCGAGATATCCGCTGGCTGTGATTCGGATGTAAGGCTTCGGCGGTTATCGCATCAACTACCTGCAACCGCCGGTGCATTTCTGGCCACCCTTGCTCGATTGCCTCTTTCTCGATTGCTGCACGAACATCAGGGTCGGAAGCCGGCATCTCCGAGAGGCCGTCAAGGAGCGCTTTGAAATACATCATGGTACCGCCGACGAAAATAGGCACTTTCCCGCGAGCACGGACGTCTTCAGCTGCCTCCAAGGCACCGTCCACAAAATCTGCTGCCGTGTAGACTTCCAACGGATCACGAATATCAATGAGATGATGAGGGTAATCGGGTTGAGCGGCGCCGATTTCTAAGCCGCGGTATACAAGGGCCGAGTCAACGCTAATCAGCTCGGCATGACACTGTTGTGCAAGTGCAATTGCGGCATCGGTTTTCCCCGCAGCGGTGGGACCCATGATGCAAAGTAGCGGATCTGTCACTTACCGGCCTCGCAAGAACAGCTTATCGAGCTCGTCGTGGCTAAGTTGCACCCATGTTGGTCGGCCATGATTACACTGACCCGAGTTCTGTGTGACCTCCATGTCGCGAAGCAGGGCGTTCATCTCACCAATAGAGAGTGCTCGATTAGCGCGAACGGCACCATGACAGGCCATGGTGGCCAATATCTCGTCGATCCGCGCAGATAATCGATCGCTATGCCCTACCTCAGCCAAATCAGCGAGGACGTCGCGCACCAGTTGCTCTGCGTTATCGCGGGCTAAAATAACCGGGATCTCTCGAATCAAAACACTGTCTTCACCGGCGATTTCAATGACCAAACCCAAACTATCGAAAGCAGAGGAAAACTCCTCAAATGACGCCATTTCAGTGCTCGAAAGATGCAGTGAAATGGGTACGAGCAGCGGTTGCCTCGCGAGACCGTGAGAGGCTCGCGCAGACTTTAAACGCTCGTAGGTGATGCGCTCATGTGCCGCGTGCGCATCGACCAAGACCATGCCATTAGCATTTTGTGCCACGACGTAAGCCCCATGCAAATGCGCCACAGCGAAGCCCAGTGGCGGTACCTCTTCCCCCGACGCAGCTGCCATCGGCGCGGCATCGAGTGGGCGGGACCCGCGAGAGAACGCAGTTTGTGCAAATGACTGAGGCGTTTGAGCGCGCGAATCAGATATCGTGGAGGTGCCGGAACTTGATACCTCGGCATCCGGGTAATCCAGTGCGCCAACCGACAGGTTCCTTGGAACCTCAAGCCCCATCGGTACTTGCTCAAACGAGGAAGTCTCAAGCGCAGGCACAGTGGCGTCATTGGCATGATCCCCCGGTCTGACCTCGGCCAGGGTTCGCCCCAACGTACTAAAAACAAACCCGTGCACAGAGCGGCTGTCACGAAATCGAACTTCATGCTTGGTCGGGTGTACGTTGACGTCAACCCGGTTAGCGTCGAGCTCGAGAAATAATGCATAAGCGGGGTGCCGCCCCCCATACAAAACATCGCGGTAAGCCTGACGAACTGCGTGCGTGATGACTTTGTCCTTTACGACGCGGCCGTTCACAAAAAAATACTGCAAATCTGCTTGCGCACGCGAGAAGGTCGGTAATCCAACCCAGCCCCGAAGCGATAAGCCGTGCGCCACTCGGTCGATAACAACACTTTGATGCGCAAAGGCATCACCGCAAACACCAATGACGCGCCGTTGAAGATCTGAATCTGAAGAACCCGCAGGCAGCCGGTGAATCACTTTGCCGTTGTGCGAGAGCACAAACGCTACATCTGGATGAGCAAGCGCCGTTCGCTTGACCACCTCCTCGATGCGCACGTATTCCGTGCGTTGTGTGCGAAGAAACTTTCGCCTGGCGGGCGTATTGTAAAACAGGTCTCGAATATCGAGAGTGGTGCCAAGTGGGTGAGCTTGCGGCGAGACGCTGACCTGCATGTCGCGCCCCTCACAATAAGCTGCGCGGCCATTCGCGGGTAGATCCGTTGTGTTGGACGTGATCGACAGTTTTGAAACCGAGGCGATAGAGGCCAATGCTTCTCCTCTAAATCCAAGCGTTGCAACAGCCTCTAAATCGTCAATAGACGCAATCTTGCTCGTTGCATGACGTGCGAGGGCCAGCGTCAGGTCCTCTTCAGCAATGCCGACACCGTTATCCGTAATTCGAATTCGCTTAACCCCGCCCTCTTCAATGTCGATGGTAATAACCCGAGCGTGGGCATCGATTGCATTTTCCAGCAACTCCTTCACCACCGAGGCCGGGCGCTCTACTACCTCCCCGGCAGCTATTTGGTTGGCGAGACGATTATCGAGTTGGCGTATTTTAGGCGCAGACATCAGCCGGACTCCGGAAGTCGCAATACTTGACCGACTCGAATCGTACTCGAACTGAGCGCATTGAGCGCGCGCAGATCACCGACCGACACGTCGTAACGACGCGCAATATCAGAAAGTGTATCGCCTCGTGCGACGGTCACTGTTCGAGGGGTGCCAACAGCGTCTGATTTACGGGCAAAAACCGTACCCGGCGGCGGGTAGGCCTCGAACCATCGATCTACACCACGGTAAATAGCCGTGGCCATTTTCTCCTGATAGGAGCCGGTGTTTAGCGACTTTGCTTCCTTGGGGTTTGAAATAAACCCGGTTTCAACCAGTATCGACGGAATATCGGGCGACTTGAGTACTGAAAAAGCGGCCTGCTCGACCTGCTTTTTGTGGAGCCTTGCAAAGCCACCCATCTCCTCCAGCACCTCTTTACCAACGCTCAAGCTTGAATCCAAGGTAGCGGTCATCGACAAATCAGTCAGTACGCCGGCGAGAACGTCGTCCATTTCTGAAACAGCGACACCACCCACTAAGTCCGCCGCATTTTCTTTGTCGGCCAAAAACTGTGCGGCGGTTGATGACGCGCCTCGCCTCGAGAGTGCATAGACCGAAGCGCCATTAGCGGACGGGTGGGTAAATGCGTCAGCGTGAATCGACACAAATAAGTCCGCTTGATGTTTTCGCGCCAACTCACGACGCCCCTTCAAGCTCACGTAATAATCGCCCGATCGAATCATGACTGGGCGGTATTTGGGCGATGCTTCGAGCTTTTTCTTCAGGCGCTGTGCGATCGCCAACACGACGTTCTTTTCTCTGAGCTTGTTGGGTCCCGATGCGCCGGGGTCCTCACCGCCATGCCCGGCATCAATGGCGACGACCACAGGACGACGTGTGTCTACTTGCTCCACTGTTATGGCGGGCACAGCGGGCGGAGCAGTCTTATCGGATGCAGAGATATCATACAAATCGAGCACTAAACGGTGGCCTGTCCGCTCATTAGGCTTCAACTCAAAGCTTGCAGGCTTGATGCTGGAGGCGAGATCAAAAACAACGCGAAGATCTTCGCCGCCCCTTATGCCCGAACGAACCCGCGTTATCGGTGTTCCCTCTAGCGGCAGATCCGTTAGTACGCCCTGTAGGGATGCGCTCTTCACATCAAGAACAAGCCTATCAGGCCCTTTGAGCTCCATTACACTGTGGCTTGTGGGGCCTGTAAGGTCGAGGACGATTCGCGTGTGATCGGGTGCACGCCACAAGCGAACGTCTTTAACTTCAACGCTCGGACTCGCTTTTACCGGCGCAACCAACAGTGCCAGCATGACTAATAACGCCAGCGTGATAAGTAGCGCCTTGCCCCGTAAATTCGCTCCCGCTTTCACGAGCTCGCCCCTTTGAAACTCTCGAGAATACCCACACCCTTTGTTGTGCCTGCGGTGAGTGTGATCTCGCGACCCTCACCTCGCGCAGTAAGAGTGACCGTGACGTCAGGTTTTGGCAACCAACCAGCGCCGCGGCTTGGCCATTCGATGAACAAGATCGCCTCTCCTGCCAAATAGTCTCTGAACCCCAAAAACTCAAGCTCTTCGGGATCCGACAACCGATACAAATCGAAGTGGCAAAAATGCTGGCTATCCCTGAGTGTGTAAGGTTCGCACAAGGTATAAGTCGGGCTCTTTACAGCACCTTCGTGACCAAGCGCCCTGAGAACACCCCGTGTCAGCGTGGTCTTGCCCGCACCCAAATCACCCTCGAGAAACACAACAGCTCCCGGCACAAGCGCGCTACTCAATGTACTCCCCAGCGCAACTGTCTCACTTTCATCGCGTAAGATCGCCAAAATGGGTGGTTCGGTCATCATGCGCGAAGTGTACCTCGCTGCACCCCTTATCTGTCACAATGTTTCGGTGAATACAGCAAACGATAAAGAAATAATAGCCACGATACGCGGCTGGGCGAGCGAACTCGGCTTTCAGGATATCGGCTTTACCGGAGTCGATTTAGGCGAGCACGAAGGCTACCTACAAAAATGGCTCGATGCCGGCTACGAGGGCACGATGTCCTGGATGGCGCGGCACGGGACCAAGCGCAGCCGCCCGAACGAATTGATTCCAGGCACCTGTACGGTAATCTCATGTCGTATGGATTATTTACCCGAGGCCGCTGATTCCTGGCAAGTCATCGCCTCGAGCGAGCGAGGATTCATCTCTCGGTACGCATTGGGTCGCGACTACCACAAACTGATCCGGAGCCGACTGGCGAAACTGGCCGAGCGCATTCGTACTGAACTCGCATCCGGAGAGTTCCGTGCGTTTGTCGACAGCGCGCCAGTCCTTGAGCGCGCCATCGCCGAGCAAGCGGGTATGGGCTGGATCGCGAAGAACACTATGCTCATCAACGAATCGGCAGGATCTTGGTTTTTTCTCGGCGAAATCTACACTGACATTGCGCTTGCGCATTCTGAACCCAAGCGTGAAAAGCATTGCGGCACCTGCACCGCCTGCCTCGACACCTGTCCGACCGGCGCCTTTGTCGCGCCCTTTGTTCTTGATGCTCGGCGCTGCATCTCCTATCTCACCATCGAACACAAAGGCTCCATCGACCCTGCTCTTCGAGCAAAAATGGGAAATCGGATTTACGGCTGTGACGACTGCCAGCTTGTTTGCCCGTGGAATAAATTCGCCTCTCTCAGTAAAGAATCCGACTTTGAACCGCGCGGTGACCTTGCCAACCCAGACTTGGCCTCACTGTTTATGTGGACCGAAGAGGAGTTCGAGCAACAACTTCAAGGATCGCCGATCCGCCGCATAGGGCATGAGAGATGGTTGCGCAATATCGCTATTGCACTGGGCAATGCAGACTCTACAAGCTCCGTTATCGGCGCATTAAAATCGCGAGAAAATGACCCCTCTGAGCTCGTGAGAGAGCATGTGGCTTGGGCGCTGACACAACACGCGGCGCGAGACGATTCATTACAGAGCATGGCAGTGCAATTTGACCCCGCTTCAGATCAATCCCGGTGAGGCAGAGCGGCATAACGGGGAATGCTTGGGTCTCTCAACCTTGGATCAGCTGGCCCCGGTAATACCGTAACTCCTCGATGGACTCCCGAATATCAGCCAGTGCCTCATGTGCATTTTTCTTTGGATGCGCTGGAAGGTCAGGGCGCCAATAGCCAGCGAGTAATTTAAGTGTCGTTACATCGAGATTTCTGTAGTGAAAAAACGCCGCAAGCTCGGGCATGTGCCTCGCCATAAATCGCCTATCTTGGCCGATGGAGTTACCGCACATCGGTGACGTATTGGGCTCAACCCATTCCTTGTAAAATTGGAGCGTCAGCTCTGTTGCCGCCGCCTCATCAAATGAGCTCGCCCGCACACGATCGATCAACCCTGACTCGCCATGCGTTCGGGTATTCCACTCATCCATGCGAGCAAGCGTCGCATCGCTTTGATGAATCGCTATTACCGGCCCCTCTGCCAGCACCTCTAGGTCAGTGTTGGTCACGATGCTGGCGATCTCGATCACGACGTCTTCATCCGGATCGAGACCCGTCATCTCCATATCAACCCAAATCAATCGCTGCTCGTTTTGCATGAGCCCCTACTCCACAAAAATTTCAAATCACGCGTCAGGGACAGGGTACACTGATCGAATGGGAAATCGGCGACTTACGGACAGACAGCGACGGCAAATCGAACAAAATGCGGCTAAACGCAGGGAAAGCTCGTTGTCCGGAGAGGGTGAAGATTCAAACGGAATCATCATCGCCCGGTTTAGCAAAGCAGCCATTGTCATGGATGAAAATAATGACGTGCATCGGTGCCACCTTCGGCCAAACCTCTCGCACCTCGTGGCGGGAGATCGGGTGCTTTGGCAGAAAAACGAGCAGGGAGGCGTTGTCTCAACCCAGCTCGAGCGTCAATCTGAAATAAAACGTCCCGATGTTCGAGGACAGCTTAAAGCGGTCGCGGCAAATGTTGACCTAATCGTTATTGTGATAGCACCAGAGCCCGAGCCCTTTGGTAACTTAATCGATCGCTATTTAGTGGCTGCGTATCTCGCCGGTATCGACACAGTTATTGCACTCAATAAGTCTGATCTCGTTGCAACAAATAAGGAAAGTCGAGCGCTTTTGAAACGCTACGAAACGATTGGGCATACTGTTATCGAGACAGGGCCAGACGACCAGTCGACCAGCGCCCTAAACGATTTACTGGGCGATCAAACAGCGGTCTTTGTTGGTCAAAGCGGCGTTGGAAAATCCTCTATGATCAACCGCCTCATCCCTGACCAAGAACTGCGTGTTGGCGCCCTTTCGGAAAGCGTTCTCAAGGGCAAGCACACAACGACAACAACCGAGGTCTTTTTGCGACCCGAGGGGGGGCTTATTATCGACTCTCCGGGCATTCGCGAGTTTGGGCTGCAACATGTGGCCCCTGAGGATGTTGCGCCGGGATTCAAAGAGTTTCACCCCTACATTGACCATTGCAAATACCGAGATTGTCGACATCTGGTTGAGCAGGGCTGCGCCGTTCTGGCCGCATTGGAGGCTGGCTCTATTTCTAAAGAGCGATATGACAGTTTCGTTAATATTGTAAAAGACATCGATACGAAATCGCACTGAACTCATTTTTTCGCATAGACTAAGATAATGACGACCCAGGGTGTTTTTCTTCGAGCGCTCTTTGCGCACTTGTTGCTCGCAGGCACCTGCGCAGCCTCATCCGCAACCGCACTTGCGGATCCCGCTGCTGTGCAAGAGAAGGCGCCTCAAACCGACGTATTAAAGGAAGACAGCGTCGCACCAAAAGGGTCTGGGTGGGTCGATTCAGGCCACCGCTTCGCGACCGATCAAACCATGGCGCTTACTCGCTGGGTCGACAGCTTCTTTGGTGATATTGAGGGTGACGCGGAAATGGCAGAGTCGCGCCTCAGGGTGAAGCTCAGCAACCAATGGGACGCACGACTTCCCAATCAGAATCGCGTCACCGTTGGCGGTAAAATAGACCTGCCGCGTCTCGCCAATCGCGTCGACCTGGTGTTTAGAGGTGACGACCCCGACGAGCTGATTCGTGGTGATCAAAACGACCCCTCACAGAGTCAGGTAGGTATTCAGGTTAATCTGGATGAGAGTGCCAGCGGCAAGCACCGTACCGACCTCACCGTTGGTCTTTCAAGTTCGGGGCCCAAGCCAGGATTTAAATACCGCTATCACACGGCTTTAAACGCCAATACAGCACTCCGATTTTCACAGCGGGCGCAATACGACCTTGATGACGGAGCGTATGCAACGACGAAGTTGGATGCCGACTATGTCTTATCGGATACCTCTTTGTTGCGAACACAAAATCGTATTTTGTATGGGCGTGACGCAGAGGGAATGGAATGGTCGACGAATTTTGGCCGGGTACGGCAGTGGACTGACACGGAGGGGTTTGAGCGCGCCTCGTTTTTGTATTTTGAGGTGCAAGGCCAAACTAAACCTTACAGCCACGTGAATAACTATCAACTCGGCCTTCGGTTTAGAGCACAGGCGCTGCGCAAGTTTTTATTCTTCGAACTCGAACCCACGTTTAACTATCGTGTCGACGAGCCTTATGCTCGCCGAAAGGGGGCTTGGGCCGTTGAAGCGCGAGTTGAGTTTCTGCTTTTTGACTGAGCAAAAATAGCGAGCGCAAAACATAAGTTAGCACCGTTAACGGGGACGAGCCGCCGAGGTGCCGGGCCGCTCGCACGGACTCGGGATGCCCCCCAAAAAAGACGGGAGGCGTCAGCCCCTTAAAGTCACAAGTTCTCCTCAGCAAATGCCGCGAGTCTTGATCTCACAATGCCATTGATGTGCATGATACCCGCGTGCGGATAGGGCTTCGCTCGCTCAACTAAGTAAGTCAGCCCGGACGTGAGTGGCGATATATATTTGTTGTCGATTTGGGCGAGATTGCCCAAGACAACGATTTTCGAATCGGCACCCACGCGGCTAATGATGGACTTTAGTTGAAACTGCGTCAGACCCTGAGACTCATCGATAATGATGTAGGCGCCATTAAATGAACGGCCCCGCATGAAGTTCAGTGACTTGAATTGAATATTCGCACGTTCCTTAACGTAATCGATGCTGCCAAAGGCACATTCGTCGGCCCCGTGTAAAATTTCGAGGTTGTCGTCAAACGCTGCCAGCCATGGCGCCATCTTCTCTTCTTCGGTACCCGGCAAAAAACCAATCTCCTCAGCCATTGGCGGCGTCGATCTGGCGACAATTAGTTTGCTGAATTTTTTCTGCTCGAGAATAGCGTGCAGACCATAAGCGAGCGCCAATAAGGTCTTTCCAGAGCCAGCCGGCCCAGTCAGTACCGTCATATCGAGATCGTCATTATCCAAGAGGCGCATAGCCATTGCCTGCTCTAAATTCCGAGGGGCCAGCCCCCAGAAACGCTGGTTCATAAGATTGTCACGGCTATCGACGGCCACGTAGACATAATCAGCGTCAACGTGATCAACGAAGGAGATAAAACCGTTGTCGTCGTAGAGAAATTGGTTGGGGTAGGCCTCCGGTAATTCCACGCGCGGAATACGATGTAAGGTGATACTCCCCTCTCGGACAGTATCCACTTCGAGAATGCCATCCCAAAAATCACCCGCACTCTTTTTATACCCTGTGGCCAAGAGGTCGATATCATCGAGTACTCGGTCATGCCGATAGTCCTCAACATGCTCGAGGCCCGATCCCTTGGCCTTAATTCGCATATTGATATCTTTCGTTACAAGACAGACAAACTCGCCCGGATGTTCGCTTTGGTATTTCAAAGCAACATTGATAATGCGATTGTCATTCGCCTGATCTTGAGTGCTGTCCAAAAACGGAACGTTGTCACTCGCATCGAGTAACTGATCGGGGAAAATAGCAAGGCGCCCCAAATCACCCGATAGCGTAGATCCCGGAATATCGACACCCGCTTGGATCGCTTGCGGTGCGGCAGAACCCACAACCTTGTCGATCATCTGAATAGCGATCCGAGCCTCTCTGCTAACCGACTTATCGCGACGGTCTTTGATGTGGTCTAGCTCTTCAAGCACCGTCATAGGGATCACAACGCGATGTTCCGCAAACGCCGTTATCGCTGTCGGGTCATGAAGTAAGACGTTGGTATCCAACACATACGTCTTAATGCCGGCAGGCGCGAGCTTAGATAAGTCATTCGGCAGGGTTACGGATTGCTGCATAGAATCTCCAGGCGCTGAGTTAAAAAACGGATCAGAAACACGTGGGGCACGTCCAAAGAATGTCCCCAACAGCGGACCACAAAATGGTTATAGTGTTTCTTTAGGGGTAACGGAAAGTTGAGCGCCGTAAAGACATCACAGCGTCGGCGGATGGAACGAAGCGTCAAGGCATTAGGTCTCGGCGTCATTACCAATAAGTCGTCCTACTCTCTCCATTTCGGGCCCCTTCAGTAAAACCACCCGCGTATCGCATGTCAATCGGCGTTTGATGAATTTTTTGTTCGGCATAAAAACGTGAAAAATCGCCGTCTGTCAGCTAGGATTTAACTGTGGAAGATGAACTCAACTAAGCGGGTAAAAAAACACCGTGCTGACATTGTGAAATCACCGCTTTTAAGTCAGAACGAAGATACAGGCACCTAACCCGTGTGCACTCACTTCACGCTCTAATGTGAGTGCGAAAACAAGACCGCCGCAAGCATGACGCAAGAGACTCGCCCATAAAATGCTAGATAAAAACGCCCTCTCACAGCTTCAGGGCCTCAAAGATCAAATCGAAGCCGACAAGGAATACGCCGAGGGAATCGTCAAGGCCACGCGTCACCGATTTGGTTTTGTTGTTCTTGATGACAACCGCGAGATCTTTCTTGCACCCGACGAGATGCAGCGAGTGCTTCCTGGCGATCGTGTCTCCATTGTCATAAAGCCGGTAGCGTCAAACGACAAGAAGGCCAAATCCCAGACAGCCGGGGAGTTGGAAAAACTACTGAGCACGAGCGTTGATTGCTTTGTTGGCGAAGTTGTTCAAAAAGGAAAGGCTTTTTTTATCGCGCCCGATGTACCGGAATTAGCCAACTTCACTCGATGGCTGTTTATTCCTCCCAACGCGCGATCTGGCGCTAAACAGGGCGACCTCGTTCAATGTCAGTTGCAACGGCACCCGTTTGGCGATGGCAAACCTGCGGTAAAAGTACTTCAGAACCTAGGTAACATGCATACACCAGGAATCGAGAACGAGTACTGCGCATTGCGCGCGGGCATCGCTCGATACCTGCCAAAAACGTCCGTTCAATCGTTGGACCAGGCATTAAAAACGATGCCTGACACAGCCGCAGCGCGAACAGACTTCACCGCTCTGCCGCTAGTGAGCATTGACGCTGCATCGACTACTGACATAGATGATGCAATCTGCGCCGAGTCGATCGAAGATGGCTGGAAACTCAGTGTGGCGATTGCAGATCCGAGTGCTTTGATCGGTCACTCCAGCTCGATGACAAAAGTTATCGCGGAACGGGGCACGTCGCACTACTTCCATGGCACTGCTATTCCCATGTTGCCTGACTCGGTTTCAAAACCGGCCGCGCTTGCACCCGCCGAAAACCGCCCTGCCATTGTTTGTCAGCTGACAATTGCCGCAACGGGTGAGACCTCAAATGCCTCGCTCGCGCTTGGCACTGTGTGCTCTAAAGCTAAGCTGAGTTACCAAGAGGTCGATGGCATTATTGAGGGCAACACTGACCACGACATGTCAGCAGAGATCGCCACCTTACACGCGTGCTTTCAGGCCCTGAGGTCTTGGCGCGAGCAGAACGAATTAGTGATTGAGCACAGAACCGACTATCGATGGATACTCGATGAGACCAAGCAGATCGGGAGCATTGAGCCTGTCGCAAAACGCACCTCACAAATCCTCGTCGAGGAGTGCATGGTCGCCGCCAACAAAGCGATTGCCAGTGAACTGAGAGCCTCGGATAAGCCCGGACCTTTCGTAACGCATGCCGGCATTCGCCGCGACAAAAGTGATGAGGCAAAAGAGTTCTTAAACCGCTTTCTGCCGGAGATGGCAGAGACAGATTTTTCTACCATCGAGGGCTTCCGCGCACTGATCAATGCGCTAAACGCCGCCACAGATGAACGTCCGCTAAGAGCGATGATTAACAGACTGATGGCTCGAGCCAGCTTCAGTGTTAAAGCGGCTCCGCATATGGGAATGGCGGTTCCCCTCTACACAAACGGCACCTCGCCTCTGCGAAAGGCGCTCGACTACTGCGTGCATCTTCAGCTCAAAGCGATGCTTGGAGATACGTCCGTAACACCCGCTCAAGCGACAGTCTTTGATGCGATTAACCAAGCCAGCGCAAAAAATCGCCAGGCGGTCAATACAGCTCAAAACTGGCTTACGTGTAACTTCCTGAACAAGCTTGCAGCAGGGGGAGAAAATCAGTTCGACGCGTCTGTCGTTCACATCAACACCTCCGGCTTCACCGTCCGGCTCGACAAAAATGGCTTAGAAGGCGTCATCGATTTGCGTAGCCACAACGATAAGTTCAGTTTTGATAAATGGGAGATGTCGCTCAAAAGTAAAAACGCACGTTTTGTGCTGGGGCAACAGATTAGGGTCGAGTACCAGCCGACAGAAAAGCCTCGTGGCACGCAAGCGGCTTTTTCGATTTTGGCATCAAGCTCAGTCACTGCATCGGACTCCGGTGCCACTGATGACACACAAAAAACCTAAACCCGAGGGCTAACACGCCTTTCAAACCATCTCGTTCGCAGGATCATTCCATCATGGCCAAGCTTCATCCCGTAAAACAACTACTGACAGACGGCTCGCTTATTGGCACAGAAATCACCGTCAACGGTTGGCTACGCTCCAAACGTGATTCAAAGGCCGGCATTTCATTTTTAGCCGTAAACGACGGTAGCCACTTTGACAGTTTGCAGTGTGTCGCACCCAAGGATTTAGATAACTACGAATCAGAGGTGCTGAAGCTATCCACCGGATGTGCGGTCTGCGTTACGGGTCAATTAGTTGCGTCACAAGGCGGCGGGCAAGCCGTTGAAATTCAAGCCTCAAGCGTTGTCTTAATCGGCGATGTCGACGACCCAGAGTCGTATCCTATTGCGAAGAAACGCCACACGTTTGAGTACCTTCGTACCCAAGCACACCTGCGAACGCGAACAAACACCTTTGGTGCCGTCACTCGGGTGCGTCACACCGTAGCAAACGCTATCCACGATTTTTTCCACGGCGAAGATTTTTACTGGGTCAACACCCCCATTATTACGGCAAGCGATTGCGAAGGCGCCGGCGAATTATTTCGTGTCAGCACTTTAGATCTCAACAATCTTCCCCGCAATGACGAGGGGCAAGTCGATACAGGACAGGATTTTTTCGGTGGTGACGCCTACCTCACGGTATCAGGCCAGCTTGCCGTTGAGTCTTACTGTCTCTCAATGAACAAGGTTTATACCTTCGGTCCGACATTTCGCGCAGAGAACTCCAATACGTCGCGACACTTAGCTGAGTTCTGGATGGTAGAGCCGGAAGTGGCCTTTGCTGACCTAGCTGACAATGCCGCACTTGCAGAAAGATTATTGAAGTCGGTATCCGCGCGGGTACTGAACGACTGCGAAACGGATCTCGGGTTTTTTCAACAGCGCATCGATAAGACAGTGCTCGAGCGTTTGGGAAATATTGTTGAAAATCCCTTTGTTCGTGTCACTTATACCGATGCGATCGACATTTTGCTGAAGTCAGGCAAAAAGTTTGAATACCCTGTCGAATGGGGAATCGACATGGCCTCCGAGCACGAACGTTTCCTAGCCGAGGAGCATTTCAAGTCACCCGTGGTAGTAACCGATTATCCGCGCGATATAAAAGCATTTTACATGCGCCTAAACGATGACGAAAAAACTGTGGCCGCCATGGACGTCCTTGCGCCGGGCATTGGTGAGATTATTGGGGGTAGCCAGCGCGAAGAGCGGCTCGATGTATTGGACGCCCGAATGGACGAGGGGCTCAAAGAGACGCTCTGGTGGTATCGCGATTTACGCCGCTACGGGACGGTGCCGCATGCGGGGTTTGGTCTTGGCTTTGAGCGGCTAGTGGCTTATATCACCGGCATGGAAAACGTCAGAGACGTCATTCCATTTCCAAGAACGCCAGGAAACGCCGACTTCTGATCAACGAGTCATTGAGGCCTAAAAGGCCGCTTCTCAGTGTTTCGCTATCTCGAAGGATAAACATGTCACAGCATAAAAAAGTCGCGCTTCTTCTTACCGGCAATGAACTGATGAGCGGTGATACCGTGGACAGTAATTCCTCGCGGATTGCCATCGCACTGGGAGAGCGGCAAATCGCGATCAGTAAAAAGATTACCGTAGGTGACGATCAAGAGTTGCTCAGAGAAAGCCTAAGAGCGCTGTGTCAGGATGCGGGCGTTGTCATCATCAACGGTGGTCTCGGCCCAACCGAGGACGATCTGACAGCAGACGTTGTAGCCGACGTCTTAGGGGAGCGACTGACTGACCACCCAAAGGCGATCAAACACCTTGAAGAATGGTGTGAAAAACGCGGCCTAGAACTCAACGCGAGCAATCTTAAACAAGCGCTTTTACCTGAGTCCGCGGACATCGTTGACAACCCTATTGGCAGCGCTGTCGGTTTTGCAGTCGAAATAGGCGAGAGCTTAGTCATCACCACGCCTGGCGTGCCGGTGGAGCTAACAGCCATGCTGCCTGAAATCGGTCAACGCGTTGCTCAGCGCGTGGGCTCGGGCACCACTTATATACGCCGGCTTCAAACATTTGGCATTGGCGAATCCACCATTCAAGAATTGGTCAACGAACGAAATCAAGATTGGCCGGAAGGGGTCGTCCTAGGGTTTCGATCAGGCTTGCCGCAACTTGAACTAAAACTGCAAGTTGATGATGAAGCGCTTCTTGAAAAGCGCGACCAGGCTGAGCAGCTACTCCTTGAGCTCATTGGCGATCATGTTATTGGAGAGGACAGCGATCAGCTCGCCATGGCGCTGCAGCGTGTATTGGTTGAAAAGCGAATGACGTTGACCACGGCAGAGTCATGCACGGGTGGCCTGATTGCCTCGCTGATTACAAAAGAAGCGGGATCGTCGCAGGTATTTGGAGCCGGCTTTGTCACCTATGCCAACACGGCTAAGCAGCAGGTACTCCATGTCTCTGAGGACACAATCAATAGCCACGGCGCGGTCAGTGAAGGGGTTGTTCGCGCTATGTTGCTCGGCGCATTAACAAAAGCAAACGCAGATATCGGTATTGCCGTTTCAGGCGTTGCCGGCCCGGGTGGTGGTAGCGAGGACAAGCCCGTGGGCACGGTGTGGCTCGCCTGGGGTACAAAGGACAATAACGATGCTATCCGGTTGCAAATCCCCGGTTCTCGCGAGCGATTTCAGATCCTCGTTGCTGCGATTGGCCTTGATCTTATGAGACGGCAGCTCTTGGAGCTCCCTCCGATTCCTCACTACATCAAGCGATTTGTTTATCGGAGTGCGTGAATCTTTCGCAGGGTACGACGAGTTCAGATTCAAATTAGGGTTGTAGGCGCGATAGTCGCCATTGATCTGAGCCCTGTTCAGACGGCTCTGAAACGTAAACAAAACGATCGTGAAGCCTGTCGCTACCGCCCTGCCAAAATTCAATCCGAGTAGGCTCTAAGCGAAATCCACCCCAGTGCGGGGGTCGCGCAACGTGATCGCCCTCAAAGCGAGCAACGGTGGCGTGAAACTGTTGTTCTAAGGCATCACGGCTCTCAATCGGCTGGCTTTGCTGTGATGTCCATGCGGCGAGTTGACTGGCGCGCGGTCGCGCCGCGAAGTATTGATCGGATTCCTCTTCAGACACTTTCCGCACAACACCCGAAATACTGACTTGACGATCAAGCTCATTCCAGGGAAATAGCATCGAGGCCTCGTCACAGTGAGAGAGCGCAACGGCCTTGTCGCTTTTATAATTGGTATAGAAGACGAACCCTCGCTCATCGACCCCTTTTAGAAGCACAAAGCGTTGGCGCACCATGCCACCAGGGTGCACAGTCGCCACAACGCAGCCGGTTGGATCGGCGAGCCCTGCCGCCGTCGCATCTGCCTGCCACTGCTCGAACAAGGCCATTGGCTGCTCTGGTAACGCACCGCGCCGCAGCCCACCCTTCGTATACTGTCTGCGAAAGTCTTTGAGTTCCATATACCCTCCTGAAGTGGCAATGGTAATCGATATTGCAAAGGTATTGCGGAGCAAGTCGCGTTTACGATATTGCACGCTCACTTCTCAGAGGGTGGTCAATAAGAGGAGCAACCTGTGTTAATTTCCTCTCTCGTATTTTTTGGAGCACGTATTGATGCGTCTAACTCGTTTATTTCTCGCCTTCCTGATTATCACAAGCCCCATGAGGAGCTTGGCGCAGAGCGAGAGTCAAGGGGGTCCGTTGATCGACTACGGAACGCGATTCATACCTGCAATCGCGTCGCGGGGCATGGTGTCAGGCCCTGAGAAATTAGCCTCAGAAGCCGGTTTGGCTATGTTAAAAAAAGGCGGCAATGCGATTGATGCGGCCGTTGCGACCAGCTTTGCGCTTGCTGTAACGCTGCCGCGTGCCGGCAACATCGCAGGCGGCGGATTTATGCTCGTCCACCTCGCTGACGCTAACGAGCAAGTATTCATCGATTATCGCGAAATGGCGCCGGCCGCCGCCTCTCGAGATATGTTTCTAAATGAAGACGGAACGGTCAATAAGCGCAAGGCATACAACAGTGTGAGTGCCGCTGGCATTCCAGGGACCGTTGCGGGACTCATTCATGCACTTGAGCAGTACGGCACGCTGGATCTAAAAACAGTAATGCAGCCCGCCATCGATCTTGCAGAGAACGGCTTTGCGGTGCCTGCAGCGCTCCACCTGAATTTGCGCTCAGCGGCAAAGCGCCTCGGCCGTAACGAAGAGGCAAACCGCGTTTATCTCGGAGGGACGGGGACAGCTCCGGCAATGGGCACGTTGTTCAAGCAGCCTGATCTTGCCGCCACGCTCAAGCGTGTGAGAGATAAAGGCTTCGACGGGTTTTACAAAGGTAAAACGGCTGCGCTTATTGCAGCAGAAATGCAGCGAGGAGGCGGTGTTATGAACGCCGACGATCTCGCAAGCTACCGTGCGATCGAGCGAAAACCCGTTCGCGCTTCGTTTAGAGGGTATGACATTGTCAGTGCGCCACCCCCTTCATCTGGCGGCGTGCATGTCTCTCAGATTTTGAAGCTTTTGGAGCCCTACCCCATCGAGGACATGGGCCATAACAGCGCGGCCTACCTGCATTTGCTGATCGAATCGATGAAGTTGGCTTATGCGGATCGCAGTGAATACCTCGGCGATCCAGACCGAACGACTATTCCCATTGCTACGCTCACGAGTGAGCCGTATCTGGAAAAACGTCGGGAGCTCATTAAGGACGACGAGGCGACCCCTTCAGAAATCATCAAGCCTGGCGACGTTGACGATTATGAAAGTACTGAAACGACCCATTTCTCCGTTGTCGATCAGTTCGGTAATGTCGTCACTAATACCTACACCATCAACTTTAGTTTTGGCTCGGGTATTGTGGTCCCCGGCACAGGCATGCTGCTTAATAATGAGATGGATGACTTTGCAGCTAAGCCCGGATTTCCAAACGGTTATGGCCTTGTGCAAGGCGAGGCAAATGCCGTTTCAGCTGGCAGTCGCCCCCTATCGTCAATGACACCCACTTTGGTTTTTAAAGAAGGTAAACCATGGGTAGCCACTGGCAGCCCTGGAGGCTCCCGCATCATCACGGCGGTCACTCAAACGCTGCTAAACCTCATGGCATTTGATATGACACTCGGCATGGCTACATCTTCCCCGCGCATACATCACCAATGGATGCCGGATATGGCGATGGTAGAGCCCGGCATTTCGGAGGATACAATTCGCATCCTCGAAAAGAGTAAACACAAGATTTTACGCTCGAATAGCACGATCGGGCGCGTAAATTCGGTGCAAATCGAAGATGGGTGGTTTTATGGTTACGCCGACCCCAGACGACCTGGTGGTCATGTCGCGACCTGGTAGGTCAGCTTATCGATCGCACCTTCATGGTTTGGCGACCCACAGCAACAAGGTCGCCATTTGAATCCCAAATTTCAGAGTCCTGCTCCGTCACACCACGGATCAGGGTGTGCGAGCGCGCATGACATAAAATAGGCCCCGGCGCCGGCGCGCCCCTTAACTGAATCGTCATCTCCACCGTTGGCACCCACCCTACGTTGGGAACTAAGGTAAATGAGGGCGGCGGTATCATGTCGCCAAACATCAGCAAATCGATTACGCCAATCGGTGCGCCATCGACGTGCTGCATATAGGCAATAAACTCTCCGGTGCCTGTCGGCTCCTGGCTGTCAAAAAACTCCCGCCCTTTGACGATCCGCGTATCAATCGTGCTGTGTATTTCTAGAACGTTATGCGCAGGCACGTCGACAGCATCAAAGGACGGTACATCTGGCATGGTCATGACAGTATTGGTTGGGCCCTTCAACTTATCGAGGTCGGTATACGCCGCGTTCGCGATCACCTTAAGACTACCCTCTTGGTACATCCGTGCTGTGGCAAATTGAGTGCCTTTGCCCAGTCTCAAAATTTCGACGTGAATTTCTGCCTCGCCCAAAGTAGTAGGCTCTAAATAAAACGCATTAATCGATAGTGGATCTGCACCAGACAAGGACTGAGAAATCGCACGCCCAACAATAGCCAGTACATAACCACCATTCGGCACACGCCCTATTCTCCAGCCTTTTTGCAAGCAAGCTTTCCATCGATGATTACCGATTTCTTCGAGCGATGTGTCGTCTACAAACTTACCCATGGGACTTCCTTCCTCCTCACTTTGCTCATCGACTGTCCAGCTCTCGCCCAGACGGTGGATGCGCACGAAGTGTACATGCCCTAATACAAGACGTAGAGATTTAGATAAAACTATCTCTATACTGGGTTGCACACAAAGAGGACTGAATCGTGAAAACGCTTTCGATAAGTCTCGTCATAACAACTGCTCTCGCAGGCGTCTGTGCGACGCCTGCATGGGCCAATAAGGCAGTGTACGGCGCTTACGATCCGAGGCAGCAAGAGTCGCTTTGGAACACCGCCATTGACCTACAAGCTCAAGGCCGCCACGAAGAAGCGATTCCGGTGCTAAAGCAGGCAACCCACCTCAGTCGTATCAGCGACGGATTAAATGCTGCCAGCCAGCTACCCTACGTAAGGGCTGAAATTCAGAGTTACCGCGCCCTAGATGAGTTGGCATTGGCTGACGAGCGTCACGCGTATATGTCACGCATCGAAAAGCAGGTGCTGCCCTCCGGCCCTGAGAAAATCGAAGCACTACTCCGGCAGGCCGAGTGGCATCAATATGCGCTCTTAGAAGATATGGATGAGGAAGAAGCGATCCAAGCAAGAATGGGGAAAGCGTGGAATTTCTATCGCAGAGCACTCAATGAATCGGTTGCCACCTATGGCGAAAACTCCGAGGAGTTGCTACCGGCACTCCACGGTATGGTGCGAGCGCAATATCTCCTTGCCGGCCACCAAGGCGTGGGCGCCGCTATGCCGGGCAAAATGCGGCGCGAGCGCACCTCGGCCAGCCAATCTAAAAGCTCCTTCAAACGAGGCATTTCACTATTAATAGCCATGCAACAGCTCAATCGCGATCGATTGAAGGTCAGCCGGGAAGCTCAGGCTGAAGACCTTGTTCGCATGGGTGATTGGGCTTGGTGGACCGGCAATCGCACGTTTGCACTCGAGTTCTACGGCGACGCCATCAAACTGGCCAATGGAGAGGTGTTAAATCGAGGACCTGAAGCAAATGCTGAGCTTGCAGATGCCGAAGCTGTAAAAAACGCCTTGGCTGCTACTGATGCCGCTGATGGCGGGCCCACGGTAGAGAACACTGATCCAGAAAACACTGACCCAGAAAATATTGACCCAGAAGACACGGATCCAGAAGAGAAAACGTCTCAAACCGAGCGTGCGGCAGACCTCGCCTCGAATGACGAGAGCACCTCAGTCGACACAACTAATGCCATAGACGGCACCTTGTCAGCCTCTACCGTAACTCAGGGGGAGACCCTCGATGAGGTCGCTTATGCTGAACCCACTCGCACACACACTGACAAAAATACGGATTCAACGGTCAGAGCGGCTGAAGAGATGAACCTCGCAACCGATGAGGCGCCCGATCAAATAGCAAAGACCGCGCCTGAGACAGCGGATGACGATCCAGCGACACAAACCTTCCCCACGTTCCGTATATTAGAAACACCCGTGCCATTACCGGCAATTGAAGGATTCGGCCCAGTGCTCAAGGTAAAGACAGAGCCCGCCACCGAGGCCGACCTTATTGTGACTTTTACCGTTAACGCTAACGGTAAAGTTGATAACCTAGAGCGCGTACAGGTGCCTGTCACGAATACTAGGCGCAGTCCCGACCGGGTCTTGAGAAGACTGCGACGACTGCGATTTAGACCCGTCTTTGAGGCCGGTGAACCCGTGGAGAGCGCACCCATTACTTGGGTATTTGGTCCAGAGCATTGGGCATCGCCCTACGATTCGACCACAGAGGTTTCAACATGAATGGACAGTTTCTGAAATGGTTTCCCGCGGCCGTCGTATCCTTACCACTCATTGCCGGCTGTCCGTCTGCCAGTATGCCAACTACGCCGTCGACGCCTTCAATGCCATCGGCCTCAATGCCCTCGCCAAGCAGCTCAGGATCGAGTGGCTCATCCGGCAGCCGCTCTTCGAGTAGCAGTTCCTCGAGCAGCACGAGTGGCGGTGGCGCAAGCTCATCTTCCAGTGGATCCTCGGGTGGTGCCGCCGGCAGTTCAAGCAGCTCCTCTGGGAATTCCTCAGGAGGCGGCAACAGTTCAGGCGGAGGTATGCCAAGTGGTGGTGCAGCGTCTGGCGGTGGGATGCCGGGGAGCTCTGCACCCAGCGGTGGTGCCTCAGGAGATCAAAGTGCAGGCACCGGCGGGGGATCATCGGCCGGGCAAACCGCAGGGGGAAGTAGCAGTTCGAGTCCAGGTACTTCGGGAGGTGATCCCGGCTTTGGTGACGCCGCGGGTGGTGATCTATCGCTGCCAAGCTTAGTGGATGAACAACCTACCTATAGCAGCGCTTCAGCGAGCCCTGGCGAGCCGGGTGAATCCGCAGATGGGTCAAGTGGCTCAGGTTCAGGTTCAGGTTCACAATCGAGTGACGGACAAGGTGGGCAATCGTCACAGGGCAGTGGCCCACAGGGCAGTCAAACCGGCAGCTCGGGCGGATCACCGTCTGCCGCAGCGGGAGGCACCGTGGTGGCGTCCGGAACCGAAGGCACTGGGACGCGTGCCCAGGGTGGACTAGAGCCCGACTGGGGTAGCGATCCAATGACGACGGCCGAACGAGTGGCTGTTCTCGATCGCCAGCTAGAAGCCAGTACAGGTGTTTTTGACGCCATCATAAGAGAAGAGCAACGACAGCAACGCTCAAGCCGTCGAGAACAAGGTAATCAGTCGCAAAGCACCGGTGGCTCAGGAACTGAGAGCGCATCGGGTGGTCGAAATCCTTATGAAGCATCTGACGACGGTGGTTATGGGTCGGTCGGGGGCGGAATTGGCGGTCGCTCAGGTGGCGCGCCCGAGAACCCAGCAGTCTTCGAAGCGCCCGAGGACATCCCCTCTGGTAATGACGACGACATTGTTGCACGGCAGCTCCGTGAGGCCGCCATGCGTGAAGCTGACCCCGAGGTCAGAGAGGCACTCTGGAACGAGTATCGAAAATACAAAGGCATAGAGATACCAAAAGAATGATGCATCGCTGGGTCACACTGTTCGCGCTTATCGGACTCCTATCTGGCTGTGTTACTCAGACGGTGAAGACGACGTCTGTTCCAACACTTGCGACCTACGAAAGCGAGCTTTCAAGTGATGAAATCCTCGATATTGCCGTGGCTGTGTTCGATCCAGGCATCTCAGAAACCGAGATCAATGACAGCATATACCCCGAAATACGGCGCGCTGAAGCAACCTTCATGGCACGTGAGCTCGCTTTGGTTCTTGACGATCAGGGCGTGTGGGGCGCCAGTCGCGTAGTACCATCTGCAGATTATATAAGCGATATTGTTATAGCGGGCACCATTGAGCAGTCAGATGGCGAGTCACTTGTCCTCAACATTCAAGCACGCGATGCGCGCGGGGGCCTTTGGCTGGATAAAGCCTACTCCGGCTCGACGAGTCGATATGCCTACCAGCAAACGCAGCGGGTTAAGCGAGACCCATTCCTGGGTGTGTATCGCAAAATTGCCAACGACCTCATTCGGACCTTCAAGGCGCTCTCCAGAGAGGAGCGTCTCGCTATACGAGATGTAGCGCGCCTGAAGTTCGCCCAGAGTTTTGCGCCCAAGGCGTTTAGTGGTTATTTGAAAACAGATGAATCAAACATCACGCGGGCCATTCGCTTGCCGGCTGAGAGTGACCCCATGATGGCGCGCATTAGTGCCATCCAGCAGCGTAATCACGTATTCGTCGATACGCTCCAAGGCCACTATGACAATTTTTCAGGCAGCATGGAGGCGCCCTACAATGAGTGGCGACGTCTGAGCTACGACGAAACAGTCGCATTACGCGAGCTTGAGCAAGAGGCAAGAACGCAGCTGATTGTCGGTGGGCTATCGCTGTTAGCTGGTGTAGCTGCAGCCACCTCCGACGATAGAGAGACAAGAACAGCCGGCGCAGTGGGGATCTATGCAGGCGGCAGTTTGGTCAAGAGTGGCCTCGAGCGCCGAGCTGAAGCCAAAATCCATTCACTTGCCCTGGAAGAACTGGGGCAATCCTTGGAAGCCGAGATAACGCCGCAAGTCATTGAGCTAGAGGATCGAACAGTGCAGCTATCGGGTAGCATTGAGGACCAGTACAGTCAGTGGCGAGAGATCCTAAGCGACATTTACGCGGCGGAAATCGCTGACTTACCATCGTCTCTCGACCAGCCCTCGTCGTAGCCATAGGTATAACCGGTATGTCTAAAGACAGCGACGAAGCGTTGCGAGCCACAAGCTTTGACCCAAAGCCAAACGCCTCGCCAACGCAAACCGAGGCGCCCGCATCGCCTCAGCGTGGTGTATGGATAGCAGGTGTCATCGGTCTCATTCTCCTCGGTTTTGTCGTCTTTGTATTGCCGCCACAAACGCCCGCCCCCCTGCCGTTAGCTTCGTCCAATGATCCCGCTTCACAGGGAATACAAGTACCCAACGGAACGGGGCTGGATAGCACCACCCAGACAGAAGAACGAAGCCCCTTCGCAGAGGCTCAAATGGCGAAGTCCCGCCGAGCCGCACAGGAAGCACTGCAAGGACTATTAGAGACTCAAGCTCGCCTCGAAGCCCGGGCCGTCAATGACTGGGCAGACAATGAGTTCAACGAAGCAACCAACTTTGCGATCAACGGCGATCAGTCATATCGAGAGCAAGATTTTGCTGAGGCGGAAATAAACTACCAAAGAGCACAGTCCGCGCTCGATGCGCTGGAGGCTCGGTTACCGGATGAAGTCTCTGAGAGACTGGCTACTTTATTAAATATGATCGAGACCGGTCAGGCCGAGGGCGCAAACAGGCTGGGTATTATCCTGCTGCAGATGGCACCCGACAGCCTTGATGTAATTGATGCCACAGCGCGGGTACCAAGCATTCCCGAAGTTGTCGCGCTCATTGATCAAGCCAGCGCGCTCTATTCTGACCGCGCCTTCGGTGAGGCACTCGGCAAAATCCAAGCAGCAATTGAACTCGACCCTCCCCATAAGCGCTTGCAGGCCATTGCCAAAGCCTATCGCAATGCACTGACCAACCAGCAATTCCTCACCGCTATGACCCGCGGATTCGAAGCACTCGAGGTCAGCGATTTTGATACGGCACGAGCTGCCTTCAAAGGAGCCGCAAAGCTCAAGCCTGCTGATGAATCCCCGCGCGTGGCGCTCGATCAAACCAGAGAAGCCGAAATACTGAGCTCGCTCAATCGCTTCATTAGCACAGCGGCAAAGCAGGAGGCGAGTGAAAGCTGGGCATCAGCATCTGAGACCTACCGAGATGCCTTAGCGCTTGATCCCAGCCTGGTTCAAGCCTCGGAGGGACTTGCGAGAACAGAGCCGATGGCAGACCTCTTCTTACGACTAGACGCCATTATCGAAAAACCGGCAAGGCTTGTGGACCCCACCATTTTGGACGATGCGCAAACAACGGTCAGGGAGGCGAACGCGGCGCTGAATACGGCAGACAACATGCCTAAATTACAAGCGCTAGGGTCCAGGGCTCAAGACATCGTTCAGAACGCGAGTACCCCTCTTCCCGTCACTATCCTTTCTGATGGCAAGACCGAAATTACCCTAAAGCGGGTAGCACGACTCGGCACCGTCACGTCCCGCGTTGTCTCCTTAAGACCCGGCCAGTATCAATTGCTAGGAAGTCGAAATGGCTATCGTGATGTATTGGTAACATTAAACGTCGGGATGAATCGCGAAAATACAGTCGATATCCGTTGCACGGAGGCAATTCGCCGCTGATGACAGAGCAGCAAACACCGCAGGAACGCCTCGCGGCAGCCACCTTTGAGCCGCGACAAGCGGTTATCGTGGAAAAGACAGCCAAGATGCAACCGCGCCTAGTAGTCCTCGCCCTAGGTACACTGGTGTTGGCCTATGCACTCTTTTTCCTTTTGACCGCGAAATCTGTCGCCGTAACGTCTGAGACGGTTACACCAATTGATATCAACGTCGGTGGACTCGCCCTGCCCTTTGGCGATCGACTGTTAATCCGACCCGGGTCCTACCCGCTAACCATCACAGCCGACGGCTACTCTCCGTTTCAAGGTACGTTGGAGGTCGATTCAGCCGACGTTCAGAACCGCGTGGTGAACCTCATACCCCTACCGGGTACGTTAATCATTGAGACGCAACCTGCCGGGGCAACGGTAGTCATTGATGGGCAGGTAGCCGGTGTCACGCCACTTACCCTAGAAGGTGTGGCTGCTGGCGATGTCGCATTTAAGCTCTCTGCCGAGCGTCATCTCGATTTCGAGGGCGTAATCACCCTCGAAGGGCGGGGCATCACGCAGCGATACAGCCAAGACTTGGTGCCCGGTTGGGCGCGCGTGACAGTTGACGCCATACCAGAGCGGGCCAGGTTTCAAATTGACGAACAGCCCATCATCAAGAACAACGGTGTCATCGAAGTGATGGCGGGTGAACAGCAACTGTTAATCAGCGCACCGGGTTATGTCAGCCAAATAATAGAGGTCAAGGCGGTAGCGAATACAGATCTGGACTTGGGCACCGTGGAGCTCGTTGCGGCCGAGGGCACTCTGAGTTTGACCTCAACACCCAGCGGAGCCTCTGTAACGCGCGATGGTCAATTTATCGGCATCACGCCTGTCGATATTGCTATGTCGCCTGATGTTAATCACCTGATTATCTTACGACGTGCTGGGTATCAACCAAGTGAATTTCGATCCTCCCTGGGGAAAGGCGCCACCGAACGCAGAGCCCTGACACTCACCCCCACGTTGGGAGATGTCTCACTTCAAATAACACCGTCGATAGCGCGTGTATCGGTTAACGGTTCTGACCGAGGCGCAGGCAGCACGACGTTATCGCTGCCCAGTATCGAGCAGACGATTGCTGTCAGTGCGCCTGGATACGCAAGTGTTGAACGAAAGGTAACGCCACGAGCAGGCCTCGCGCAGCGTCTAAAAATCGATTTATTGACCGAAGAGGAAGCACGAAAAGCCGCTATTAAGCCTCAGCTCTTGTCCTCGCTTGGCCAGTCATTACTGCTGATAGACCCCCAAGTCGAGGCCGTCAACGAATTCACCATGGGTGCGCCCCGTCGTGATGCTGGACGCGGCGCCAACGAAGTAGAGCGCACGATCCGCTTAACACGTGCCTTTTATCTCGCCACAACGGAAGTTACCAATGCGCAGTTTCGCCAGTTCACCGCGGATCACAATTCAGGACAAGCCGGCGGTAAGAGTTTAAATCGGGAGCATCAGCCCGCCGTTGATCTGTCATGGCAGCAAGCGGCCAGTTTCTGCAATTGGTTAAGCGCACGCGAGGGCTTAGACCCGTTTTACAAAGAGCGCGACGGCATCATTGTCGGCTTTGACGAGAAAAGTATCGGTTATCGCCTTCCCAGCGAGGCCGAGTGGGCCTATGCAAGTCGTATACACGATACTGATATTTGGCGATTCGCCTGGGGAGATGCCTGGCCACCTGAAAATAACAGTGCCAATTTGGCGGATGGCTCCTCGGCAATCGTGACAGGTCGGATACTCAATGGTTACTCTGATGGTGCGATTGTCAGTTCCGAAGTGGGTAAATTTCCTGCTAATCCCAGAGGCTTATATGATCTTGGGGGAAATGTATCGGAATGGGTAAATGATGTTTATCGAATTCCTGTCCCGGGGGAGGCCGTAGAAGAAAATCCGCTGGGAGATGATCAGGGCGATAATTTTACAATTCGAGGCGCAAGTTGGAGTCTGAGTCGATTGAGAGAGCTCAGGCTGACCTACAGAGATTATGGCGAGCGCGGTAGAGATGATGTCGGATTCAGGGTGGCCAGATATGCCGAATAAACACATTGTGATGTTAAGTATTTTCTTGGCGACAGCCGCAGCCGCCATTGGGCAGGAGACTTCGCCCGCGACCGAATCGGAATCACCCGTCGAGACCCCAGCCGCCGCCTCAACAACTGATACTGATGACGAAATATCAGATGAAGTTCAGACACAAGCGCTTGAAAGCACGAGCACGCAGGACTCCAACGCCACCGAGCCAGAGATGAGCTCTGGCGAAACGAATAGTGCTGCCGACCGATATCGTCCGACCGAACGAATCTCGGAAGATCGATCCGTGTCGTTTCCGATCGACATATGAGAACAACTGCCATGAATAAATCGAGACTGCCTTCCGAATTTGCTTTTCAGGTCCTGGCTTTATTGGCCGCGGTGATCGTCGTGCACGCTTTTTACGTGGGATTGATTAGGCCCTCGGCCGATGCGCAGCTCGTCGCACAAGCTGCGCTTCAAGCCTCGGGTGAGGCCTTTGTGCCAGAGCGCTCGCTGTTCGTCGTCATTCGAGATTTCGAACAAGAAGCGTGTTTCATTCTCATGATCTGGGCACTTGCGATCATGAGTCTCAAAGCCTGGTCGACCCGACAAGAAGCCGCGATGCTTGAGCGAAACCTTATACAAGTAACCGAAGGCACAACGCTTTTGCCTCAGGACGCGCGTAACTACGCTCGAGCCATCGAGGCTCTGCCTGAAACGGAACAGGATCTCCTGCTACCTAGGACCTTACTGAATGCACTGAGTCGTTTCTCTACCACCGCAAGCATACCCGCTGTGTCTGAGGCTGTACGTGAGCAATGCGACATTGAAGCGGATAAGCTGGATTCCGAATTGTCGATGGTGCGATACATCAGCTGGGCGATCCCGTCGATTGGATTTATTGGAACAGTTCGCGGTATTGGTGACGCACTAGGGCAGGCTTACAAGGCCGTAGAGGGTGATATTTCGGGCGTCACAGTCAGCCTAGGTGTCGCCTTCAACAGTACGTTCGTCGCTCTGGTCCTATCAATCATTATCATGTTTGCGCTGCACCAGCTGCAGTTGTCGCAAGAACGCCTCGTCCTAAGAACGCAGCGTTACACCGACAAGCAACTCATACGACACTTGGCTGCACCCAAATGAGCCATATCCTTCTCGATATTACGGACTCCCAAATTACGTTGACGTCGGGTAGCACTGTCATCGCGTCACCCGGTGCGGCACTGGCCTCAAGCGACGGACGACTCGTGTTTGGACACGGGGTACTCGAAGAGTTAAAGCGTCGTCCACTCGAAACACGAACCGACTTCTGGTCGCAGCTATCAACCGTATCGCTTACTTCTGAGTTTGCGGGAGCCCGGCATAGTGCTGACCTTGTCTATGAGCATCTCAAATTCATTTTTAACGAAGCAGAGCGCGAAATGGGTGAGATCACCCATCTTTCAGTGATCGCCCCCTCAAGTCTGAGTCAAGCCCAGCTAGAGCTGCTCCTTGGCATCATGAATGCGCTCGGCAAAACGCCTGCTTCCATTTTAGATCGTGCACTGCTGCATCAGCACGCTACGGGAAAGGCCGGGGTCCATTTGGATCTTCAATGGCGGCAACTCATAGTCACCAAGGTCAACCTCGATCAGGGTCAGCTCACAGTAGGGAAATCGACGTCCATGCCCGGGCTTGGTTATCTGGATCTTTTAGAACAATGTCTCGAGTACTGTGCGGATATGTGTGTGGAACAAACGCGGTTTGATCCAAGGCGCAGCGCAGAAGCTGAGCAAAATCTATTTAATGCCATTCCGGGTGCATTCGAGACCCTCAAACACGCTGAGGAAGCCGCGCTCTCGGTTAATGGCTACGAATTTAAGATCGCGCGCAGTGGTTTGACGTTCATAGGTACGCAAGTAATGAAAGCCGTTGAGAGCGCTCCGGGAGTATTGAGCGTTGACGGTCTGTTGGCCAATCTCCCAGGCATTCGATTTGACTACGCTGCCGATCTACAAAGCCTTACAAACGCATCAGATCACATTCTCAGTACACGGGGCACTGATGCTCCGCTGTCTCGTATTAGCAGCACTAACGCTCCTTCACAGGAGGTGGATGTCTCTGAGTCCCCCGAACTTAGGGAATCAACGCACCGGCCAGATGCGAGCGATGAGCCTACGCTTCACTCCACAGTCCCTACCCATATTTTGATCAATTCGCAGGCGTACTCGATCACAAATCAGAGTCCTGAGTCGCAGGCCTTCGGTCTTATCGCCGGCCCTGATCGCGTTTACGTTTCAGATGCGTTTAGAAACCGGGTGAACGTGCTGTCGACCCAAAGCTCACATGAGCAACTGCACGCGGGCTGTCGCCTCTATCGTGACGATGGTTTCGAGGCCCTACTGATTCGTGTTGAAAGCTAACCAATGGCGCGCCGGAAGCGACAAACCACTACCTTTAGTCTGAGCTTTTTGGACATCATGTCCTGCGGATTTGGTGCTGTCGTTCTGGTGTTTCTTATTATCGATCACTCAATTGAGATTCAAATCCAATCGGTAAACGCCGAAGTGCTCTCCGAAGTAGATCTGCTCGAGGAGGATATTCGAGAGGGCGAGGAAGGCCTGGTAAAGCTTCGAAATGCCGTCAGCAGCACCGATTTCGATATTGTTGAAGCACAAGGTCGTGCGCGAGTCGTGACCGAAGAGCTAGATCGGCTGGAGGCATTAATAGCCTCGCTCGAAGAATCCGATGTAAGCGAAACCACTGACCTCGACGCGCTGAAAGCCGAAATTAATTCGCTCGAGGAGCGTATCCAGCAATTGCGTGAAGCGGCGGAGGCTGACGGGGGTGCGAGTGCTCGGGAGTTTCAGGGCGAGGGCAATCGCCAATATCTGACAGGACTGAAACTCGGCGGTAATCGCATCGCTATTTTGTTAGATGTGTCGGCGAGCATGCTCGCACCCGAGGTAGTGAACGTGATCCGAATACGAAATCAATCGGAGGCTATCCAGCGTTCTGCGCGAAAATGGGTACAAGCACTCGACGTGGTCGATTGGCTAACGGCGCAACTCCCAACAGGGTCTCGTTATCAAATCATACTGTTCAACACACAAGCGCAGTTCGCCCTTCCCGAGACCAAAGGTCGATGGTTGGAGGTCGCAGACGGCGAGCAAATCGAACGCGTTGTCGATTCTGTGAGAGAGACGCTACCAACGGGTGGCACCTCGCTGCACAACGCTTTTGGCTTCTTACAGGAACTCGACAGCCAGCCTGACAACATCTTCCTCATTACGGACGGGCTGCCGACACAGGGCCAATCTGCACCGAGGCGCAACACAGTGTCAGGGCCTGCGCGTCTAAAACACTATCGCGATGCGCTCAGAAAGTTACCCAATAATGTACCGGTAAATGTCGTGCTATCTCCCATGGAGGGCGACCCGGCTGCCGCGTCGGAATTTTGGAAGCTCGCGCAAGAAACGGGCGGTAGCTTCATGGCACCTGCCGAGGATTGGCCATAATGCCTAAAAGACGACCGACACCTGAAATATCCCTTTCCTTCCTCGACGTTATTTGCTGCGGGTTTGGTGCCGTGATTCTTCTACTGATGATTACCAAAACCGTTGAACCACAGGTTCTTGAAGAATCAACAGTCATTGCGGAAGGCCGCGTTGCTGAGCTCACAGAGCAGCTCTTTGAAATCCGCGGTGAAACAACCGTGCTTAATCGAGATCTTGCGGCCAAGCAGGAACAAATTTCGGAGTTTGAAGAGCAGATTGCCATTTTGCAGGGCGCACTCGCCTCGTCAAAATCCCGCTACGATTCACTTCAGACTACGCGCAATGCGAACAGTATCGTTGAAGCACAATTAGCAATAGCTCGACAAGAACTAAGCGAAGAGGAAGAGCGTCTCTTGGGTCGTGACGCCGAGCGAAAGAACCAACTAATCGGGGGTATCCCGGTAGACAGCGAATACATCATTTTTATTATTGATACCTCGGGTTCCATGTTCTCCTACGCCTGGGATCGCATGCTGAGAGAGATGGAGGCAACACTCAATATTTACCCTAACGTCAAGGGCATTCAGGTCATGAACGACATGGGTAATTACTTATTTAGTCGTTACGCGGGACAGTGGATTCCCGACACACCAGCAAGGCGACAGCTCATCTTGCGTAATCTTGCCAACTGGAATGCCTTTTCTAACTCTTCACCCGTTGAGGGCATCACTCAAGCAGTGCGCTCGTTTTATGACCGGGACAAAAAGATTTCGATTTATGTCTTTGGCGATGAGTTCACAGGGCGCTCGATCGAAGACGTCGTCTTAACAGTAGATAAGCTCAATGCGGAGGCACGAACGGGAGAGCGTCGCGTGCGCATCCATGCGGTCGGGTTCCCCGTACAGTTCATACGCCCACCTGAATTGCAGGATACGGGTATTCGATTTGCTACACTCATGCGAGAACTGACTCATCGGAATGGTGGAACGTTTGTTGGACTCAACGACTTTAGGCCGTAGGGCCAAAAGCGCCTTAGCGCTACTCTGTCTCATGAGCTTGGCGGCTTGCAGCAGCCGAGAGGTCATCGTCGAGGGTAGCTTTCCGACACCCGTTGTTGACCCACTTCCCGTGTCGGTTGGTGTGCTCTTCACCAAGGAATTTCGCGAGCACGAGCTTGTCGACGACGCTACAGGCCGCGGTGAGGCCAGCTGGCGGGTGAGTACGGGCCTTGCACAAGTTAACTTTTGGTCAACTCTCCTACCCGCATTTTTCCAGAATGTGGTTTTCATAGAGAACTATGAGGATCTCAACACCTATGACGTTGATGCCGTTCTCATTCCTGAAGTCACCGATGTCCAATACGCCATCCCGCTCTACACCAACGTCAAGGTTTACGAGATCTGGATGCGTTATCAACTCTCACTGGTGGAACCCGGCCAGCTCAAAGACGAGGAAAATCAAGTCATCGTCACAGAGAACGCACAGGCATTTACCCAGTGGCCACTAACAGCCTATGGCAAGACACCAACCGCCTTCTTACAAAGCGATACAGACGCGGTAAATGAGGCCGCTGTGATGGCTCTCAGAGATGCTGGCGCTAACTTCATCACCAGTTTTGGTCGCGTACCGGGCGTCGTAGCATGGGTCCAAAAGTCCCAGGAGGCCCAATGATGCGCTTTTGTGTGTGCCTAATCGCAGTCACTTCGTTGTTGGGTGGCTGTGTCACGGCGAATGTGGACGAGATGACCTTTGATGCGCCCGTTGCCGGCATGGGCGAAGGCACCATCGTTATATTAGGTCGTCGACACGCACCCGATTATGATACCGAGCCAGACTTCATTGATTGTATTGGGGGACATGTTAGTCGCGGCGACACCGGCATCAGCGTGATTCCCGAGCGTCAGTTTATCGACTCGCTTTATCCCTGGTTCGAACCCCGTACGGCACCCCTGAGTATCGAGAGTGTCGACCGCTTAATGGCGCTGCCCAGCGTTGCTGACAAACTGGGCGAGCTAGACCTGCAGTACATGATTTGGATTGATGGACGAACCGAGGACACAAACAGTAGCGGTTCGATGACTTGCGGTGTAGGACCGACAGGTGCTGGATGTTTTGGCTTTGGAACGTGGGGCACCGAGTCTGAATACGAAGCCACGATATGGAACTTCGGCGACGGATCTGAAGTCGGTCGTATGAGCGCCCAAACAAGCGGGCAGAGTTATATGCCCGCCGTGGTTGTTCCCATTCCCATCATTGCTCCCGTGCAGGACACCGCCTGTGAGAGTTTAGGCAGTCAACTACTTCAGTATTTGTCAGCGGAGTCTTAATTCATGACCCGATTACTCACCGTATTGCTGACCGCGATTTTCCTTGTGAGCTGTGCGGGATCATCTACGGTTACGGTCGGCGGTAGGCCGGTCAGCATCCCCAAAAAGGCCGCAGATGAACATGAGAAACTGATTGAGAATGTTGGTATTTATGACGATCCAAAACTCAACACCTACGTTAACGAAATAGCCCAGAGACTCGTCGCCAACTCGAGCTTAGCCGACGAAGAATTCACCTTCACCCTGCTCGATTCGCCGGATATCAATGCCTTTGCTCTGCCGGGCGGGATGATTTACATCAACCGTGGGCTATTGGCTTACCTCAATACTGAAGCAGAACTTGCAGGCGTTATTGCGCACGAGATTGCCCACATCACCGAGCGGCATCACGCTAGAAGACGTACCCAGCAGCTCACGACGCAGGCCGTCGCAGTTTCCGCTCTGATCCTTACCCGATCCGGGGATCTTTACGATGCGACGAACATGTACGGTGCGGAATTGGTCTCAGGCTTCGGTCGGGAAATGGAGCTAGAAGCGGACGCTGAAGGCGCCGAGATTATGCATAAAAGCGGCTATGACGCCGATGCACTGTTATCGGTAATTGGCGTTCTCAAAGATCAAGAACGCTATCGAAAGGCCGCCGCCAAAGCCGCAGGTAAACCCTCCGGCACCTATCACGGTCTCTACGCCAGTCATCCACGTAATGACCTTCGCCTGCAAACCGTTATCAAAACAGCCAACACACTCGATTTTGACACCATGGCGGATGATCCTGAGCTACCGGGTCGATTCAGACGGGAAACCCAGGGCATGGTGGTCGGTGCTAGCGCTGAGGCACAGAGCGACCCACTGCGCTACTACCACAATAAACTCGACTTCACGTTCGAGCACCCGGAGGGCTGGAACGTCACCGCAAATACACGCGAGATCGTGGCGCGGGCGCCTGACTCCGATGCTGCTTTGACAATAAAAATTGCAAAGATTGATCCCGAGACAGACCCAACAGCCGCGCTACCAACCCTCGCAACCGGCGAAGTGAGTCAACAAGAAGAAATTGAGAACCAAGGCCTCAAAGGAGCGACGGGGCTGGCAAGTGCCGGCGGTGTTCAAAAGCGACTCGGCATTGTTGATTACCGTTTTCGCTACCTCTTTGAGGGTGAGTCATCAGACTTTGCAGGGTCCGATGACGCCTTTAAGAAAATAATCACCTCGTTTCGCCCCTTGTTTCCCAAGGAGAAAAAACGGGGTGAGAGTCTCACATTAACCTATGTGCAGGTGCCTCGCGGTGCGACGTTCGCCTCGTTAAGTACCGGCATCCGTATCCCCGATGCAGAAAACCAGCTCCGCCTTATCAATGGTTACTACCCAGGTGGTGAGCCACGTACCGGTGACTGGATAAAAGTTCTGCGCTAACCCCTCCACTTTTTTGCCCTGTTCGTGACATGATGGGAAAGGCACGTGGAGGGTAGATGCATGATGCTAAGAACAATAATTCAAACCATCATTTTCCTGGTTGCGGCGCCCGTTTGTGCGGCAGAAACAGTGGTCTACACCGCCAAACTCATTCGGACCATGGAGCCCGCGCTGCCCCTCGCCACGGCGGTTGCAGTAGAAAATGGCAAGGTGCTGGCGGTGGGAGACCTTGAAAGCTTAGCCCCACTCATTCGCGATCGCAGTGCTCGAATCGACCGGCAGTTCGAATCCTTCGTTATGACACCGGGACTGATAGACCCCCATGTTCATCCAACCCTTCCTGCTGTACTGACTCAGTTCCCGTTTCTCGCACCGGATGATTGGTATCTGCCAACAGGCGACTTTCCCGGAGCCACCACACCCGAGGCTTACAAGCGATCACTGACCAAACTTGTAGCTGGCCATGCTGACCCGACGATTCCGTTTGTTGTGTTTGGCTACCACCCGCTCTGGCATGGGGAGGTATGGCGTGAAGACCTTAACGACTGGTTTGGCGATGTACCGGTGATGATTTGGCACCGCTCATTTCATGAACTGATTGGTAATGACGCGGCGTGGAATGCAATTGGCGTCACAAAGGAGGACGCGGACGCGATTCACGAGGGCGCTGACTGGGAGCGAGGTCACTTTTATGAGCTGGGCCTGAGGGCTGTTTTTCCTCGCATGGGCTTTCTATTTGAGCCCGCTCGCTATATGAAAGGCATGCAGAACTTTCTCTCAATGATGCACGAGTCAGGCGTAACAACCGCCGCCGATATGGGGACAGGCATTTTCGGAAACCCTGTTGCTGAAATTCAGGCGGTAAAAGCCGCTGTGGCCAATGACCCGGTGGGTGTGCGCATTTTACTTACCCCCATCATCACCGACTTCCTCACGCGCCAGAAAACTCCAGAGCAAGCCTTAACTGAAGTCCGTGAGTGGCAAGCGATGAACGATGAGCATGTGTCAGTGGGTAATCACTTCAAGCTCATGATCGATGGCGCTATCTTTTCAGGGCTGTCTCAGATGGGTGCGCCGGGTTACCTAGACGGCCATATGGGTGTTTGGATGGTGGACGTCCCGACGCTCAAATCCTTCGCCAGAACTTTTTGGGACGCAGGATTCCAAATTCATGCGCACAGTAACGGAGATGCGGCTACGGCAAGATTTATCGATCTATTGGAATACTTGTTACGCGAAAGCCCTCGGGCTGACCACCGTATGACCCTTGAGCATTTTGCCTATAGCACCGAGGATCAGAACCGAAAGTTGGCCGTGCTCGGGGCCGCCGTCTCGGCGAACCCCTATTACCACTTCATCTTGTCTGAAATGTATAGCGGCGATTGGCTCGGACCCGATAGAGGGCCTCAAATGGTGCGTTTGGGCTCACTGGAGCAGAAAAATGTACCGGTTGGATTGCACTCAGATAGCCCAATGGCGCCGCTTTCTCCGTTGACACTTATGTGGACCGCGGTAGCACGGGAAAATATCTCAGGCGATAAAACAGGTCAGGCTGAAGTCATGAGTCGCGAGGGTGCATTAAAAGCGATTACTATCGACGCGGCTTGGATTCTTGGCCTAGAAGATGAAATTGGATCGATAAGGGCCGGTAAAGCCGCTGACTTTACGATACTCGCTGACGACCCAATGACCGCACCGCTTGATACGTTACGCCACATCGACGTTGTCGGCACTGTATTTGCCGGTGAAGCCCACCGAAACTAACGAGGTAGCAATATGACATCCCTAGGGAACCCCCTACACTTTAACAACGGCTCAACCATTAAAAATCGTTTCATGTTGGCCGCGCTTACCAATCTGCAGAGCGGTAGAGACGGTGTCATGAGTGACGATGAGTATCACTGGTTGACGCGACGCGCAGAGGGGGGATTTGGACTCACGATGACCTGCGCTACATCGGTACAACATCGGGGGGTTGGCTTCCCTGGTCAGCTGGGCGCACACGATGACCTGCACCTTGAGGGCCTAAAGCGCATGGCCAGCGGCATCAAAGCCCAAGGTAGCCATGCTGTAGTGCAACTGCATCACGGCGGGATGCGTGCGATGGGAGACTATTGCGATGACACCCCTATGTGCCCCTCGGATGATGAGTCCACCAACTCGAAAGCGATGACAATTGAGGAGGTCGAGGGGTTTGTCGAGGACTGCATCGCGTCGGCCGTTCGGTGTCACAAGGCCGGTTTTGACGGTGTGCAATTGCACGGCGCTCACGGCTATCTCATCGCTCAATTTTTGAGTCCCGAGATTAATCGTAGAGACGACGCCTATGGTGGTAGTCCCGTAAAGCGCGCGAAGGTGTTGTTCGACATTATCGAGGGAATCAACGCCTCTTGTGGGCGATCCTTTAGCTTAGGGGTCCGCCTATCGCCCGAGCGCTTTGGACAACGCACGGAAGAAATACGAGATTTAGCCGGTCAATTACTCACCGACGATCGCATCGACTACCTCGATATGTCGCTCTGGGATGTATTTAAGCCGGCACACGATGAGGCGTTTGCGGGCGAGTCACTGCTTAAGGTCTTTACTGATCTGCCTCGAAAAGGTGTCGCACTGGGTGCGGCGGGTAAGTTGTACTCTGCTGGTGACTGCCAACGAGCAATAGATAGCGGCCTCGACTTTGTTTTGATCGGACGTGGAGCCGTGGTTCACGCGGACTTCCCAGCGCAGGCCATGGCAAATCCTGACTTTGCCATGCTGGAGCTACCGGTAAGTCGCCAACATCTAGCCGACCAGGGCCTAGGCCCCAAGTTCATCGACTATATGGCGTCGTGGAAAGGGTTTGTGGCAGCTTAAATCAGGCTAACCAAACTGCATATCGGCAACGAAGGGATTCGTTGCCCGCTCGCGGCCAAAGGTTGAGTCCGGTCCATGCCCGGGAACAAACTGGACGTTATCGCCGAGGGGGAAAAGCTTCTCACGAATCGAGTGAATCAACTCGTCGTGATTCCCCTTGGGAAAGTCTGTGCGGCCAATCGACCCAGCAAAGATCACATCGCCCACCCAGGCGACGTTTTGATGGCGATCGTAAAATACAACATGCCCCGGGGTGTGCCCTGGGCAATGAATCACAGCAAGCTCTAAGTTGCCCACGGAAACGGTATCCCCATCAACCAACCAGCGGTCTGGCTCAAAAGCCTCGGCGGATGGGAAACCGGACATCTCACACCACTTAGGCAGGTTATCAATCCAAAACCTGTCGCCCTCCTCGGGACCCTCAATGGGGACCTCCCACTCCTGCCGAAGGACGTCGGCTGCCGCGCAGTGGTCCATATGGCCATGAGTAAGAAGGATCTTCTCAACGGTTGCGCCCATCTTTTCGATGGCGGCTTTTATCCGATCAATATCACCGCCAGGATCAACAACAGCCGCCTTACCTGTCGCATTACACTTAACGATAGAGCAGTTCTGCTGATAGGGGGTGACCGGGACGATCGTTACCGACAGACTCATACCACAGCCTCTGTGCTTTCCTCACTGTCTAACTCAAGATCCGCGTTGGGATCGTTATACACGACCTCATCCAACTGCCCCTCATGGTAGGCAACAACGGTGGAAACGGTTGCATCGCCCGTCACGTTAACCGCTGTCCGAACCATATCGAGCAGACGATCGACACCGAGAATCAGGGCAACACCCTCTACCGGAAGGCCCGCCTGCGTCAGCACAAGCGAGAGCATAATCAAACCCGCGCTCGGTACCGCAGCAGTCCCAATAGAGGCAAGGGTTGCTGTTAGAACGACCATCAGAAGCTGACTGCTACTGAGGTCGATACCGTAAACCTGCGCAATAAAGACCGTGGCAACCCCCTGCATAATGGCCGTACCGTCCATATTAATGGTGGCACCCAGTGGTACCGCAAACCCTGCAACACTCTTGTTAACGCCTAATCGTTTCTCAACAGTGCGGAGCGTTATGGGTAGCGTTGCCCCAGACGAAGAGGTCGAAAAAGCAAAAGCCCAGACGCGGCGCATCTTTGCACGCAGCACCGCAGGCGAGAGTGGCGTGAGTGTCCGCAACACCAAACCGTAAATGACCAGTCCGTGGAAAAGCAGGACCGCTAGCAGAGTGAAAAAATACTTTGCTAGATCGAAAATCGTCTCAAACCCCATGGTGGCGAATAACTTAGTCAATAATGCGAAGACACCGTAGGGTGCGAGCTCAATAAGCACCCCGACCATTTTCATGACAACCACTTCTAAGTCTTGGAACCAGGCGATTAGGCGCTCACCTGCCTCGCCTGCGCGCGTCATCGCGAAACCGACGAGCAGTGCAAATACGATGACCTGCAGCATGTTGCCCTCGGCCATTGCAGCGACGGGGTTCGTAGGAAATATATTGATCAGCGTTTCCTTGATCGGCGGCGCCTCTTTCGGCACAAAATCCACACTCGCAATGGCGTTAACGCCATTGCCCGGCCCCACAATGATTGCAACAGCTAAGCCAAGTGTTACCGCGATACAGGTCGTGATGAGGTAAAGCCCCAAGGTCTTTCCTGCGATCGGTCCCATACGGCTACTCGCACCGAGTGCCGCCATTCCGCAAATAAGCGACACCAAGACCAAGGGCACGACGAGCAACTTCAGGGAAGCGATGAAAATACGACCGAGGACATCGAAGACACCCATAACGAGGCCGTTATACACGAAGCCATAGAGCTGAGTCTCAGTGTCTAAGTTGCCCAAGAGTATCTCGAGGATAGAGCCGAGACTGATACCCAGCACCATAGCCAGCAAAATTCGATTAGTCAGAGACATGCTTATTCCTCACAAGGTTCCGCTCGCCAACCACTGACAGCAATGTCAGCACACGCGTTGCAAGCTGAAGGGTACGTGGTAATGAGGCCTGATGCCATGACGGCACAAACAGGCTCGTAACGCATTGTGCAAATTTTCGGTCTTGGATCTTCACACATTTTTGTTCTTTCGGGCGCCGCTTTGGGCTCTGGGCGCGTAGCGCTCTGCGAGCCACCGACTTCCTCGAGCAACTGACAGCCAGAGATCATCAAGAACAAAATGCCGGCACCGAGGCCGCGCACTTTAAGCCATTGGGAATTAGTACTTGAGGAATGTCTCATCGTTCTACTCTCTTGCGACCGGCGCTCTTTTCTGACCGGCACTCTTTTTTTGCCCGTCACTGTCTTTAAAGGCGCGCTTGCGACTGACGCGCTATAACCCACTGAAGGCTTGGGACCGATGCGCTTCACCCCTCAAAGCAACAGGTGCTCTTAAGCGCGATCTGAAGCGTATCGCCTCCATCAAAAACCGCAAGGCCTTGCACTGACAAGTCTAGACGATTGCGCTGGGCGATCCACCTGAGGGGAGGCGGCAAGTCATCCGCTATCGGTCGAGGTTTAGGTTTAGGTTTAGGTTTAGGTTTAGGTTTAGGTTTAGGTCGCCAACAGTGCGTCGCGCTGCGCAAGTAATGCCCGCTGACGGTCTTTTATTGCAACACAGGAGGCCGCGGCCATTAGACCTCTCTCAGCGCGCTCGATCCGCGCGATGGTTTTTGGTCCTGGCGCCGCCATTTTTCCAGCAATATCGACCATGTCGGCCATTTTTGCCCAGCAATTTAGAACGACATCGCAACCCGCCTGCTGCGCTTCAAGGGCCAAGCTGCCAATCTCTCCGGAGAGCGCCTTCATATCGAGGTCATCACTCATGAGTAACCCGTCGAACCCGATTTGGTTACGAATAATCTCATTGATAACGCTAGAGGACAGTGTGGCGCATCGCTCGCTATCCCAAGCCTCGTAGATCACGTGCGCGGTCATGGCCATTGATGCATCGGCGAGTGCCCTAAAGGGCGTCAAATCATTCTCAAGTTCGCTTCGCGTAGCCGCGACGCGAGGCAACTCAAGGTGCGAGTCAGCCGCTGCCCGCCCATGGCCGGGAATATGCTTGATCACAGGTCCTATGCCACCGTCCAAAAGACCCTCGAGGCAGGCTCTCCCCAATAGAGAGACACGATGCGGACTGCGCGAGAAGGCTCGATCACCAATGACGCTATGCGCACCATCAACAGGGACATCTAAAACAGGTGCGCAGGTCGCGGTGATCCCCACCTCAGCAAGGTCGAGCGCCAGCGCCTCAAAGTTACAACGACATGCCTGTGCGCCAGCCACGGGATCACGCGAAAATAGTGCTTCAAAAACCGCCGCCGGTGGATAGCTCAACCACTGAGGGGGCTGCATCCTCGCCACGCGCCCGCCCTCCTGATCGATCAAAATAGGCAGTGCTGAACGCCCCGAAATGCTCCTAAGGTCATCAGTGAGTCGGCGTAGCTGTTCTCGATCTGCAACATTACGACCGAAGAGAATATAGCCCACAGGCGCCGCGTCTTTAAAAAAGGCGCGCTCAGAGGCCGTGACAGCTAAACCTTCAAGACCAAAAATAGCCGGTGTCATAAGCAGTCCTCAGCCTCATGGTGTGGCTATTTGGCAATAAACAGATGGACCTTCTTTTTGCCGAGACGGGTAATGAAGTAATGCCCGTGCAAGGCGGCATCGGCACCAAAGCACGCTCCGGGATTACCGTTGTCCTCGGACGAGATAGCGCGGCCATTAATCGACACCGCGGCGCGTCCTAAGGCATCTTTAACCTGCTTCCCGGAGTTCGCCATGCCTGCATCAGTCAAAAGTTGGGTAAGTGTCTCAGGGAGGGCATCTCGACTAATCTCACTGCTGGGCAGTCCATCGAGACTTAACTGAGCCAAATCGGACTCAGACAAGGCTGTGGCATCGCCACTAAACATGGCTTGAGTAATGCGCTCAGCGGCTTCTAAACCAGCCTCGCCATGAACCAGGACCGTGACCTCTTTGGCCAAAACGCGCTGCGCTTCGGGTCGACCTTCCCGTGCGGCGTCCTCGCGTTCAATCGCGTCAATGTCATCGACCGATAAGAACGTGAAGTACTTAAGGAATTTGTACACGTCGGCGTCAGCGGTGCCCAACCAGAATTGGTAAAAAGCGTAAGGCGAGGTCTTACTTGCATCCAACCAAATGGTGCCCGATTCCGTTTTACCAAACTTTGTCCCATCCGCCTTCGTAACCAATGGCATAGTGAGACCTTGGACCGACGCGCTGTTCATGCGACGAGTGAGATCGATACCACCTGTGATATTTCCCCACTGGTCTGAGCCGCCTATCTGCAACTCGCAACCGAACCGCTTGTTCAATTCTGCGAAATCAAACGACTGTAGGATCATATAAGTGAATTCGGTAAAACTAATGCCCGAGCCCTCGCGCTCGATCCGCTGCTTTACTGACTCCTTGGAAATCATGCTGTTAACAGAGAAGTGTTTACCCACATCCCTCAAAAACGTCAGAACATCGATCTCAGCTGTCCAATCGAGATTATTTGCCATGACCGCAGCGGCGTCGCCATCAAAACTTAAAAACTGCGACATCTGAGTCCGGAGTCGTTCTACCCATCCGGCAACAATATCGGGGGTATTTAGGGCACGTTCCTGAGCCTTAAAACTGGGGTCACCAATCAGTCCGGTTGCGCCACCGACCAGAGCAATCGGTGTGTGGCCCGCCAGCTGAAAACGACGTAGGGTCAAAAGCGGAACTAACGAGCCGATGTGCAAACTGTCGGCCGTTGGATCGAACCCACAATACAGTGTGCGGGGCCGCTCACTAAGCCATGCCTCAAAATGCTCGTCACTGGTGGTCTGAAAAACCAAGCCTCGTGCTTTCAGATCCTCAAAAAGCCCCATTAGATTACCTTTCGTTAAACGTTTTTTTCAAAATTTGGCACTGCGACCTGACATCGTGCCATCAACCTCAGCATGCGTAAAACACTCACCCTACTTGCACGCAACAGTGATGCTGAACGTAGCCATTGTCGGTTATGATACGGCTCAACGAATTGCCTTCAGTAGGACAAGGAACAACGCGTTGCATAGCAAGCCCAGAGGCGCCACTCGCCTTCAAACAGGTCAAATCGTGACAGCTAACAGGGGCAACGTCCTCTGGGGTGGCGTAAGTTTACTCGTCTTGATGTTCGTAGCACAGCTTTTCCTAGGGGGTGATACCACCGAAGATAACGTAGTGAAAAGCCCTAAAGCT